>JARGNK010000118.1:0-8053 GCA_029213145.1 Rubripirellula sp. | reverse complement strand
AACAACAGCAGCAACAGCAACAACAGCAACAACAGCAGCAACAGCAACAACAGCAGCAACAGCAACAACAGCAGCAACAGCCTCAGACTCCGGAACAAGAGGTAGAGCAGCAATTGCAAGAAGCAATTGAGAAGATGAAAGAGGCAGAGAAAGAACTCGAGGATGCGAAGCGAGATGAAGCGACTGAGCGTCAGCGTGAAGCGGAGGAGAAACTCCGAGAGGCGATCGATCGTCTCGAACGCATCCTTCGTCAACTGCGTGAAGAAGAATTGCAACGAGAACTTGCGAAACTAGAAGCTCGCCTCCGAAAAATGGCCGCGATGCAGACCGCTGTTTTGGACGACACTGTGACTCTCGCTGCAACACCGAAAAGTCAACGCAACCGGCAAACTGACTTGAAGGCTGGCGATTTGGCCTTTGAAGAAAAGAAAATTACGCTGGAAGCAGATCGTGCGATGCTCCTGCTACGCGAGGAGGGCTCGAGTGTAGCCTTCCCAGAGGTTGTTTCCCAAATCCGTACGGACACGACACGTGTCTCCGAAATGCTGGGGCAGACGAAAATCGATGCAATTTGCCAGGGTGTCCAACAGGATATCTTGGCGGCTTTGGAAGAAATGATCGATGCCGTCCAGAAAGCTCAGCGTGATTTGGAGCAGCAACAACAGCAACAGCAGCAGCAACAACAACAACAGCAGCAACAAGGCGAACAGCCCTTGGTCGAAGCCCTTGCAGAGCTAAAATTGATCCGAACCATGGAGGGTCGCATTAAATCGACGACGGATCGCTATGCCGGACTGCTGGAAGCAGGGGATTCTTCCACTGAGGAGATACGCCCCTTACTTCAGGACCTTTCCGAGCGACAAAATCGACTCTACCGAATCACTCGCGATCTCGTATCGAAACGCAACAAATAACGACAAGGTGATCGTGATGCGATCGAAAACGCTATCCCCTAACCTTCCGGTTCCCATCTTGCGAGCCATGGCTTGCTGTCTGCTGATGGGAGGTACCGTTTTAGGACTGACGTCAGTCTTCGCGGCAGACGCGCTTGATCGTCGCGCGAGTTGGCAGCGACATGACGCTGAAAAAATGACCCAAATGTTGCGGGCCTCACTCGACGAAATGGGTGTCGTGCCGGACGACATGGAAGTAGCGACCAAGCAATTCCTTGATTCAATCGAACAGGAAGATACTGATCCGTTAGACGCATTGATTGAGGTCACGAGACCGCTGGCTCCTGTCGTCGAACAGCTGGCATCCCAATCTTCACAGACGTTGGCATTTGCGGGAGATAAAGTTGATCCCAGCGCACCGGCCTACGGTGACTTGGAGTCGCTTCCCAAACCATTGAGGATGAGTGTTCGAACTTGGCTTGGTCGAGAACTCGTGCGTGAACGATTTTTCGATGAGGCTTTACCTACTTTTGCAGAAGTCGACCCAACCGAGTCAATCGATCCGGCGGCCACGCTTTTTTATCGCGGTGCGTGCTATCACGCTTTGCTGATGAAGGATGAAGCCTTGAACGATCTACGACGACTACTGGAAAACGAAGAAGATGCACCTGTCCGCTTCACCCGCACCGCGAAAATGATGGTCGCCGATATACAGCCGCTTAAGGAAGACTCGCTGGACGAAATCTCGCGACTTATGACCGACGTGACTCGTCGCTTGGACCTGGGACGAGCAGATGATGATGTCCAAAATCAAGAACAGAAGGTAATTGACAAGCTCTCGAAGTTAATCGAAAAGATCGAAGAGCAACAGCAGCAACAACAGCAGCAGCAGCAACAACAGTCGTCGGGTGGGCAGGGTAGCGGCCAAGGGCAAGGCTCGCCGATGAACGAAAGCCGAATTGCCGGCGCGAGCGGCAAGGGCGACGTCGATCGCAAAAATCTTGAAGAATGGGACGGCTGGGGGAATTTGCCACCCGCCGAGCGGCAGCAGGCTATCCAGCAGATTAGTCGTGATCTTCCAACCCATTATCGAGAAGCGATTGAAGCGTACTTTCGAAAGCTTGCGACTGACCAGTAAACCGGATCAGCTACTTCAAGCCGGACCAACCGCTCCGGCCCCTCGTCACAAGCAGGGGGGCGTCACAAGGAGGGTGGCAATCGCGTGGTGAAATGATGTACCAGGGGGGGCTCGACCTCTCCGTCGAACGTACTCCCGTTTTCTTGGACATTCCTTCGTTTATTCAGCGGTTTGAGCCGCCGTGTTCGAGCGGTGAACCGCTTGTCCGCCTGCGTCCTTCCCGAGGTCCCCAAACGTCTGCGTTCTCGTCGTTTTGGAATAGTTGCATGGACCCGAACGCCTTTACGTGATGAAACGCACATCAAATCTTCGCGAAAACTTCATCGTTTGAGAGCGTCTTTGCCGGTCGCCACTGAATAGCCTCGATGCTAACCTGACCGCGAAATGAGTCGAGCGAGTTGAAGCTTGGCTTTCGATCCAATTTCGCGAGCCTCAAATAGGCTCGAGTTCCTCCGAACCAATGCAGAAAAATGACTTCTCCAGCTTTTCGCTATTGCTCCTTGTTGGCCATGGTGATGACGCTTGTCGGTTCCCCGTCCAATGCTCAAAACGCCGGGCTTAGAGGGAAAGTTGAAATTGATGGAAGCAGTACTGTGTTTCCGATCACTGAAGCTGCCGCAGCACAATTCAACAAACGTTATCCCAACGTCACAGTCAATGTTGGAGTATCCGGCACGGGCGGTGGTTTCAAACGTTTCACGAAAGGTGAGACTGACATCTCGGACGCTTCTCGGCCGATTAAGGCAAGTGAATTTGAAGCAACCAAGGCGGCCAACTTACCCTTCTTTGAAATTCCAGTCGCGTACGACGGTTTAACGCTGGTCATCCACAAGGAGAACGATTGGGTTGATTATTTGACCCTCGATGAGATTAAAAAAATCTTCACCACCGAGGGGAATGCCAAAACCTGGTCACAAGTTCGAACGGGTTGGCCCGATACAGAAATCCAAATTTTTGCGCCGGGAACTGACTCAGGAACCTTCGACTACTTCAAAGAAGTCGTCGCTGGGAAATCAGGTTCTTTACGGGAAGACATGAGCACAAGTGAGGATGACAATGTACTAGTGACTGGTGTTTCTGGATCACCCAATGCGATCGGTTTTTTTGGTGTCGCGTATTACACTGAAAACAAAGACAAGCTGAACTCAGTTCCAGTTCTTAATCCTGAACTTTCCGAACCTGTTTCATCCACACCTGAAGCGATTGAGAATGGTTCCTATTCTCCATTCAGTCGTCCGTTATTCATTTATGTGAACGCGAAGTCATTTTCACGCCCCGAGGTTCGGCAGTTTGTCGGATTTTATCTCGCGAGTGCTGCGAAGCTTGCTCCCTCGACCGGCTACGTTGCGCTACCGGCTTCGGTGTATCAGGAGGCAAGGAAACGCTGCTTGGGACGTCTAACCGGCACGCATTATCTGACCAAGTCGATGGAGAAACGCACTGGTTCGGTCACGGATGTTTACCAAACCAAGAATCTGATTAAATAGTCCGAACCTTACACGGACGCCAGATGTGCGGCTTGCGTTCCGCAGCGGCAGGTTTGACCAAGGAATCTAAACCAAGGCGTTTATACGATGAGTTCGGTGCCACTCAGCGACTCCGAGAACCATGCGTTGGAACAACGCGTGGGGCAGTACCTGAAGAAGCCACGTCGTAATCTCAGTTTGATTCGGATCCGTGAATCCTTCTTTTTTTTCTTGCTGATTGGTTGCGGCTTATTTTCACTTCTAGTGACCGTATCAATTGTCTTTGTACTGTTCAGCGAGACCCTGGAATTTTTTAGTGCTGACGAGGTTACGCTTAGTAATTTCATTGGCTCTGCTCGATGGAATCCTCTCCTTGGTGAAACGAAGAGCTTTGGTATTTGGGGATTAATCAGCGGCACTTTGTTAGTGACAGGGATCGCTATGAGCCTGGCGCTCCCGCTGGGATTGATCACAGCGATTTATTTGAGCGAATACGCACCGCGAAAAGTTCGTGATGTGCTTAAACCAATCTTGGAAATATTGGCTGGGATTCCAACCGTCGTTTATGGCTTCTTTGCCTTGATGACGATTACCCCGTTCCTGCAATGGCTTCATGATGGATTCAGTGTATACAACGCGATGAGCGCGGGGATTGCGGTCGGAATTCTGTGTTTTCCAACTGTTTGCTCACTCGCCGAGGATGCGTTGCGAGCGGTTCCCCAAGCATTGCGGGACGGGGCTTTTGGATTGGGTGGAACCAAATTCGATGCCACGATCAAAGTGATTGTGCCTGCGGCATTAAGCGGCATCGTGAGTGCATTCCTGCTTGCAATCGCCCGCGCCATTGGGGAAACCATGATTGTGGCGTTGGCGGCAGGCAGTCGGCCTCAGGCAACGATCGATCCACGTGAGCAAATCCAAACCATGACTGGGTTCATGGTGCAGATGTCCGGTGGCGATGTATCGAATTTCGGTACCGAGTATTACTCGATGTACGCGGTCGCCTTCACGCTTTTCCTGATTACCCTCACCTTGACCATGATTGGAAATTTGGTGCGACGGAAATTTCGGGAGTCCTATGAATGAGTGATTCCGCATCCAACGATACATTGACATCGCAGGAATCGCCGTCACCAGCTGAGCGGGCAACCCTCGTCGGTGGACGTCGGCGGATGTCCACTGATCGTTGGTTTCAACGTTTGTGCATAGCAACCGCTGCCGCTTCGGTGATGGTGCTGGTTTTCTTGCTCGCCTCCATACTGGTCGAGGGTATTCCAGCACTCACCTCGACATTGGTGCTTGGAACCCCAGAGCCCAATCCGGATGAAGCGGGAATGTGGCCGGCAATCACCGGTACGCTTTGGGTTTGCTCCCTATGTGCGCTGATTTCCCTGCCGCTGGGTATTGGCACGGCAGTTTTGCTCGAAGAATTCAAGCCACGCAGCAAGTTCGCATTGCGAGCTTACCAGCTGATCCAACTAAACATCAGCAACCTTGCTGGTGTACCGAGCGTTGTTTATGGCATCCTTGGTTTAACTGCGTTCGTTTCCATGTTTTCTCTATTTGATCAGGTACGAGAGCCTGGGGCTGCCGCGTACGAAATCGGTGCAACCTATTACGACCAGTTTTCGAACCTTGCGAGTGATCCGTTTCTGAGTATGGGTTCCGAGGAAGTCGCAGAGCGATACTTTTTTGTTCCAGTCAATGCGAGAACGGATGCTCCAACGATTCCAAAACCGGGGATGCAGGCTCTTGAATATGTTGACAATGTTCTGGTGCCCGTTGAGGTAACCGTTACCGATCCGTTCGACGCTCCTGCCGAGCCCGAAGCACTGAGCTATGCAATCGACATCAATGCGGTACCTGGCCGCATCAGCGAAAAGAATTGGTACTACTTTCGCTTGCCGTTTGGTCGCGGCGTTCTGGCCGGTGCTTTGACCCTCATGTTGGTGATCTTGCCTGTCGTGATCATCAGCGCTCAGGAAGCATTACGGGCGGTGCCAAGCTCTCTTCGTGATGGTGCTCTTGGGATCGGTGCAACACCTTGGCAAGTTGTCTGGAATGTCACGTTACCCGCATCCATTCCCGGAATCATGACGGGATCGATTCTCGCGATGAGTCGGGCGATTGGAGAGACCGCTCCGATTTTGATCATTGCAGGAATCGTATACATACGAAATTCACCTCATCACCTGATGGACAGCTACACGGTGATGCCCTTGCAAATTTACAATTGGACGAGCCGTCCACAGGAAGAATTTCACCAAATCGCGGCAGGGGGAATCATACTGTTGCTGGCGATTTTGATGACGTTCAACGCTGTAGCTGTCTTGATCCGGCACCGAATGCACAAGCAACAAGTATAGAGTCGCCCATGTCCATTGTCTCACGCGACCGCAAAGTCCAAGTTATGAATAACACCGGCGAACCAATCCCTTCGGAGAGCGCGAACGCAGCCCCGGGCCAGAAACCGGAGGTCGCCTTGCACCTGGACAATTTGTCGGCTTGGTATGGCGATTTCCAAGCCCTGCACTCAATCACGCTTGATATTCCGAAAAATCAAGTCACAGCATTCATTGGCCCCAGTGGCTGTGGGAAAAGCACGTTGTTGCGTTGGTTCAACCGAATGAACGACACAATTTTTTCCGCACGTGCGACGGGCACATTGCGAATGGGAGATCAAGATCTGTTGAGCAGTCGAACAGACGTGGTTGATTTGCGACGTCGAGTTGGGATTGTTTTTCAGAAACCAAATCCTTTCCCCAAAAGTATCTTCGAGAATGTCGCATTCGGGCCACGTTTGCACATGAAGCTGAATCGAAGCGAGCTGAACGACCTTGTTGAATGGGCACTTAGGAAGGCATCTGTCTGGCAGGAAGTCAAAGATCGATTGCACTCGCCTGCTGTCGGCCTTTCTGGTGGTCAACAACAGCGACTGTGCATTGCCCGCGCCATTGCCGTTGGGCCTGAGATGCTCCTAATGGATGAGCCATGTAGTGCATTAGATCCTGCTAGTACGTTAGCAATCGAGAATCTGATGGACGAACTTCGGTCCCAATATACGATTGTGATTGTTACCCACAATATGCAGCAGGCCGCTCGGAGTAGTGACCGTACGCTCTTCTTTTTTGAAGGCCGGTTGATCGAAGCCGGGGATACCGAACTAATTTTCACAAAGCCGACTCAGAAGCAAACAGAAGATTATGTACGTGGACGGTTCGGCTAACGTATTGAATTGGCGATTTCCCCTGATGCTCATTAAACGGCGCAAGCAATAGAATCCAATGACAAAACATCTCGACCGCGAACTGGATCGACTGCGCCGTGAATTGATTGAGCAAATGGGGGTCGTTGAGCAAATGATACAGACATCGGTTCGCTCGCTTCTGGAGCGGAACAGCGAGATGGCTGACCGAGTAATTGCAAATGACATAGAGGTCGACAATACCGAGCTGCGAATCGAAGAAGAATGTCTTAAATTACTCGCGTTGCACCAGCCGGTTGCCACTGACATGCGTTGGCTGATCACCGTTGTAAAAGTAAATAGTGATTTGGAGCGGATGGCGGACCTAGCTTGCAATATCTCCGAAAGAGCCAAGGCATTAGAGTTTTACCCGCTGTTTCCAGTCCCCGATGAGTTCCACGAGATGGTCGCTTCTGCCAATTCAATGGTGCGCATTGCGTTGGATTCTTTTGTCGATCGTGATTCTGAGAAAGCCAGGAAAGTCATTGGTTCCGATGATGCCGTTGATAATCTAAACAAAATTTTGATCGGTCGCCTTCACCAGATCATGAAGTCTGACCAAGAACAGATTGAAGCCGCGGTTCACTGTTTCAGCGCCTCGCGGCACGTTGAACGCATCGGTGACCTCGCAGAGAATATCGCGGAAGATGTAATCTATTTGGTTGAAGGCGACATCGTTCGCCATCAACACGGCCTTTTAGAAAGTGACAATTCACCGGTAAAATCCGACTGAACCGAAACAAGCGGAATCAGGCCGAAGAGGCTTTTCACTTGCAGTCAGAGGGACTCGACGGCAAAATGCGTAATTTCGGTTACTGCTTGATCTATCCGTCTGACCATGAATTGCCGGCCCTCCAATGCGTTTTGCTCAACTCTATGTGCTGCTAAGCATCTTAGTACTCCTTGCGATACGCGATGCCGAAGCCACACCAAAAAATCCGCGGGTTAAGAATGTGCTCATGATCGTCGCTGACGATTTGCGAGCCAACACGTTGGGCTGTTACGGCGATCGGATCTGCCAAACGCCGAATCTTGACGCCTTGGCGAAGCAAGGAATGGTTTTCGAACGTGCCTACTGCCAAGGAACGTCTTGCGCTCCTTCACGACGCTCGTTCATGTTTAGTCGTTACCAAGGAACCGCGCCGACAAATCTCGGCCAGCACTTTCGCGAGAACGGTTTCTACTCTGCTCGGGTTGGCAAGATCTACCATATGCGTGTTCCCGGTGACATCATCGCTGGAACCAATGGGCTTGATGTCGCCTCTTCATGGACAGAACGATTCACTGCGCCCGGTCCAGAGGCCCACACACC
>JARGNK010000117.1 GCA_029213145.1 Rubripirellula sp. | reverse complement strand
CTACCTCTTTGCGATGGTGTTCTACGACAGGTCGATCTCGAAATCCCTACCGGATTGCTCGACCCACCCTTTCATGCTGATCCAAACCATTGCGCCGCGGTCGTGGCGGGCAATGTCGAAACAAGTCAACGAATTGTTGACACGCTCCTCGGAGCCTTGGGAGTCGCGGCCGCCTCGCAAGGAACAATGAACAACGTGCTGTTCGGCGATGAATCGTTCGGCTACTACGAAACGATCGGTGGTGGTAGCGGAGCAACCGCTGAACATCACGGTGCAGACGCTGTCCACACCCACATGACGAACACGCGGATCACGGACCCCGAAATCCTCGAGTGGCGACTACCCATCCGGCTGCGACAGTTTGCCATCCGGCGTGCCAGCGGCGGTGCAGGAAAGCACACCGGGGGCAACGGAATCATTCGAGAATTCGAACTTCTGAAGCCGCTGATTGTGTCGTTGATTACCAGTCGCAGGACTTGCCAACCCTATGGTGCGGCAGGCGGAAAGCCCGGTAAATCGGGTATAAACCAGTGGATAAAACGGAATGAAACGATTGCGTTGCCGCCAACCGTGACGATCCAGGCTCACACAGGTGACCGCCTGTTGATCGCGACGCCGGGTGGAGGAGGATGGGGAAGGCCGGCATCGCGTCCGAGTTCTTAAACGAGTGCGGAAATCCCCACTCGGCGGACCGCTTCACTAAACTGAGAGTTCCCCGGTAGCTTCCTCCAATAGGTTTGGCTAAACGATGTCGCTCAAACCACGTATCGCGTTTTTGATACTTGCAATCAGCACACTGCCTGCGTTGCAGTTGCCTGGTGCTCAACCACAAGCGAACCGACCAAGTATCGATTTTGGCAAGACCATCCGCCCGATTCTTTCCGATCGTTGCTTTGCTTGCCACGGTCCGGATGAAAAGCAGCGGAAAGCTGACTTGCGATTGGATACGGCAGAGGGTTTGGCGAGCGTGGTTGTACCGTCGAATCTTGACACAAGCGAACTGATCGCACGGATCGAATCAACCGATCCTGATTCGATCATGCCACCGCCTGAGTTCCATAAGCCCCTTGCTGCAGCAGAGAAAAAAGCTCTACGACAGTGGATTCAGGAGGGTGCAGAAGTCCAACAACATTGGGCATTTCTTCCCCCACTGCAATCCCCAGTGCCAGCCGATTCGCCCCATGCCGGATCAACCCCGATCGACTTTTTCATCAACCGAGCAGCCGCGGATGTCAATTTGGATGTCAATCCAGCAGCGGATCGCCGAACTCTGTTGCGACGGGTCTGCCTGGAATTGACCGGCCTCCCGCCGACCCGAGATCAAATCAACGAGTTTCTCGCCGATCAATCACCAAAAGCTTACGAACGTTTGATTGACCGTCTGCTCGAATCCCCTCAGTACGGCGAACATGTCGGTCGGTATTGGCTGGACTTGGTTCGATATGCTGACACACATGGTCTGCACCTCGACAACTATCGCGAGATGTGGCCGTACCGCCAATGGGTAATCGATGCGTTCAACGACAACTTGCCGTTCGATCAGTTCATTACGCACCAATTAGCCGGCGATCTAATCGCGAACGGCGGAGTTTCAGAAAAGATTGCCAGTGGTTTTAATCGCCTAAACGTCACCACGAACGAAGGGGGTTCCATCTACGACGAAGTATTTGCGCGGAACTGTATTGATCGCACCGATGCCTTTGGCACGATCTTTCTTGGGCTCACAACCGGGTGCGCTGTTTGTCACGATCACAAGTTCGATCCATTGACCCAAAGCGATTACTTCTCGTTGCTGGCTTTCTTCAATAGCCTCGACGGTAGTGCGATGGACCAGAACATCAAAGACCATGCACCGGTCATCCGCGTCCCGAGTGATGAGCAAAAACAACAACTGGCCGACTTTCAATCCTCGCTGCTACAGTTACAAGAAGAAAAAGAGGGACCGCTGCCGTCGATTGACGCGGCACAAAAACAATGGGAACAAACACTCGTTGATGGCACCAGTGCGGAAACCTATGTGCTCCCAACTGACCAATCCGCCTCGGATGCTGCCGCGGAACTAAAACACCATGAAGATGGCAGCTTGGAAGTCACAGGCAATGTGAGCGACAAAGACACAATTACCCTCACTGCGGATTTACCAAGCGGGACCCAGTGGCAAACATTAGTCCTCGAAGCCTTCGTGACCGAACCAGACGGACTTGTTGGCTTATCAGACAACGGCAACGTCGTGCTCAGTGAGATTGTGGTCGAAACGACCGATGCTATTTCGGAAGGCAACTGGCTGAAAGCACCGATTTCCCACGCGTTTGCTGATGTCGAACAGAACGATGGACCGTTCGCTGTCACTTACGCAATCGATGGCAAGACAGACCCACGCCAAGGATGGGCAGTGGGTGGCCATCAAAAACCAGGCGGCCGAACTGCTTGGTTTGTCATCCCCTCGTTGCTGGCTGATGGAGATGGCGCGAAAATCCGAGTGCAGTTGAAGTTTCAGTCGATTCACAAGAAGCATCAGTTTCGGAGAATTCGATTGTCACTGACAAACTCCGCGCCAAAAGTTCCCGAGTCAAAACGAATCACACTTGGCCCGATCCACACCATCGGTCCATTTGAGGTGGAAAGTGCTGATCCCGGTTATGGCCGCAAGTTCGCGTCTCAACAATCCGAATTTAAAGTCGACGAGGTGTTCAACCACCTCGATCAGCCTTATCGCTGGGAAGAACGCAAGGACATCCATGAAGTCACAGTGAATCCGCTGCCGGTCGTCGATGATCGCACCTCAGTGGTTGTGTTACACCAGAGCATTGAATCACCCAACGCAACCAATGTCACTTTGCTGCTGGGCAGCAATGATGGTCACGTCGTGTATTTGAATGGCAAACAAATCGGAATCTTGAGTGGCTCTCGTGAACTCGAGCCACTCAAACGCGAATACCAACTGCCGCTAAAAAAAGGCTCCAATGACCTATACCTCAAGATCGTTAACCACAGTGGCCCATCCCAACTAACCTATGCGTTCCGATCACCTGCGATTGATATCCCGACCGCATTAGTAAAACGGCTGGAGATCGCAGCAGCCGATCGCACTGGCGAAGATGAGCAATCGCTGCAGACCTTCTACAGAAAGGTGTATTGCCTGCATCCCGATTGGCTGGCCCTGATCGATTTGGAGAAGGGAACTCAGAAAGCAATCGAAAAACTGCAAGCCTCCGTCCCCACCACTTTGGTGTGGAAAGAACTGGCGAAGCCGCGTGAAGCTCGAATTCTGAACCGTGGACAATATGACCAGCCGGGCGAGACGGTGACACGGCAAACGCCCGACTTCTTGCCTCCCTTTCCAGGTGACGCCCCGGTCAACCGCCTCGGATTGTCACATTGGCTATTGCAGACGGGACATCCTTTGACTGCACGAGTCGCCGTCAACCGTTTTTGGCAACAGGTATTCGGGACCGGCTTGGTTAAAACGAGCGAGGACTTTGGCAGCCAAGGTGAACCGCCCAGCCATCCTGAACTGCTGGACTGGTTGGCTGTCGATTTCCTTGAGAGCGGCTGGGATGTCAAGCGACTGTTGAAAATGATGGTCATGAGCGATGCCTATCAGCGATCAGCAGAAGTCAGCGAAGTAATGCGGCAAATCGATCCAGATAATCGACTACTTGCTCGTGGCCCACGACACCGTCTAGACGCGGAAGTCTTGCGGGACCAAGCCTTAGCCCTCAGCGGACTTCTGATCGATCAACGTGGTGGTCCAAGTGTGAAGCCACCCCAACCCGATGGACTTTGGGCAGCCGTGGGTTATTCCGGCAGCAACACGGTCCGGTTCCGGGGTGACAGCGGTGAAAAAATTTACCGCCGCAGCGTCTACACCTTCTGGAAAAGAACTTCGCCGCCGCCGCAAATGTCGACTCTCGACGCACCGAGTCGTGAATCGTGCACCGCGCGGCGTGAACGCACCAATACACCGATGCAAGCACTCCTGCTGATGAACGAAAAGCAGTATGTCGAAGCTGCTCGCCATTTGGCAAAGCGAGCATTTTCGGAGCCAACTGTAACATCGGCCAAGGCTCGCATTGATTGGTTATTTGAAACAGTCACCGCGAGGCTACCAACACCGACCGAGCAAGTCGAACTGACCTCGTTACTCGATGACTTAACCGACTACTTTCATGCTCATCCAGATTTAGCAACCAGCTTAAACGGCACGTCAGAGGATAAATCGGCGGCGTGGACCATCCTGGCCAGCACACTATTGAATCTAGATGAAGTTGTAACGAAATAGGCAGAAACCCCCGATGCTAGACCACCCACATCACGCCGCCTTAACCCGACGCTCGTTGCTTTCCCGGACGGCAGTCGGCTTGGGTGCTGCCGCCTTGGCAACCTTGCAAGGCAAAGATGCTGCAGCCAAGGATGGTAGTCAAGATCCGACTCGCGCCGGCGGACGCCCAGAACTGCCACACTTCGAACCCAAGGCAAGACGTGCGATCTACCTATTCATGTCAGGGGCGCCAAGCCAAATGGACATGTGGGATCACAAACCGCAGATGGCGGAGTGGTTCGACAAGGATTTGCCCGACTCAATCCGTCAAGGTCAGCGTCTGACCACGATGACCAGCGGACAAACGAGATTCCCGATCGCTCCCAGCATTTATAAATTCGCACCGCAGGGACAGGCGGGCACGATGGTCAGTGAACTGCTACCACATATGTCAACCAAAGTTGATGACATTGCCCTGGTAAAGTCGATGTACACCGAGGCGATCAATCACGATCCTGCGATCACGTACATTTGCACCGGCGACCAACTTCCCGGAAAAGCAAGTCTTGGGTCCTGGCTAAGCTACGGCCTCGGTACTGAAAACGAGAATTTACCCGCCTTCATGGTCATGACCGCCACTTGGACCGGCCGCAAGCAGGCGCAAGCTTTGTACAACCGGCTATGGGGTAGTGGGTTTTTGCCAAGCAAGTATCAAGGAGTCGCACTAAGAAGCAGCGGAGATAAAGTGTTGTTTCTGTCCAATCCCGATGGCATCGATAGCGTGGTTCGCCGCCGTATGCTCGATAGCCTCGCCGAGTTAAATCGATCGACGGCCGAACGGTGGGGCGATCCCGAAACGAACGCTCGAATTGCACAGTATGAGATGGCCTTTCGAATGCAAACAAGCGTTCCAGATCTAGCGGACATCAGCGACGAACCTCAACATGTGCTGGATCTTTATGGGCCAGACGTCACCAATCCAGGAACGTTCGCGAATTCCTGCCTGATGGCGCGGCGAATGGCTGAAAGGGGTGTTAGGTTCACACAGATTTTCCATCGCGGCTGGGATCAACATGGCGCTCTGCCGAAAGATCTTCCCAATCAATGCCGTGACGTTGATCAGCCGAGCGCAGGATTGCTGACTGATTTGAGACAACGTGGAATGCTGGACGATACGCTGGTGATCTGGGGTGGCGAATTTGGCCGCACCGTCTACTGCCAAGGCGCGCTTACCAAAACGAATTACGGGCGAGACCATCACCCCAAGTGCTTCAGCATCTGGATGGCGGGAGGTGGAGTCCAGGGCGGAGCAGTGCATGGGGAAACGGATGATTTCAGCTACAACATTGTGAAGGATCCAGTCCATATCCGTGATCTGAATGCCACTATTTTGCACCAACTCGGTATCGACCATGAACGGTTTACTTTCCCGTTTAAGGGTCTGGACCAACGCTTGACCGGCGTGGAAGAATCACGGATCGTACGCGAAATCCTGGCCTGATTTCTTTACACTGACGGGCATTCATTGTTGGCCTGGGTTCATGTCCAGGCAGCGGCTTCTTTGCAGTTACCCCACGCGGATCTTCACGATGCGGATTTTCATGTTCTCAGTGTGTTGGCTGCTTGTGTCGGCATCCATTTCATTGGCCAAAACGCCAACGGCACAGCACCCCAACGTGCTCTTCATTTTCCTTGATGACTATGGGTGGAGAGACTGCGGTTTTATGGGGACGGATTTTTATGAGACCCCGAATATCGATGCTCTCGCCAAACAGGGCATGATCTTTACGAATGCGTATGCGGGTGCTGCCAATTGCGCCCCATCTCGCGCCTGCTTGTTATCCGGTCAATACACACCACGCCATGAAATCTACAACGTCGGCACCAAGCTGCGGGGTAATCCGAAGCATAGTCGCCTCGAGCACGTCCCTGGCACCGACACGCTATCAACAGACATCCGCACTTGGGCCCACCAAATCCGCGCATCGGGATACCGAACGGCGACCATCGGCAAATGGCACTTGAGCCCAGATCCGCTGCCCTACGGTTTTGACTTTAATTTCGCCGGCACAAAAAGCGGCAGTCCCCCACGCGGTTACTGGCCGCCACACCCACAAGCACCTGGCCTGCAAGACGCCCCGAAAGATGAATACCTGACCGACCGTTTGACAGACGAAGCCATCGAATTCATTCAACGCAATCAGGAGCAATCCTGGTTTCTCTACCTCACGCATTTTGCCGTGCACACACCGCTGCAAGGCCGGCCCGACTTAGTTGCCAAATATGAATCAAAACCAAAAGGACAAGTGCACGACCATGCAGTGATGGCTGCAATGATCGAAAGCGTCGATGCAGGTGTCGGCCGCATCATGGAATCACTCAAACAACTCCGCTTGCACGATAAGACAGCAATCGTGTTCACCTCGGACAATGGTGGCTACGGACCTGCAACCTCGATGAGCCCCTTAAAAGGCTACAAGGGAACCTATTACGAGGGAGGTATTCGCGAACCATTTTTTGTGACTTGGCCCGGCATAGTTAAGCCCGGATCGACCTCCGAGGTCCCGGTGATCAACGTCGATCTCTATCCAACTTTTTGCGAAATGACCGGTGCCGAACTACCCATCGACCAAGATCTGGACGGCGAGAGTTTAATGCCGGTGCTGCGAGGCACCGGCGAGTTACCTGACCGGGCGATCCACTGGCATTTTCCTGCTTACTTGAACAGCTACGCTCGAATCGATCAGCAACGCGATCCGCTATTCCGCACCCGTCCTTGCAGCATCATGCGGTATGGAGATTGGAAATTGCACGAGTACTTCGAGGACGGAGGACTAGAACTCTACAATCTGCGTGATGACATTGGCGAATCATCAAACCTTGCCGAACAGAATCCGGCCAAAGCAAAAGAACTGCAAAAAATGATGGCCGCTTGGCGTGATCAGATTGGGGCCCCAGTACCTACTCGGCGGAATCCGAGATTCGACGCGAAGGCTGAAGCCGAGGCGATTCGACAACGCACCGCAAAGTGAGCCCTGAACAGTTGCGATGTCACATCGGATACTCACGATCCAATGGCTAGACACCTAACCGTTACTGACGATTCAATTCTCGGATCACTTGGTCGACGGACCCGACTAACTCTCGATCACTTTTGCCACCGCTTGGCATAGGAAGTCCATTCGATCTTCGCTCATGCCAGCAACATTGATTCGACCGCTGCCGACAATGTAGATGCTGTGCTCATTTTTGAGCTGATCGACTTGCATCTTATTCAGCCCACTAAATGAAAACATTCCGTGCTGGTCTAGCAAGAACGAAAAATCATGTCCGCTGCCCGTCCTTGCCATCGTCTCCACAAATTTGCGGCGTAGTGAACGGATCCGATCCCGCATTCCTGCTAACTCGGTGTGCCAAAGGCTGGTCAGCGATGAATCACCAACGATTGTCGCAACAATCGCCGCTCCATGCCGAGGCGGGTTACTGTAGTTACTACGCACAACGCGTTTCAGATGACTCTGGGCTGCCTTGGCCTCCGAAGCATCGACTGCAACCAGCGACAACCCGCCAACTCGCTCACTGTATAGACCGAAATTCTTGGAAAACGAATTGCAGACAATCGCCTCGGGACAATGCCGCATCACCGCGCGAACTCCGACAGCGTCTTCTTCCAATCCCTTGCCAAATCCCTGGTAGGCAAAATCGATCAGCGGCAGCAAACGCTTTTCACTCATGAACGTGGCAATTTGCTCCCATTGTTCGCTGGTTGGATCAACACCCGTCGGGTTATGGCAACAAGCGTGCAATAAGACGGCATCACCCGGCTTGGAATTTTTCTGCAAATCTTCAATCATGCCATCGAACGCAAACGATTTTTTGTCTGCGCTTAAATAACGATACGATTCGGTTGGTAATCCTTCGGAGTCGAAAACTGCCGCATGATTTGCCCAAGTGGGCGTCGGTATCCAAATCCTGATTGGCGAGAGTTGCCCAACGAGAAATGCCGCCGCAACTCGCAGAGCCCCAGTGCCGCCCGGCGTCTGCATAATCGCCAAACGATCTCGCTCGATTGAGCCCGCGAAAACGAGATCGGCGATCCGATCCCGATATTCCCCCAATCCATCAATTGGCAAGTAGCCTTTAGTTTTTTCCTCCTCGACCAATCTTCGCTCCGCTTCCTTGACGCAATCCAAAATCGGCGTTTGACCGCTCGCATTTTTGTAAACGCCGACCGACAAATTCATTTTCTCGGGATTGGTGTCAGCCAAAAAAGCTTCCGTCAATCCCAAGATAGCATCGGGTGGGGCGGTGGAGAGACTTGCACATCGACCGTTCGAGTGAGAGCGGGCAAGTTCGTTCATCGGTATGCATTAACGGGGGGGAAACACGGCAAAACAACAACTGTCGCCTGATCCTACCCAAGAATGGCGGAGCCGCCTATCGACCTGCAATTCAAGAGCCATTCCCCCCGATAATTTGTGAGTTTGCCTCTGTCGCAGAGGAATTGGCAAACACCTAATCATTTGACTCAGCTTGTGAAAAACTCTAGTTTGGCGGGGCTGTCGAGTACGTTCTCGCTCGTGAACACCTGGCTGGCCCATGCGGTTCATCGCCATTTTGATTTCTCTGCTCGCGTCCACTCAAGCTTTTTCACAGAAACTTGAGCCGGCAACCGTTCTTAAATGGGCCGAGCCCTTCGGCGCGATCTCGTCGGCGGTCGATGACTCACAGATGGTCTTGTTGGTAGTCACCGATGATGATCCGTTTCAATCGAAAGCGGCTCCCCGGTCGCAGCCGAAGTCCGACACAAAGCAAGTCGAGGTTGAACGAGTCATCGAAGAGCCGCCCGTGTGGTGCGGGCGTTTAATTGCAAAGGCGATCGGCAAAGCGGTGAAAGTTCGTCCCGACTTGAGCGACAAGCTTTCACTTCAAGCTTTATCAGCTGGGTTACCGCCGGAACTCACTGGGGGAGCGTCAAGCAATCAGCCAAGCCGTGCGATCGTGTTTTTATGCGACACCCGATATCGGCTACTCGCCTTCTGTGTTGGCGTGCCCGATGTGGATCAACTAATGACGATGATCGAGGATGCTCAAGATGTAAACCAATCGCTTTCCCTCGACCCTGAACTCACCCATCACGATTTGGTCCATGCATTGGTCGATCGAAACCAGCCCCGCCTGGACCGATTGTGGCGCAACACCCTCCATGAAGTCACACTTGCCTTCGATGCCAAGCCGGGACAGCCAATCCGCGTAATGGATCTCGACCCAACTGTTGAAAGAGTCCTGGAATTGGACGCGATGTTTAAGCCCGCCTACGAAATTGACGTGCGACTGCGTTTTGGATTGAATGATGCAAACGATCGGCGGCGACTCGTGATTCTGGAACAACATCCACAAGCTCGACTTTCATGGTGCGAGGTACTGACACCGTTCATCGCAAGCTTCAACCTGATCGATCACTGGCGTGGACTCGTTGAAAGCGTATGGGGCTTTCCACCCATTACAGCAGATGCAGATATTAACGATCTGCAAACTTGGGTCACTGAGCAACTACCATCGAACCCCGTTGTCTTGGTCATTCGCCCAACACATCAAGCCGCTTCATTGCCATGGCCACCAGCCACAAACGATAGGCGTGGGAAGGCTTGGCAAAAAGTTCATGAGCAAGCGCTCACACATCCTTATCGGAAGGTTGATTACCAACAACTCGCAAGCCTGCTTCACCTGCGCCAACTGCGTCCAATCGATGTCTTGGCATCTTCGCCCATTCGCTACATCATGCTGGATCGGAATGCATCAACCTCCGCCACGATCCGAGAAAATGATCCGCCCGGAAGATTCGCCAGCATGCTAAACCGCTCTCGCCTAAAAACGGCCGAAGCTGAGGCCCGTAATCGTTAGAGGTATTTCCAATGCTGACACGACTGTTTTTTTTGATGGTTGCTGTGACAACCTTTGGTGGCGGTGCATTACTACATGCCGTCTCTCCTGAAACTATCGAGTTAGGACGGGGATTGTTCGAACGCGAATGGCCCGTCAAAGATCCGCGACTGGGCGGTGATGGATTGGGTCCGATGTTCAACGGACAATCATGCGTAGCCTGTCATAACCAAGGCGGTGTTGGCGGCGGCGGGGCAGCTGAATTCAATGCGAATACAATCGGCATTGAATCCATGAATATCAAAGGGCACAGCGTGGACAACGATGTCATCGCATCGATGGTTAGTAAGTTCCACCCTGGGTTTGTTCAACTTAATGGTTCGGTGGTCAATACGTTCACGATCCCTCACCGTGGTGGATCATCAGCTCTTCGCCACCTGAATGACATTTTGTATCAGCATGTGCCAACCGTACGAAGTGAGTTTGGTGGATCAACCGACGCTTCGGAAGTTCGCCATTCCTACGCCACGCCCATCCTATTCAATTACAAAAATAACAGCCATGAAATTACACTCCGAGCGAGGCTGTTTCAACGGAATACGACGGCGCTGTTTGGTGCGGGCATCATCGATGCCGTGACTGACAACCAGCTGATGGCTCTAACAAAACTTCAAAAAGCACATCCTGAAATCAGTGGTCGCCCAGCATCGTTAAGAGATGGGAGGATCGGTAAATTCGGCTGGCGCGGTAACGTCGGCTCACTCGTCGAATTTATCGATCAAGCCTGTGCAAACGAACTTGGCCTGGAAACGCGGCGTAAACCGCAACCGCAAGATCCGCTAAATCGTGAATATCGCAATCCGACGATCGACATCACTGATGCTCAAATCCGAGCGATGCATAATTTTGTCTCAGCACTTCCCGTTCCCACCCGAAGAATTCCTGACACAAGCGATGAGCGCGCAGAGGCCAGTCGGGGTGAGCAGGTTTTTAACAGTGTTGGCTGCGCTGTTTGCCATGTCCCCAATCTTGGTGTCGCCCAGGGAATCTACAGCGATCTGCTGCTGCACGAAATGGGACATGAGTTGATTGATCTGAATCATGCTGAACCATACGTTGTGCGGCGAACACCCATTGTCAGACATGATTACACCGAGTTGGTGACGACTGAAAGAAGTCTCGGATCGATGGGTGCCTATTACGGAGCCACAACCACCATCAAAACAAATGCGATTCCCATCCGTCGCCAATCCTTTCAAGCAACGAACCGCCGCCTAACTCGCAAACCGACCCGTGATTATAAATTCGTCGCACCCGAGTATCCTTCCCAAAAACTCAATTTCATCGACTTGATAAACGAACAAATCGGCAATGAAACCGATGAGCAAATTCTCTCGGATGGTCGTCAGCAAATTACTGAAGAGAAGTTGTCTGTGCATGCCTACATCCGATTGCACTATGAACCGACACGCTTCAACCAGGAATGGCGAACCCCCCCGCTCTGGGGAGTCGCTGATTCAGCGCCCTACATGCATGACGGACGAGCAGAGACGCTCCTGGAATCAATCACGATGCACGATGGAGAAGCCTCGGGAACTCGCGACCGTTTCTTGAATCTATCGCTATCAGACCGCCCGGCGCTGATCGCGTTTCTGGAAACTCTGGTTGCACCAAGCAATGCCCCACAACCCAGGTCGTAGCGTTCGTCAGAAAACAGAAAGGTATGCGGCATGCTCGGTAGAGTGGTCCCGATCTTAGATCAGGCCCGCTCTACCACACACACGGAGGGGCTGGGCGTGCATCAAGAAATTTGCCCCATCACAGTTGCAAGCCGTATTCGCAGGTGTGAATTACCCTTCTTCCATCAAGCTGGTTGCTCTCCAAAAAATCAAATTGCAGTCGCGAAACGAAAAGTTTCGTCGGGGCGGAATAACCCTCTTTGCCCGCTAAATTGCCAGCATTGTGAGCATCGCTGTGATTTCTCTGGAGGTGCCCGTCTGAAAGTGCCCTCATCAGTTTCTTGATGAGGCACTATATTTCGACCTAGTAGCGTTGTTATGACCTGGACTAACGCATCCAACATCCTTTTTGTGGCCCTTCGATGGGCCGGGCACGGGAAAATGTCGTCGCAGACCGGCAATCGCGGAATTGTTCGCACGCTGATTGATAATTCGTTCTTATTAGTCGCTGGAGCGGTAGCTGCTCTCATCTGGGCCAACCTGGACACCGAGAGCTACAACCACTTCGTTCACTACGATGTGACCTCGCTGTGGAGTGAGCATGACTCAAACCATGCCGCGGAAGGACACCCGCCCCCAGTAGCCGCTGACGAGATCTCGACCGGCGAATTCACAACCGACCAGACCGCGACTGGGCAGGGCAGCACCGGCGTCACAGAGAATGCGCAAGAGAGTGACCATGCGGGCGAAACGCACGCTGACGACGGTGAGGAGCACGCGGGGCATCATGGACTATCCATTCATTTCATCATTAATGATATTTTGATGGCATTGTTCTTCGCGATCGCAGCGAAGGAAGTCTGGGAATCACTATTACCAGGCGGAGCATTGGCAAATCCGCGAAAAGCAGCGACGCCCTTGCTGGCAACCGCAGGGGGTATCCTTGGCCCAGCATTGATTTACGTTGCTGGATCGTATCTCACAGGGACGTATGCCGATTTGGGTCGCGGCTGGGCCGTCCCTTGTGCCACCGACATTGCTTTTAGCTATCTGATTGCCCGCATTATTTTTGGCGCTGGGCATCCGGCGATCGCGTTCCTTCTACTCTTGGCCATCGCTGACGATGCCGCTGGCCTGCTGATTCTGGCAGTCGTTTATCCAACCAACCCAATCGTCCCGCTCTGGCTGTTGCTGACCGTCGGTGCAATGGCCTTGGCATGGATCATGCGACGTTCTGGCATTCAATCGCATTGGGCCTATTTGCTGGGACCGGGCATCGCTTGCTGGTGGAGCTTTTTCCAAGCAAACATCCACCCCGCGTTAGGATTGGTACCGATTATTCCGATGCTACCGCATGCACATACCGACCTGGGTCTGTTCGCAGAAGGGGAAAGCCAACGTGATGACACCCTGAATGCGTTTGAACACTTCTGGAAAACACCAGTCGAATTCTTCCTAGGCGCCTTCGGCTTGGCCAATGCAGGCGTCGTGCTGAGTAGTTTGGGAACCGGCACTTGGCTGGTCTTGGCAGGCCTGCTGATCGGCAAACCCGTTGGGATCACAGCCCTCACCCTAGTCGCGGAAAAAGGCTTGAAACTCGAAAAACCAACGGGGATGGACTATCGCCACGTCGTGACACTCGGAATGGTTGCCGGCCTAGGATTTACGGTTGCTTTATTCGTTTCGGTCGCCGCCTTCACCACTCCTGGGGCGATCCAAGATTCGGTAAAGATGGGAGCACTCCTGAGTTTTGCCGCGGCGCCGCTAGCAATCATCATCGGTAAGGCACTGAAGATCCAACCGCTCAAATTGGAAACCGCCGAAGCTGATGAAGCGAACTAAACCGTCTAGCTAACGGTAATCGGGCAGTACAGTGACAGGGACAGGATGGGTCACACCAAAAGAAGGAAAGACACAATTCGATGGATCAGAACAAACTTCCCGCCGAAGCCATCGGTGATGACGAGCACGAACGTCCTCAGCCCGCCGATGAGCCAATCTCGTCTATCGACTCTCAAGATCTTTATCGTGTCATGCGACACACGGTCGATCGGCTGGAGAAAGATCAAGCAGCACGCGGCGACCTGAAAATTCTGTCGCGGACGCTACGGGAATTGCGTTACGCGTTCTCGGTCTTTCGGCCCTATCGCCGTCGACGAAAAGTCACCATCTTCGGTTCTGCACGAACTGCGCCAGACCATCCGGAATACATCATTGCCACAGAACTTGGTCGCCGAATGGCCGAGCATGGCTGGATGGTCATCACCGGTGCGGGTGGGGGCATCATGGAAGCTGGTCATCGAGGCGCTGGCCGAGATGCTTCCATGGGTCTAAACATCATGCTGCCCTTTGAACAGGGTGCGAATGAGTACATCGAGGGTGATCCCAAACTTGTCACCATGAAGTACTTCTTCACTCGCAAGCTGATGTTCGTCAAAGAGTGCAGCGCAGTCTGTTGCCTGCCTGGAGGCTTTGGAACCCTTGATGAGGCACTCGAAACACTCACCTTGATGCAGACGGGCAAACAAACCTTAATCCCATTGGTATTGCTCGATCACCCTGGCGGATCTTATTGGCGCGACCTGGGGGAGTTCATCGAAAAGCAGTTGCTTCGCAACGGCATGATCAGCCCAGAAGATGTCGCGCTCTACAAAATCACCAACTCTGTTGATGAAGCGATTGAGGAGATCATTCGCTTTTATTCGGTGTACCACAGTCTGCGATATGTTCAAAATCGACTTGTGCTGCGGCTGAAAAAAGTGCTCTCCGACGAGAAGCTGGCGGAGATCAAGGAGAATTTTTCGGATATCCTCGTGGATGGATCTTTCATCCAGTGCAGCGCGCTTCCAGAGGAAACGGGTGAACCTGCCTTGGCTGACCTGCCCCGATTAGTTTTCCACTTTGATCGACACGCGTTAGGACGCCTGCGCATGCTGATCGACGTGATCAATCAAGACTGATCGCTGATTTCAGAGATCCGTCGAGAAGCCTGTTTCAACCCCGACTGGAGTTCACTCGACGGGAGGTGATTGGTTGCTGACTCCCAGACTGGTTGCTGACGCCCAGATTGGTTGCTTCATTCCCAAATCTTGAGATTGTGATCCACGCTTACAGCCCCTCGATCATATCTCGATCAGCTATCGATCACGTATCGATCTGGGCTCACAAAAAAACGCGTTGCGGCAGTACCGCAACGCGTTGCATTCAAACTAAAGAGCACGCTCAGCTAAATTAGCTCTTGCTCTCCTGAGCAGCTGGCTGAGCAGCTGGCTGTGACGCCAAGCCAGGTCGGACACGTTTGTTGATGTCCGTTTCGAGAACACCGAAAACTGACTCGTGACGAGCGACTGACATTTGCAACGCCGCCAGCAATCGCTTGGCGGTGTAAAAGTTCACGATAATTCGTTGCTTGACTTGAATCGGGTCCTTGGGGACTCCAATCGGTTGAGGATTCAAACCGAAGTCAACAATCAATTCCTCAGGCGATCCTGTCACGCGGCAAAAATTAGCGTAGGTCGCTGCTGCGTTGTCATCGACAACCTGTACTTGAACGGGTTGCTGAGCTTGCGATTGAGCTTGTTGGGCGGCTGCCGGCGCGGCGGCCGCTTCTGGCTTGTCCGCCGCTGCGCTCTTGGTGTCTGCCATCAGTGAAATCTCCAGAGGTTTCGAGAAGTTCTTGTAGGACTTGGAATGGGGCTTATCAATCGTCTGATGGTGCTGCCCGCAACCGCACCTCACTCGTTGCATGCGAAATCCTACCTCATGGAGGTGTCACTGCAACGCAAGACGATCGTGTTCCTTAAAAATCGGAGAGCAAAAAACGCCAGGCTGTTAAACGGCGGAAATTGCGCAATCTAACTAGTTTTAAAGTTCAAAATTGAATGTCTTTGAAATCATTCGCCACAAGCGACTGCCAAGCGACATCGGATCAACATGTATCTTTGCCGAGCCTCGATATCCAGGTCGAAGCGGAGTATCGTCAACACTTAATGGGACGCGCGCTTGGTAGGAAACGTTCCGTGGTTTGATCTGTCCGGTGGTGGGATCGATTTCAGTCTGCAAATCACCACCTGTTTGGCTGGACATCGACATTGACGCCGAATCAAGTGGCTCCGTTGATTTCTCCGTAATCACGCCGCTAAAGGATGCCATCCGACGGGAGTCGAGCTTCATATCCACCGATTGATTTTCGCGGACCAGCTGCACATCCCCTTGATCAATGATCAACACTGCTTCAAAGGCATCACGCGTACCAATCTCGCAGATCACATCATCCGCAGTTAACAGTGCACCACGATTCTTCAAATCAAGTGGTGAACCCGTCCAACCTGGCAAGCGGCCATCACCGGTTTCCTGGGACGGCCTATCCGGTGGTGGAATCACGTAACCGCTGCGTTTCGAACGGATGGTCAACCGACGAACTTCTTCTTCCGTCTCCGCCCGTAGGTCCTGAATCGATTCCAGAAGTTCCGTTTGTGTTTCCAGCTGAGCGACGAGGGCCACATCATTACGACTTCGATAAGACAAATTACTCAGCTCGACCTGTGCGATCTTTTCTTGCCCCTGGAGCTCAGCCAAGCGAATATCCAAATCGGGGTTTACCAGAACTGCAATTGGGTCGTTTTCATTGATGGGCTGCTGCGGATCAACCGTCCACTCAATGCGCCCCGATGTGCCCGCGTAAACGGCTCCAGCCTCACTCGGCCGAACCTCGAAAGCACAGTCAATATGGTGCGGCAACGGGATCAAACAAACAGCCGCGATGACGGCCGCCGCGGTGCCCAACGTAATCAACAAAGGAGTGCGTTTCACTTTCGATAACCTTCCGGGCGTGCGACAGAATTTCCACGTTTGAATAAAAGGCTGGGCGACAAGTCCGGCAAAACCCATCACAGCGACCATGCGACCGATTGCCTGGAGCCCATAAGGCTCGAGAACTTTGATGACAAACCAACAAATTGAAAACACCACAACCCAACGATAGATCACGCTGGCAACAGTGAACAAACCAAACATGAATCGACCACGAGTCGGCAAGAAAGGATCGTCTTGCAACTCCAGACCTAGGCATGTTTCCTGGAACCAGCGTTTCAGAACCTCTGTGCTCTTTTGTCGAAGATTGGGTATCTCCAGTGCGTCCATCAAGATGTAATAACCGTCAAAACGCAACAACGGATTTCCGTTGACCAAGACGGTACTAACCACGTTCAAGAACATCATGTTCAGACAGAGGTCATTGATCGTCGTTCCCTGTTCGGTGAAATACCAAACGAACGCCGCGATCGAAGCCAGGATCATTTCGACATAGATACCCGCCGCGCCGATCCATACTCTCTTCCACTTATTCGGCAGCATCCATGAATCAGAAACGTTGCAATACAGACAAGGCGTGAACACCAGCAGCATAAAGCCAATCTCATGGCACTCACCACCGAATTTCTTACAACTCAAGCCATGCCCAAATTCATGCAGGACTTTCACGAGCGCCATCGTCACGGCCAAAATCAACCAACGATCGGCGGCAAAGAACTGCTGAAAAGTTGGCAGTTTTGCGTAGACCGTATCGTATTGTGTTGCGAGCAATAACGAGGCGGACAAGAACAGCAGTGCAAAGCAGATCAGGGCCGGGACAGTAAACATCCAACCGAACCAAGGCAGGATTGCGTTCAGGATTTTCTCGGGATCAAATCCGCGATAACGCAACGCGAACACGTTCGCAAACTTGCCCATCATCTCCTTGTTCTTCTTTTTACGCCCCCGCTCACGCAGCGCTTTGCCTTGTCCTGGGGAATTACTGATCACCAACCCACTACGGTGCAGCATCCCGATGAACTGCTGTAGATCTCCAAAGGTTATCTTTTGTGGCGCGAAACGACGTTCAAATCCATCCTTAATTTGCTGCAGGCTAACATGCCCATCGAGCATATTAAGAATGTAAAACTCTTCATCATGGAACCGAAAGTACTGCAACCCAATCGGTTCCTTGACCACCCAGTATCCCGTGCCCTGGTAACGCTGACGATTGGCCGTCAGGTCAGGGCGTTTGCGCACCGTTAGCGGTCGCGATGAACTGCTAACGAGGGATTCGGCAAGAGTCGTCATGAAACGGAGTCGTTAAGAATGCATGATAGGGGATGAACGAATGGCCGCCAATTTCTACTCGGCCGCACGCGGCGGGAGGTTTTTAATGACAATCTCGGCTCGCATACCTGGCTTAAAACGCCAATCCTGGCCGTCTTTCGTGTTTTCGATTTCGACCCAAACTCGATAACGATTCTGCAAGTCCAATTCCATGCTTACAAAACCGAGCTTGGCATCAATGGAAACCGGTTTTTTCGCACCGGTATCAATCGTCACAGTGACCGGTGTTCCCTTCAGGATTTGCCCTGGATAAATCAACGCGTCGATGTCCCCTTCCACCCGCAATTTGTCCATTTGAATCAAGGTCGCAACCGGCGAACCTGGCTGAACCCATTCCCCGATTTGAGCAATTCTTCTCTCGATGAAACCAGTGGCAGGTGCGACAACTTTACGGCGTTCCAATTCAAACTCAGCAATCTCACGCTCCCGGCTCTTGGCTGTCTTCTGAACTCTAGCAATCTCTTGTTGCATATCTGCCAATTCAATTCGCAAGCCGGCCCTCACAGCCTCCAACCGTTTCTTTTCTTTTTCCCAGTAAGGGATCGCACCTTCAAGAAACAATTCGCCGAAAGATCGAAACTCAGCGCTGGCAAGCTCTTCACTGTTGCGGGCATCCTGAATGTTGACTTCGTTCGCCGCATTCAACGTTGCCTCTTTTTCTTCGGCTTTTTTCAGCTCTAACGCTAACGCGGCTGCTGTGTCGTCGATTACCGCCAGAACATCAGCCTCGGTAACCGTATCCCCTTCTTCAAACTTAAGTTCCATTAAGGTTCCCTCCGCCTTGGCGGCGACATTGACCTTATTGATGTACTGAACCATGCAGTTTTGGGCACCGATCTGACCGGTGGAAGCAGTATTTGGTTCTGCCGGTCGCTGTGCAACAGCCGGTGAGACGAGCAAAACTGCCATAAGGGTATTCAGCATGATTCGCATCGAATGAGCTCCGGAACGGACATTAGTTTGAAAAGAAACAGGGAACGCGAAAACGTGGCAAAACGGTTGGCTTAGAAAAAGAATTTGTAACACCACTCGTAGATCTCGTGAAAGAAGACGAAACCACTTGCACGTCGGCCGCAATAAATCTTGGCAATCACCTTCGCTCCCGGTCGAGGCCTCAGTAGCTGCAGCGATTCTTGCTCGGGAGTCGCATCCATCATGATGATCGCACCATGCTCCTCATTGGCATCGGCTCTCATTGAAATGCTGTCGAGCTGCAGAGTAGCGTCGAGCGGTTCATCGGGATCGGTAGCAAGAATGAAAGTTACATCAAGCGTATCCGTTGGCTCGGTTAGCCCTTCCTTGACGATATATTCATCTAGATGACCTTCGCGTTTCTCTGGCAACTCCAATTCCAGAAATAGTGGTTGCGAAAGATCCGCTATCTCCATCAACACTTGGCCGGTCATGATCGGCCGTCTCCGTAGTGTCTTTTCGACATCCCAAGAGACGACCACTCCATCGATGGGAGAGCGAATCGTCAAATCACTCTCGCGCTTCTCATAGAGACCTAATTTTTTCTCGAGTGTTGCCAACTCAACACGCAATTTTTCTTGTTCGGCAACAAGTGCTCGTAAATCCGCTGGCTCCAATTGCCGCCGGTTACCGAGTTGCCCCTCTACTCGACTCTTCTCAGCGAGTGCGGTTTGAATTTGGCCCTGAACTTCCGTGATTTGGATCTCCAAATCACGGTTCCGCAACACGACCAATTTGTCTCCTGCCTTGACCTCTTTATTGTGTTCGACCAGGACTTCTAAAACCTCTCCGTCGATCGGAGCAAATACCTCGCGTCGCTCTACCGGCAACAACGTTCCTTCGGCTTCTAGATTGAAATCCTTTTTGACGAAGGTGAGCGTCAGAAAGATTGCAAGCACCAATCCGATCACGGCCAGCGTTTTTGGCAAGGTCCGCGCCCGTAGCACCCACGTGGCTCGACCCAAGGCACGCCACAACGGCATCAGAAACAAATTGGTATGTGAGCGGGAATTCGCGATGGCGCGGGTCCCATGCTCGTAGACCAGATCGACGCGTGCCTTAAAAATTTCTGCTGGAATGTCACTTTCGATCTGCTCAACAATCAGGGCACCAATGACCTCGCCCCGATGAGCGTTATCCCGGTCAAGTGCCCCGGTCGCCCCTGACTCATTATCGGCGCCAAGCTTCCGTTCTGGCTCCCGCAGCGGTAATACGGCAACATTTCGACCGTAGGATTGATCGACGTAATCTTCCAACGCTTCTTCGATTTGCGGCGGCAAGTCTTCAGTTGAACCGTCGTGCCATAATGGCTCACCCGCTGCAACCACGCGGGTCGCCAGGTTATTCAGTGCCGTCACGATGTTCGACCGGTTTTCGATCGTATCCTGCCCGCTAATCGCCTGAACTTTGCACTTGCTGCCCTTTTTGATGGCAACGCTCACTCGGTCGCACCCGATCAAACGACGACCTTCGTTAGCGACGATATGAGAGGTTTCTTTAAGATCAAGCGACTCATGCGATGCCCGTGCAAACGAATCGGCCTGCTGCCAAAGCGTCTGACGATCTCCTAAAGTTCTCAGCTTCTGGCTTCGCAACCACTCCGCAGCCAATTCGCACATCTGCTGCAAAAACCGCAGGTAGCCACGTTGCGTGTCTGGGGCGGTATCGGGGCGCTGAAAAACCTCAATCAACCCGTCATGCTGCCCATCATGCTTTAGAGAACCAAGCACCAGCAAGTAGCGGGTTGGGTTTCCTTCGGCATCCCCGTCGGTCGTTCCAGAATAGGGCGGAACCAACAAACTTTGGCCGGTGTTAGCAACACGCTGAATCAGCCGCGCGTGTCGCTCCGCATCGTCCGTTTCCTCACCCAACACTGAGGGCTCAGCGTTGATCTGGTACTGCAACTTGAGCTGACGATCTTCATCGAGCAGCCAGATCGCACCGCCGGCCGCCGCCAATGCGGTGATCACCCGCGATAGCAACTCCGGATAGAACTCCTCAGCGGTCGCACCACTTTTGGCAAGCTGTGCAATTTCGTTAACCAGCCCCCGTATTTGGGCCTTGGTTTCCTCAACGGTTTGTTGATTGACCGACATACGCGTGGCTTTTCATTGAGTTGGAAGGGGAAGCAAATGCCATTGTTTGAACGTAGTGAATCAGAGCATCCGCTGCCACATCGACCTGATCGGGAAAGGCAGATTTGCAGCTTGGGGCCTTGGACCGTATTGATTAGCGCGGCTGGTCCCCGTGTTGCTTTTTCGCATCACACCTAGACACTTTATACAATTAGTATAAAGTAGTCCAGGGGATGACGGCCATCTCAGCCACCAGATCCCTGGTCTCTCGGACCCCGTCGGGCGAGGCTCCCCAAGACCCCACCGGGCGAGACCATCGATACCGATCATTTTTTTGCCCGCGAATCAGCTGAATTAGTCTGCAACAGATGGCCCCCAAACTGCTTACCTCAGCCGAATCAAATGCAACGCTGGAAGAATTGCAGCAGGAACTCAATCGCCTACAGAGGAAGGTGCGGATCACGATTCAAACCCAACTCGCCTCGATCACCGGTCGTTCACTGGGGGGGTTAGCGGAAAACCGGGAACTGATTGCATCAATTCAAGAGGTTCTGGAGGGCCATGGGCTTCGAATTCAATGTGCAGAATGCGGTCACCCGGCGATTCTTCGGGTCTCGCCGCGGCCCGGCAGCTCCACTGGTGTTTTTGTGTTCGACCATACACTTGACGGTCGTCGGACATTCCACGGTGGAGGCTCAGTCGTCCCGGCAATCAAGTTAGTCGCCAAACCGCCCCGGAAGAAACGTCGCCGCGCCGCAGGCTAGAAGTAATTCTTCCGCAGTACGACCGGCACAACCGGCACGCCTGCATCAGCTTCATCCGGTTCTCGTTCAGCCTTGCTAACGGAAGACCGCTGTGGTCCAACCGTACGCCAATGAAGCAATTCGTGGGCTAGGTTTTCAACTAGGAAATCTTTCTTTGATGCTTACATTGTCCATTGTCTGAACTAACAAAAAGCCCAAGCGACCAATCGATACCAGGTGCTTTGGCCCGCGCATCGAAAATCACTTGATGCAACTGGCGATTGCCGCGAATGAGCGATGGCAACTATCAGATGGAGATCGACCAGTTCGACTGCTCGAAGTCGAACTGGGTGGCTGACACCAGCCGGCATCACACTCTTTACCGAAGCCCTAGAAACGCTGATTAACCGCCACCAAATACGCGATGACCGCCGTTGCGGTGCCACTCGATGGCCACTTCTGCGTGACCCGGGTCGCGATGGGAACCGGTCAAACCCTGACGACCCGCAGGATGCGAACGATTGGAGCATTCATGGCAGGTGTAAGTTTGATTGCGATCATCGCGATTGGACTCCCGTGGGCAGATGAATACCAAAGACTTCGGCGGGAAACTGCGGAATTCGATGGGCCGCAAGTTCGACTCATCGAAGCTCGGCACCGCCAAAAACAAATGGATCAAATCGAGAAGAAGATTTCGGAGCATTTGGACGCAGCGATCTACGGTTCGACGACCCCGCGGAACACGCAGGCAGTACGCGAGCAGTTGATCGACTTTGTTCGAGAATCAGGGGGGGCGTTTGCGGCGCCTCGAAATTGGAATTGGTCGAACACGCAAGTGGGCGGCGAACGGTGATGATCCACTGGCGTACAGCCCGCCACTTGATCAACAAGAATCACGATTTCTACTACACAAACACAAGGTTGAATTCCAAACAAGAGGCTCATTGATGGCAGTGCGACGAGTCCTCGAACGCATCGCCAGCCGAGGCTGGCTTATGAAAATGGAGAACCTGAAAGTAATGCCAACAGGAATTCCTGAAACGCCGGTAAAGCTTGAAATACAAATATTTCTGTGCGGAATCGGTCCCGGGGAACAAACTTCAAGCGAGGAATTCGCTCTCCACGTTGAAATAGGTCAACGACTGTAGCCAGGGTCACCTTCTTTCGCATTACGAAGGGGAAGAAGAACTGCCATGGACGGCGAGCAAGCCATCACCAAACCTCGATGCTGAGGACCTCGTCGCTCAAGACGTGGAATTGTTGCTGCGATTACTGCCGCCGCATTACTCCCTGGCCTGACGATCGCTGCTGATCCGCCTCCGACATTCCATGCTCAGGAGGACTCGCGACCAATCTGTTCTGATAGTCTTTCAAAGGTTCGGATCACTCGGCCGAAAACCGACTGCAAGAAGTCAATCTTATCCGGCAACGACACCATCCTGCGTACCACATCGGTCCAGTTGATGCAGCGAATCGAACAGACCACGAAAACATCAGATACCGAGAGCACGTCAGCCGAACCGAACAACATTGTTCCATCCTTTCATAGCCGACCCTAGCGTACGACTGATGAAATCCTCGACACGCAAGGCGATATCATCTTCCGCAAGACGCCGCTGTCCGAAGCCGTCTTCATGCTGAGTGAGGGCTAGCACATTAACATCGTGGCCCGCGAAAACATTACCGGTGAAGTGAGTGAAGCCTTTCGCGAGACACCTCTGCGAGAAGTTTTTTCCGCCGCACTGACCGCGAGCGGTTACAGCTACCGACAAACCGGGAACAGCTTGATCGTCCTGTCGGCTGATGAGGCGGGAATCGACGATCCAGATTTTGTCGGCGAAACCATTCGTGTTCCGTTCTCCCTACGAAATGACAACACCGCTCAAGACGCCGCCGAACTTCTGTTAAGTCAACGCGGACGCCTGAAGATGATTGGCGAATCCAGAACGCTGGTGATGGATGCAGCTCCTCGGTCGCCCGCATTCGCCAATTGTTCAAGGAATTGGAAAGTCAAAACCCGGCTTCAACGGACAGCGCCGTTGCAGTGACACCCAATCAGATCACTCGATCGGATATCGCTTATTTCAGCCCACAGTGCACGACCGCTGAAGAAACGTCTGAACCATTGCAACTAGCATTGGGCGACCAGGTTACCGTAGCGGCCTATCTCACTGGGATTCGGATCCTGGTTGAAGGCAATGCGAACGATCTCCATCTCGCATCCGATGCGGTTCGACAACTCGACCAACCGCATCCACAACTGAGAATCACTGCGATGATCTACGATTTAGGTCTATCGGAATTGGAACGTTTGGGAATCAACTGGAGTCGTGATCTGCGAGTCAATGCAAACGCGCAGAATCCCGCGTTACAGGATTTGACCGGAACGATCAATGAGCTATTCCGATTCAATGCAGACATTGCTCCTTCCGGAGCCGCCAGCATCGGGGTTGGCACCATCAAGGACTCGATCGCCACATCAGCTTTTCCTGAAACGCTTGACAACACAACGGAAGCGAAACTACTGGCTGACCCTTCGAGCACTGTCACTGATCGAAAACAAGCCTCAATCAGAATCGCTCGCGAGATTCCAATTGTCCGGTCGAACTCCGTCGAAGGTTCCAACGCAGTTTTTATACAAACGGAGTTTAAAGAAGCTGGCGTGATTCTTCAGGTTCAGCCTCGAATCAGCCAAGCTCAAACGATTGAGCTGTCAGTCCAACCCGTATGTAGCGTGGTTGCAGAGATCACATCGACGGGTCCAGTCATTGA
>JARGNK010000116.1 GCA_029213145.1 Rubripirellula sp. | reverse complement strand
AAGCCGTGGAGGCTTTCGGCCCTCACCGGAAACCGCCGAAATTCTTGACGAATTTCGCTACGACATTTCGGGCTCATCCATGATCGAATGGATTTTCGGATAGGTTCTATGCATGTTTTGCTAGGGTGTTTTGAGTCGCAAACCACAGAGCAGGAAATCTTGGTTGATCTGTTGTTTTTGACTTTGCAAAAACTGTTCTCGTTGCCGGCTGATTTCATCGAACTGCTGCTTCGCTTGGGTGTCGGTTAGCCTGCCCGCCTGCATCGCATACACCAAGTCAACGCTCTTCCATCCGAACACTTCGAGCGGTCGTTGCAGTTGTTGCAGCAGAACGATGAGTTGGGCGACGAGGTCTCGGTTCTTTTCGCTATCACCGATCACTTGTTGGCCAACTTCAACCGTCTTTCGCAGTTGCTTGGCTCGATCGCTTGCTCGCTGCGATACGTCTGGCTGATTCGCTTGTTCAGCGGCCGATGCAAGTAAGTCATATGCCTCGGCATCGGTTGGATCTAGCAAGATGGTTTGGGCCACAGCTCGTAAGGCCTGATCAACTTGTCCCTCTTCGAGGCGAAGTCTGGCCTTGGCGAACTGGCCGTCGACGTCTGCGGTGGAATCGTCAAAGGTGGCCAACCAATCGCGAACGGCATCCCACTCTTGACGTTGTGTTTGGATGCGAGCTCTTAGGGATTTGGCTAATGGTTGATCGGACTGTTGCAATAGCTCTAACGCGCGTTCGGGTTTCCCATCCCCGATTGCTTGGCGGGCCTTTGCCAAGTCATCGAGCGGCACAAGGCGGCCGGATGTGTCGTCGCCAGGAAATGCATGGCGACCCAGCAAGAGCGCACGCAATTCTTCCTGATTGAGCGCCCCGACCGTCATGAGGTACCGCAGATGAGAGGTTGCCTCTGCTCTTCTTCCCAGTTGCAGCAGCAGTTGGCCAAGGAATTGGTGCACGCGTTGTTCATTGGGGAAAATTGCGAGAATCTGGCGGTAGCGATCTTCCGCCTCGCTGAATTGGCCCGCCTCTACCATCCACTCGGCAGTCTGACCGAGGACAGGCAACTTGCTCTGGGGCACTTTTTCGGCGAGTTCATCAAGGATCTGAATTGCTTCATGAAAGCGATGGCGTTCCGCCAGAATCATCGCATGAAAGTAAATGATCTCCGGGTTTTCTGGTTCACGGCGTAATGCCTTTCGCACCAACTTAAATGCCACATCGTCTTGACCTAAATCCAAGGCTTGAAGCGCGACCTCTTTGAGTTGGGCTGCTGTGGCCGTTTCGAGATCGAGGGTGCGAGGAGTGGGGGCTGAGTTGTTACCGCCAGCGAAGGGGGGTGTTGCTTCAGTCTCGACCGACGTCGCTGGTTGCTGGAGATCGCTGTCGGCCCCTCCTTGGGGCGCTCCTGCCACGCTCTGGTTTGCTGGTGTCGGTACCGATTCGACGCTGCCCGCGTTTAGCTGCTCGGGTGATAGCAAGTCACTGTCGTCCTGATCCGAGCTGCAACCGCTGAAGAAGCCGCAAATCAAGATCAGCGGCACCTGGGCAGCAAGTGAGCAGTGACGTCTTGAGAACATCGGCAACCCATACGGATAGAGGGATGAATGTGCAGTCGCTGTGATGCCTTCGCTTTAGCAACAGCCTGTGACGCGAATGCCCCGCCGTCTGTCGATTCTACCCCACCTGTCGATTCTACGCCGACTGTCGATTCTACGCCGACTGTCGATTCTACGCCGACTGTCGATTCTTCGCCGACTGTCGATTCTTCGCCGACTGTCGATTCTTCGCCGCTGGCTCGATCCAGTGAGCAAGCGAGAAAAGCTCGAGCAGAACAGATGAGAAGGCAACGATTGGATTCCGGAATCGGTACGGAGCCCCCGAGACAAGCAGAAGACAGCAAATGGACTTCTTTAGGATAGGTCGGGCTGAGCACCGCCGCAATCCACAAGCGGTGGGTGATGTTTGGTGCCATATCGTCGCTGCCGTGCGACAATTCCGTGCCGCTGGGATAGACTGTTGGCTGTGGAATCATTCCTGTTTTGGAGTCGGAAATTGAATTTCGCCATACGTGCACCACAGTTGATTGCCGTGTTTGTGACGGTCACCTTGCTTGGCTTGGTCACGCTCGCTGCGACTCGACCGGATGACGCGGCCCAAACGGCCCCGACGACTGCAGCCGGCGTTGACAATCCCCGAAACGGCAACATGAATGCCGGCGATGCGGGTTCCAGCAGAGCGGGTGAACCGGCTTATGTCGGACGACAGGTGTGTGCGGAATGCCATCGTGAGAATTTTGAACAGCATGCCAAGCACGGGCATGCCATGACGTTTTTCGATGTATCGAAGACCGATCTAGCGAATCGTCTAGCAGGGAAAGTCGTCGATGGTGGTGAGGGATTTGGCAGCTTCCACTATCGGCAAGGTGATGATGGCCAGTTGTTTGCCCAATTGCCTGAACTGGCAGAGTTGTCAGAGTTGCCAATCGAATATGCACTTGGTTCGGGGCATAATGCTCAAACGTTTCTAACGCTGCGCGAAGCTGCGAACGCAGATTGTTTGGGGCTTGAGCACCGGGTCAGCCTGTATCCCGGTGATCGTTTGGCAATTACGGTTGGGCATGAAGACAAGACTGCGAATTCGCCGCTCGAGAGGTATGGAAGCACCGTGTATGGCGAGACCCTCGATCGTTGCGTGTACTGCCACACCACCACAGCTCAAATTAACGGGAATCGAATTGACAATCTCGTCGCCAATGTGAACTGTGAAAAATGTCATGGTCCTGGAAGCGAGCATGTCGCCTCGGCTCGGCAATCCGCGACCCCACCGCCCTATTCGGTTGGTAAGGCTGACTGGGATGTGGAGTCGGAGATCCAGCTTTGCGGAGACTGCCATCGATTGCCGCAAAGTTTAAGTAAGTCTGAGTTGCGAGAGTATCCAGACAACTCCGTTCGTTTCCAGCCGGTTGGACTGTTGAGGAGCGCGTGTTACCTGAAATCGGGGCGTCAGCTTCGCTGCTCCACTTGCCACGACCCGCATGTGTCAACGCATGGTGTTTCAACTGCCGAGCACATTAAGAATTGCATTTCCTGCCACGATGAGTCGATCGAAAAACATACGATTTGTCCTGTCAATGCAAGTTCAGGCTGCATTGAATGCCATATGCCGGCGATTGATCAGAAGCAGGGGATTAAGTTCCACGATCACTGGATCCGAGTTCGAGATAACGACTAGCGTCGATGGCCACGTGATCGGTCTGAACCTTTGTTTTCTTCGAGGTGGGGCCGTTGGATATATTGGGTTAGGCTTGGTGCGTCGAACGTGACGGGTTCATCTTCTGTCATTCAGTTGCCCTCTCGTTCGTGCTGAAGGCAGTTGAATTGCTTTCGGTTTGTTGATTTGAGACTCGTTTTTGATGCGGGCAGATCGTTGAGTCGGTTCTTCCGAATTGCGGTGGTCTGCCAATAAAAAACCTCGGCTTTCGAAAAAGCCGAGGTTTTCAAATGAACGCTTAAGAATCAGGTAAACCTACTGGTTCAACTTCTCTTCGACGGTTTCTTTACCAGCCTTGGTTCCGAGGGCTCCCCAGAGACCGTAAGGGCTTTTCTGGCCGGGTGCGCGAGGGCCTTGTTGGCCAAGTCGCACGCTGCCTTGGTTTGGATTGCCAGCTTCGATGGAGTCGGTGATGAAGATCACAGCTCCGTCACCCATCAGGATGTGACAACCACCTTGGTGGTTACTGCTTGGTGGCAGGGTACCTGGACCGTCGATCCACTGGCCAACGCAGTTTTCCTTGTTGGGTGGCAGGGTCGTGAAAACCTGGGTTACGGTCGCACGGAAGTTCGCCCAGTTGCCACCACGTGAATCTCGACTGTCAGAAACAAGCCGTTGTGGCGGAGTACAGTTCGTTTCACCCGGTGCACACCAGATGGTTGGTCGCTCTGGACTAACTTCTTGTGCATCTCGGCAGAAGGATGGGTTGTTGTTGACATCTTGGCTGCCACGTCCACGCCATGAAATGGCCGAACGAACGTCTCGGTCGCCGAGGTCGGTACGAATCTCGCCCATCGCAATCGTGTTGGCGAGGCCATCAAGAATGTCACGGAACTTGGACTCGCGGCGATTCATGAAGAATCCACGATTTTGGGCGCGGGCAGCACGATGTGACCAGCTGCCGCTGTCGGTCAGGTTACCGTTTTTGAAACTGTTGTGCCAAGGTCCAGGCGCGTCACCCATGCACATGGCGTAGTTGGTACGTCCAAGAGCAGGCAGTCCAGTCCCTGGATCACTTGGGCATCGCAAGGTTGGGATTTCCGTTGCCCAAGGAATGTAACCGACTCCAACATTGTGGTTTCGCGGGCTCGGGCCCATCGCTGGCCAACGCTGAGGGTTGATCAGGTTGGTGTCACCGGGAACCGGGGCGCCACTGACTGTTTCGGTGCTTGGATTTGATACTTTCTCCCACAGAGCTTGTTGCTCCATGAAAGGTAGCAGTCCAACGAGAGCGCTCAAGCATTCCTTGCTGGCGTCATGACCTCGTTGCCACCAGTTCGGCGTGTTGAGGCCGATGCCGGTACCAGCGCCTTGCAGTGGCAACTGCTTGTACGCCGAATGGTAGTTGTGAATCGCCAAGCCAATTTGCTTGAAGTTGTTACTACAGCTCATTCGGCGGGCGGCTTCGCGGGCCGCCTGTACGGCCGGCAGCAGCAAGCCAACGAGAACGCCGATGATGGCAATTACCACCAACAGCTCCACGAGGGTAAAACCTCGTGAACGGTCAGTCTTTCGGAGCATAATCTAGCCTCACAAAAAAGAGAAAATTAAGAGAGCAGAACAAGATCACTTCCCAACGAACGGATCTTCTTTGTATCGCCGGGTGATTCTGTATAGCAAAGTCTACCCCTTTCATCGACTGATTCAAGAAATGGAAAGGTGGTTTTGGGGCAATAAAGTCTTCTCATTCAGTCTATTCGAACCGCTAACGGGAATAGTCGCACCTTTAATGCTCCTTTGTTGGTTCTCTAGAGGGGGTGTTGATTGCCTCGTGCCTAAATCCCAACTGCCACGACGGAGCCTACGTGGACAGCCATTTCGGAGTTTTTCAGTTCGTGATGAGCCGTTACCTGTGAGCCGTTACCTGAATGCCAAAGAAACGCATCCTAGAACGCAAATGTGGATGATGAGCCCTACGTCGCCTCACTTGGCTGGTGTGTGGGACGCAGCTGGTGTCCGAAGAGAACTCCAGAGTTCTAAGAGCAAGACGGCGTTTGCTTCACCGATCGCTGCGAGCACGTCGTCAGTGACTGGCAGCGTCTTAGAAAAGAAATGGGCGGTCGAGTGCCCGCCCGCGATTTTTTCAAATCAACGATCCGGGATTAGCCCTGTTCGTTCATTTGTTGGTTCATCTCTCGGTCGTACTCCTCATCCGACATTCCTTCCATTGCCGCTTCGTCATCGACTGCATCGACGGGAGCTTCGATCACAGCGTTTTCACCGCTGCCACCGCAACCGACCATGGGGCATACGGCGAAGCCAGCAATTACGAACATAGAAAACCAGTTTTTTCTCATTTCTAAATCCTTCTGAGGGATGCCGAAGTTTCGGCGGTGGGATGTATTTCTCTATCTAATAGATTAACCGACTGCCAGCAAATGTTGTAGTTGTTGCTTGCGAGTTGGTGGTTATTACTGAAAAGACCCGTTCCGCTACGGTGTTTCCGGCGGAATCCGGATGGTTTCGTCCCGCCATGGCTCCAAGCTTCCCTCAATAAGCAGGTATCTTCGGTTTGCTGCCAGCTTCTCAAAGGTCTGTTTTCGCCCAGAACTCCAGGTCAACTCAATCGATTCAATCGTCGTTGCCTTTCCTAGGCCGATGTCGATGACGGGCTGATTGGTGGAAAGATAGCTGTTTCCCCCCATCACCCAATGGGTGAACTCGCCAGTATCAGTACGGACATCGATACGTGTACCGATCGCATCTCGCTCTGATTCCGTTCCCGCTAAGACCAGTTGAACACCATCGCCATGACGGGTGGTGTTATTTCGCAGCAAGGCGGTCGGTGCATCGAGGTGGCCGACGACGAAATCGAGATCGAGGTCACGATCAAAGTCCAGGGTCGCCACGGCGCGGCCCACGTACCGTCCATTTAAGTAACCATCCGATTTTGCGATTTGGGCTCCGACATAATGATCTTGCAGATTTAGGATTGGTTGGGTTGGCATTTGAAATGCCTTTCCGCGTTCTCGTTGATCAAAGATATGGCCGTTAGCGACTAAGAAATCGATCCAGCCGTCCCAGCCAAAATCGACGGCTGCAATTCCAAATCCGGTAAAGGGCGAAGTCAACGGCGTCAGTTGATAACGGACGGCATCATCACTAAAAATTCCCCGCTTTCCTTGAATGAAATGATTGGCCGATTCACCGGTGAAGTTGGTGATGTGTAAGTCAATCAATCCGTCTCGATTGAAGTCACCTGCTGCAATCCCCATGCAGGAGTTACTGAAACCGCGAAAGCCAACCCCCAGGCCAACCAAGTCTGCGATGTTCGTGATGTCGGGGGTGTTGAATCCGATCAACAGATGATTGGGGCGTGCATCGTTACTGACAAAAACATCGTTGGCTCCATCACCGTCGAAGTCTGTGATCATCAAACCCAAGCCGGTGCCAGGTTCGATTTGGTTTCTAGCCACCGTTCTTGTTTGGAAGCTTCCATCTCCCAGGGCAAGAGACCAACGGTCTGACTCGGCGTAGAAATCATTCGGTCCGGGTGGCAACTCAAAGCCGTCCTTACCTTTGTCGGGCAAGCGAAACCCATCCTCCATTTCAACGTAGACGCACTCAAACAATTCAGGGAGACCATCTGCCGTAAGATCGGCAATCCCAACCGAACTGGTGAACTGAGGTTTCGTTGTACCGAGTTGTGCCGTGGTATCCTGAAAGGTCCCATCGCCGTTGTTGATCAACAGTCGGTTTTGCCCCAATGCGCCGAGATAAAGATCGGGGAAGCCATCCTGATTAACATCTCCCACTGCGATGCCCGCGCCGTAATGAAAGTCTTCGGTCCCCGTGTTTCGAGTGACATCGACAAACCGCCCAGCGTTGTTTTGGAACATCTGGTTTGAGCGGGTGCAGGCTTCGTCGGGAGGCTCGCCGCTGCCCTGCGCAAGGTAGATATCCGGATATCCATCGAGGTCGAAATCCAAAATCCCAATTCCGCCGCCCATCATTTCATGCAGCGGCAGTGAAGCGAGATTCATTTTGTCAGCATGATGCCACTGAAATTGAAGCCCCAGTTCGTCTGCGACATCTTCAAGTTCAACCACAACCGGCGAAGGTGGTGAGTTAGTAAGCGAGTTGCGATGTTTAGGGTTCGTTTCTGCCTCGCGTGCCGTATCTCCCAGGTTCGCGTTTGACATATCGGCCAATGCTTGCTCAATCGTAAATTCCCCGCGGTCGATTTCCGTCAGTGCAATCTCACTTGCCATGGTGAGTGTCATCGGGTTCTGTCTCAATGCCGCATGTTGATTGAACAGCATGCGACGTGTTTGATCCTGCCCCGGAGACAGGGAATTCAATGTCCAGCCGATCGATTCGAAGGGGCGGCCTAAGGTTAGCAATTGTTGTGGCAGGTCGGCGATCATTTCTGGTGTTGCTTCACCGCGCGATATTTTGATCGCTAGCTGTCGAATCAAGGCGACGCGTGTCGCGTGCTCGCGAACATATTGTGAGTCTGATTTGCGGTTCAAAGCTGCCAGCACACGTGCGAGTCGATGGCAGGCATCATCATCGGTGGGATCACGATAAACAGCTTCCATCAAGGCACGTGCAGATGCCTCCAGTTGCTGTTGCTGAAAGAACCAAACCCCCAATGCAACCCAATAATCGGCGAACTCTTGGGTCTGCTCATTGCACCCGGCATACCAGTTGGCAAATTGGTTGGATGCTTGCGTTTCTGCAAGTAGACGTCCAAGAAACGCATGGTCTGCAATCTCACCAGATCCCTGTGCTGCATTCTCATTCGCGTTTCGCGCCGCGTTTGATTCACCTAGTTTGCCCCGCGATAGTTCTTTCAAGGCTTTGTCATATGCTTCCTGCGAAAACCACCACCTTGCCAATCCATGCCCTGGCATGAAGTAGGATTCCGGATCACGATCCTTGATCGCAATCGGGTAGGCGTCCCCGCGGCGGAGCAGTGAGGTCAGGATCTCCTGGTTGTAGCGTCCTGCACGGCACAATCGATCTGCGTACATTGACGCTTCCTGTCGGCGTCCCAGTCGGCTGAGGATTCCCCACAATTGTTGATGCCACCGAACTCGTTGTTCTTCGTTTGTCGAGTTCTGCTCGACAGCGAATTTCAGTCGTTCAACAACCGCCTCAAAAGCTCTTTCCTGAATCAGGAGTTGCACCATGATGTCGGTGGCCGCCGCGAAGCTTGGTCCCGTCGAACTAACCGATTGCGCCATCTTCTTCGCCACCTCCGGATTGCCTTTGGCAATTTCGATGCGACATGCGAGCAGCAGTGCCGCATCATCATCCGGTCGTTCGATCAGGGCTTGCGTGATCAGTTCTGAAGCCGTTTCAAAATTGCGTTCGCTGAGATAACGCTCTGTTTCCTGCAGACGATCCGCGTATCGCGAGCGTTCGGGATCGCTATCAGGCTCTGTTGGGGCGACTGCTTCGGTTTGCGTCGGGGGATTTTGCTGCACGGGTTTTCGGCAGCCCATCAGCGGGGTGATCGCGATCATGATCGAGAAGAGTGCGATGCGGATAGTCACGATGCACTGGTGTCGCTGGCATGTTCCCGACTGGAGATTCCGGTAACGCTGGTCACGTTGATCGTCATTCAAATTTGCAAGACTTCCGTTAGTCGACATATAGAAATGCATTACTGTTGAACAACGCCCTCGCCAGGTTGGTGATTCCAGCATGTGCGGGAGTTGGGTTCCCTTCTGCGCTCAGTAGCTCAGATTGTTCTCTTATGAATGATATCGCATCGGTGAGTTCATCGTCGTTGGGATGCCTTGACAAAATTCTCAAGAAAGTTGCAACCACTCTCGCTCGATCCGTTTTTGCTTCGGTAATCACGTGGTCCGCTACTCGCTCGGAGGCGTCGAGGGTAAAGTTTGAATTCAACAGCAGCAGTGATTGAATCGGGGTCGTGGAGGGGTGCCTGATCGCGCAACTGCAATTCGCCGCAGGTCGATCAAATGTTGCGAATAAGGGATAGCGGAGGTTGCGGCGGGCGAAAATGTAGATACTGCGGCGGTAATGATCTGCTTTCACGTCGGTCGCTTTCCATTGACCTTTAAGCAGTGTTTGTGTCAGTTCTTTCGGCAACGGTGGCATGACGCCCGGACCGCCCGATTGGTCCGTCAGGGTGCCGCTGGCGGCGAGCATCGCATCGCGGATCGCCTCGGCCACCAATCGCCGTCGGGGGAACCTCGCCAATAATCGGTTGGCGGGATCCGTTTCAATTCGCTGCGACCAGGCGGGGTCTGCGCGATTCGCAAGCGGTTTACTGCGGGTCTGGTAAGTCGACGAAAGCAAGATTTGGCGGTGTAGTTTTTTTAGACTCCATTGATCCTCGATCAATTTCGTTGCCAAGTAGTCAAGCAATTCTGGGTGAGTCGGTTCGGCACCCATCACTCCAAAATCACTCGGCGTGGAAACTAAACCGGTACCAAAATGAAATTGCCAGATTCGATTCACAATCGATCGAGCGGCCAATGGATTGGATGGATCGGTGATCCAATTCGCCAATTGGTAGCGCTGGTCACCCGACTCACTGTTGGTCAGGCTGTGACTCGCCGGATTCGCGATCCGCGGAAATGCGGCGGAAACCGAATCCGCTGGGCGGCGCCAATCACCCCGGATAAAAAATTTGGGTTCTGCCGTGGAATCGATGCCGCGTTGCAACGTGGTGATCGACTGATTTCGTTTGAGTTTAACAGCCCGCTCAAAGAAGGCTCGGAAACGATAGAAATCCGCTTGGCTGATTGGGTCGTACTTATGATCGTGGCATTGGGCACAACCGACCTGCAAACTTAAGAGCACTTCGCCGACTGTCGACGTGACTTCATTCATCAGGACATGTTTTCGTTCATCCATCGAATTGATATCGGGCATGTCGGGGCCCGATAGACAGAACGAGGTTGCCACGTTGGCCGCTGGATCATCAGGTCGCACGATATCACCCGCCAATTGCAACGTGACGAACTCATCGTAGGGCATGTCGGCCGAGAGGGCTTGGATCACCCAGTCGCGATACCGCCATGCCGTCGGCCGGACTTTGTCGTGTTCGAAACCGTCGGTTTCGGCAAAGCGAGCGAGGTCGAGCCAGTGCTGTCCCCAGCGTTCACCGTACTTTGGCGAAGCAAGCAGTCGGTCAATCATCGTTCGATACGCATCGGGGCGATGATCACTGACGAAATCCAATAATTGCTGGGGTGTCGGTGGTAGCCCGATCAAGTCAAAGTGGACGCGACGCAGCAGCGATGGCCGATCTGCTTGTGCCGCGGGAAATAATGATTCCCGTTCCAGTCGTGCCAAGATGAAATGGTCGATTGGGTTCTGCGGCCACTGACGATCCGCTACTTCTGGGATTGGTGGTTTGTTGATCGGTTGATAGGCCCAATGTTCACGGTCAAACGAATCGATTGGCTGCTCTTCAAATGATTCCTGCGCGACCAACATACCGCTGGTGACCGAGAAACAAATGCCGATCATGAACCATGTGCTGGTCAGTAACGCGAGTCGTCTCAAAAACGTTTGGTGAATGATCAAGAGACGAGCTCCTGCACCCATTCAATCTCTGATGGGCCGGTCAAACGTTCATCCAGTCCGTTATGGGAATATGTCAGCTTTCGGTGGTTTAGTCCTAACAGGTGCAAGAGTGTTGCATGAAATTGGTTGATGTGAACGGGATTGGTTTCTGCTCGTAAGCCAATCGCATCAGTTTCTCCATAAGCCCGTCCGCCTCGTGTGCCCGCGCCGGCGATCCAACCACAATAACCCCACGGATTATGGTCCCTGCCCTTCCCTTGCTCGCTCATCGGCATCCGTCCGAATTCACCGCACCATACGACCAGCGTGTCGTCGAGCAGACCGGAACGCTTGAGGTCACGCAGCAAGCCAGCGATTGGTTTGTCGGTTTTCTGGCAGTACTCGCCATGGTTCTTGGCGACATCTTGGTGAGCATCCCAGCCGTTGGTGTTGCCCGAGTAGACTTGAACGAACCGCACTCCTCGCTGCACCATGCGTCGGGCCAGCAAGCAGCGTTGACCGAAGTCGCGTGTGATCGGATTGTCGATGCCGTAGAGTGACATCGTTTCCGAGGTTTCATCAGAGAAATCGACTACTTCCGGTGCGGCGGTTTGCATCCGGAAGGCGAGTTCGTACGCCTCGATTCGGGCAGACAATTCGTCATCCTGATCACGAGCGATCAAGTGACGATCGTTCATCTTGCGTAAAAAGTTGAGCGTGGATCGCTGTTGGGCATCACTGATTCCCGCTTGTGGTTTCAGGTTCAACACCGGCGTTTTTCCCGGCCGCATCGTGGTCCCCTGATAGGTAGCGGGCAAGAAACCGCTGCCCCAGGCGGCTGGTCCCCCTTTTAATCCACCACCGGGATCGGGCAACACGACAAAGCTGGGCATGTCCTCGTTTTCGCTGCCCAAGCCATAGGCAAGCCAACTGCCAAAGCTTGGATGTCCCATCAAAATGCTGCCGGTGTTCATTTGGTAAACCGACTGAGGATGGTTCACGCTGTCGCCGTGGAGTGACCGAATGACGCAAAGGTCGTCCGCTAGCTCGGCAATGTGTGGCAAGAAATCAGAGACCGGTAAACCCGATTGACCTCGTGGTCGGTACGGTTTGATCGGTGCCAGCAGCGGATTGGCGGCGACTTTGCGACGGGTCATCACTTCGCCAAAGCTCTCCGGTAAAGGTTGGCCGGCATAGCGAAGTAAATCTGGTTTGGGATCGAATAGATCGACGTGGCTAGGACCACCATGCATGAACAACCAAATGACCCGCTTCGCGCGGGGCGGATGATGAGTCCGATTCTTCAAGCCACTGTCCGGCTGCTCATTGGCCAGCAGTGACTGCAAAGCCATCGCACCGATGCCGCCACCGGCGGTTTGCAAGAATTGTCGTCGGTCGGGGATTGAGAACACGGCTAAGTTTTGCGGTGTGTTAGGTTGGAACGGAGCACACCTGATTTTGAATGCTCGCGACCTTGGGAGCAAGAGAAGAGTGCGATCTGCTAGCGGTGGCCTCATCCTGTGAAAACGACGAAATCCTGTGAAAACGACGAACCGGTGATTATCCGATGATCCACGGACGAGTGCCGCGAGCCCGATCACTGGCTGGTTGGCATCAGGTTGGATGGCGGGTGGATGGTGAGTCGGGTGGATTTTCAGGACTGGAAGCCAACGCTTTCCCTCATAGGGCTTAAAAAATCTTCGGTTCGCTGCCGGGTGATCGGCCGGTCAGGAAGTCGAAATCACAGCCTTGGTCGGCTTGGGAAACATGCCTGGCATACAGCTTTTCATAGCCTCGTTCTGGTTGCTCAAGCGTTGGCTGATAGGCCGCTCGTCGCTGCTTGAGTTCTTCGTCACTGATGTGCCAATGAATCCGACGATTGGGAACATCGATCTCGATTTCGTCACCGGTCTGTACCAAGGCCAGGGGGCCACCGGCAGCACTCTCCGGGGCAATGTGCAAGACGCACGTGCCGTAACTCGTTCCGCTCATTCGCGCGTCGCTGATGCGGACCATGTCACGGACGCCTGCCTGCAGCAATTTTTTCGGAATCGGCAGCATGCCCCACTCGGGAAAGCCGGGGGCACCGAGTGGACCGGCGCTGCGGAGGATCAGCACGCTGTTTTCGTCCACATCGAGATCGGGGTCGTGGACTTGCGTCTTCATCGCGGGGTAGTCGTCAAAAACCACTGCTTTACCACGGTGCGTTAGCAGCTTGGGTTCGGCGGCGAGTGATTTGATGACGCATCCATTGGGCGCCAAGTTGCCTTTCAGCAAACAAGTTCCGCCGGCGGTCGCGACAGGGTTTTCACGAGAGCGAATCACTTCCGTGCCAATGACCTCGGCTCCCTCGATCTGTTGGCCGAGTGTGATGTGATTTACCGTCTGGCAATCAACATGTAACAAGCCGGTCATTCGTGCTAGCATCGCGGGAAGGCCACCAGCATCGAAAAAATCTTCCATTAGATAACGTCCGCCGGGGCGAATGTCGGCCAAGACCGGTGTGGTACGAGACAATTCGTCAAAGCGGTCCAATGTCAATTCAATCCCAAGTCGGCCTGCGATCGCAATCAAATGAACAATCGCGTTGGTGCTGCCGCCAATCGCAAAGGAAGTCATCAGTCCGTTGTCGATCGATTGGGCTGTTAGGAAGGTTGATGGTTTGGTGCCCTGCCATGCCATCTCGACTGCGTGTCGCCCAGTTTGCACGGCAACGCGTGAATGCTCGGCAACGACTGCTGGCACGCAGGCGGCACCGGGCAGCGTAAAGCCCATCGCTTCGGTGACACAAGCCATCGTGCTGGCGGTACCCATCGTCATGCAGGTGCCAGCGGAGCGGCCAAGGCAATTTTCGATTCCTTTCCAATCGCGGTCACAGAGTTGGCCAGCCAGTCTTTCGTCCCAATACTTCCAAACATCACTGCCACTACCCAGCGTTACATCTTTCCAGCGTGCTTTAAGCATGGGGCCGGCTGGCAGGAAAATCGACGGGATGTCGGCGCTAATCGCTCCCATCAGCATGGCGGGAACGGTTTTGTCACAGCCGCCCATCAGGACCGCGGCATCGACTGGGTGGCAACGCAAAACCTCCTCGGTTTCCATCGCCAATAAGTTGCGATAGAGCATCGTCGTTGGCTTCATCAGCATCTCACCCAACGACATGACCGGCACTTCAACAGGAAATCCACCTGATTGCAGGATGCCGCGCCGCACTTCCTCGGCCCGATTGCGGAAGTGACTATGGCAGGTGTTGAGTTCACTCCACGTATTCAAAATCGCGACGACGGGACGGTTTTGATAATCAATGTCGTCAAAGCCCATCCCTTTGAGTCGTGACCGATGTCCGAACGAGCGCATATCATCGGGGCCAAACCAACGATGGGAACGCAGTTTTGAAGGGTCTCTATCCACAGCATTTCACCACAGTTCGGAGGTTGGGAAAGTGAAGAGATGGTATCCATGTGAAGCAGCGAAGAAACCGCCGCTTCAACTACGGTAAGTCCTTTTCTCGCATCGCGTTGAGGGCGCTGCGAATCCGCGCGACGGTTTCCGCGGGAAGGTCGCTAAGCATCGGCGGTAACGATCCAACCGAGGCGATTCCTGCTTCGGCCACCGCGTGATGGAGTACACGGATTGGATTGATTTCGTTCCTCAGATCTTCCAGCGGAGAGAACCACTCGCGAATCGATTCCGCTGTCTCGTAGTCAGCTTCGTGGATCGCACGCATCATTTGCATTGAACGCTCTGGTGCAATGCAAACACATCCACTGGTGAAACCTGCGACGCCGAAATCGCGCAGGTGGACAATTGCCGGCTGTTCACCAATTCCGCTGACAATCCTCTCTTTCGGAAAGACTTCGATCACGTCGCGTAAATAATCGTCTTGCGATGGATCGTCTCGCACCACGGCGTACTTGATCCACGAAATTGCACCATCCGATTCGAGCGCTCGAATGTGTTGTGGATCTAACCAGCGATCGAATTTCAGATAGAGCACCAACGGCTTCCCTAGTTGCTCCGCCAAACGTCGTACGCCCGAAGCAATCCCTGCTTGGTCGACGACATCTCGTGATGGCAAGAGCATCGCGGTGGGAAATGCATGCTCCTTCAAAATCGCAACTTGATCGGTCGCCAATCCGTAGGCGGGCCCCACCGAGGGAATGACGATGGTTTGTTCGCCTGCCGTTTCCGCGAGCATCTGAAGCAGATTCGCGTATTCACGGAGTTGCACGTGATAGAACACCGCATTGCCGCCATAAAGCAACGAGCGGATGCCACCTGCCTCTAAGAAGCGAATGATCTTGGAATTTTCGGCGGTCGATACATTCAGGTTGGCGTCACGAGCCAGCGGTGGGACCGCGACCACTGATTGACGCAAACTGTCAGGCGAAAATGGGGAGCATAACATTGGGGAGTCTCGTGCTGGGCAGCGAAATGGGCGTGAGGGTGAGCACGCAGATCGGGCGAAGCAAACTTATCAGAAATGCCGATCCGCCGCCGGTGCTCACGACTCGGGTGGCTGCGCTCGACATTTGATGCACACAGCAGCATGCTGCCTGACGTTCGGCGGAGTCATCGGCAAGGTATCAGTCTTGCCGCGTCGCTTTCATCACCGTGAACAAAGAGAGCGGATTGGTTTTGTAACGCCGATCCATTCGCAATGGCAATTCCCGCAAAACTTCGTCGAGATCCAAATCCGTTCGCCAGCCTAATCGGCGGGTAATGTTGCCGGCTTTGTCGACGACCCTCGCAATGAAGGGGTTCTCGCTGCGAAAATGATTGATGATCAGAATCTTTCCACCTGGCTTACAGACGCGAACGACCTCACGCATCATGTCCTGCGGTTTGGAAACGACGCTGATCGTGTGAAAGGAAGTGACGAAATCAAAGGATGAATCTTCGAAGTCCAGCGATTCGGCGTTCCCTGGCCGCACGTCAATGTGACTCCAGGCTTTTTCCGCAATCAATTCTTTCGCCTCGGCCAGCATCGCTTCGGAAAGATCGACGCCAGTGACCGATGCATGCTCAGGATAAGATTCCAAAGATAGTCCCGTTCCGACACCTACCTCCAAAACCTTTGCGCCGGGAGGAATCCCGAGCGAATCAAGCGTCTTGCTGACCCGTCTCTTCGCAACGGCCGGCCAAAGCGCTTGATAGGCTGGCACGAGGTGGTTGTAGAACGGGCTAGAGTGAGGTTGAGGTGTCTTGCCCGGTCGGTCGGATACACGATGCATGGAATGAAACCCTGGCTCAAGAACAAAAGCACGCCTGCTAGAATGGCATCTTTCACGCCGCCGTCAAGCATCACGAGGATGCTTTTGTAACGCTAAGTGTCGGCACAATAACAACTTGCGTCCATTGGTGAGATTGAAATCGCCGTGATTATTACGTTCCGGAGACATTTTTCGGTCCAGTCTGGTCGTGAATTGCCCGTCCGTAATCCCAGAGCGAACCTTGTATTGACGCTGAAAGACCTCTCCCGCGGCGAATAGAGGTTAATCGAAGCGGTTCTCGGTTTTTTTCTCATTCTGGCCTTTCAGTGCCGACTCGGCGAAAGGTTCGCTTTGGCTTTGCCAAGATCGACTTTCCGCGATGGTTGGACGGCTGCCAAAACTGGGGGCAGCCTGTGCCAAGACTGGGGGCAGCCTGTGGTTGCTTTGGCACTGCCGACAATGGACAGCCAATTGAATGCGGTTTTCCGGTCGGAGGGTTCGCGGCGGTTTGGGGAGCACGGCTCGCCGAGATTGGTTGGTCCGCAGCGAGATGGCGTGTTAACGGCGAACGAGTCGATCCACGCAGGTTACAATACGGCCCGTTAACAAGAACTTGCCTGCGTGAGGTGGTACGCAATGAAGATGAATGCCTGGCTTTGCACACTGTCGATTTCCTGTCTGTTTCTGGTTAGCAACTCGCCATCGTTTGCGGAAGAAAAGGTCGCACCGGTTCGGATGGGTTGTGGCATGATGACCTTTGACACAACGCCCGGTTGGGGGCTTCGACCCGATGGGAGTTCGCCGCTGGGGCCTACCCACGGCGGTGTGGTGATTGACGAGGCGGGCAATATCTTCACGAGCGCGAACGCCGGTGTGTTCGTTTTCTCGCCGGAAGGAAAAGTGATCCAGACTTACCTCGGTAAAGACTATTCGAATCTCCACGATATGGAGATTCGGAAAGAAGCCGATGGCGAATTCATTTATGGTGCCCGTAATAACGATGCCGAGGGAATCAAGTTCAATGCTCATTCGGGTGAGGTCGTGCTGCGATTGAAGTACCCGGAAGAATCAGGTCTAGGAAAGATCCGATTCAACCCAACTGCTATCACCGTCACTGCCGAAGGCGATATCTACCTGTCCAACGGTTACGCCAGTAACCACATTTTCAAGTACGACAAGAACGGAAAGTATCTGATGCACTTCGGTTCCAAAGGGAACGGCTTGAAGCAATTCAACACCGCCCATGGGATGACGCTCGATACACGCTACGATCCACCGCGGTTGCTGGTTTGTGACCGCAACCACCAACCCAAAGGGCGACTGGTACATTACGATTTGGACGGCAACTTTATCGAAGAAGTGATCACCGGATTAGGCATGCCAACCTCGGTTGCGATTCAGGGTGAATACGTTTCTGTGCCAGATTTACATGGTCGGCTGGTGATCTTGGACGGCAGCAATACGATCATGGCCGTGCTGGGGCACAATCCTGATCCAAAAAAGCGAGGGAGTTTCAACGTTCCCCAAGATCAGTGGATCGAGGGTGTCTTTAGCGGTACCCATGGTTCCTATTGGGACAAAGATGGCAACTTGTACGTCCAAGACTGGAACGTTTCGGGGCGGTTGATGAAATTGGTGCGAGTTAAATAAGTCACCGCGATGACATCCTCCGGGAAGTTGCTGACACGTTAAAAAACGCCTCTGTAAACTGGAGATTGCAGCGGATGGCATTGCAGCGTGGAGCTGGGTCTGCGTGAATTCGGCTCCGCTGGAGCCACCCGCTAGCTGTTTGCTGTTTCCCGGAGCGTTCTTAATCGGAGCGTTCTTGATCGGAGCGTTCTTGATCGGAGCGTTCTTGATCGGAGCGTTCTTGATCGGAGCGTTCTTGATCGGAATGCTGCGTAACCGAGTCCGATTGCTCGGCGTTGCCCGATCATGTGGGCATCGAATTGGATATCGCAATTGTCGAATGGACTCGTTGTTGCCGGGGTCTCTTGCTCCCCACATTGTCGTTGCGGGTAACGGCTTTGACGGCTTGTGGGAGATCGCTTGAGGGGCTGTCGTCGCAGCGCGTGTTGAATTCACGGTGCAGTCGCTGGGGCATCCTTACTCTTGAAAAGAATCTAGCCAACACCCTTCGTGGATCGTTCTAGCAAGACGAATCCGGAATGACCTCGGCTCGGTTGGCTTGAATCATCTGAATGATTAGCGAAGCCGTTTGGTGAAATTCCTGTGCATCGTTCCGCTGCTCGATGCTTCTAACTGGACCTGCGGCTTGAAATGGCTGGTCGGAGGTGTCCGTTGGTTTCGTTCAGTTTTATGTCGAGTGGCAGGACGAGTTCGTTATCGCCTGGATCCTCATGGGAACGTTGTCGCGCAATCGGTACTTGTCAAAAAAGATTGACGGGCTGCCCGGAGAGGCTGCAAGCGGTTACGTGGGGGTGTAGATGATCATGGAAAGATCGTCGGGTTTACCTGGTTCGCCAGGTTGATTCAGATTCATTCGCTCCGTCACCAGGTTGTCGAGAGACTTCATCCGTCTGGTCAATTTTCCGCAGCGTCCATGCTCGATGACTTCTTCGATCTTGACGTTGTCGAATAACCCGTCACTGCCAACGATGATTGTGTCACGGGTGGCCAACGGCTGCGCAGGACCGATTTCGATATGCATGTTTCGGGATCCGACTAGATTCGAAACCACGTGCCGTTGTTCGTGATGCATCGCGTCCGCTTCGGTCAGCATGCCGGCTTCGATCGCGTAACCAACCGGCGAATGGGAGGTCGATTTCCACTTGATGGAGCCGCGTTGACCAAGGATCAAACTGGTCGAGTCGCCGACTTGGTAGCCGCGGGCAACTTGGTCTTGTACCTCCACCACGGCCAGGGTTGTGGCGGCACCGATACTCAGGTCCAGTATCGCTTGGTTAGCCTGTTCGATGCCGTCCAAAATGGCGTCCCGAACTCCGGTCATGGGATCGGCGTCCAGAACGCTTTTCGTCACGGTTTGCACGGCAATCGCCGAAGCCTGGTGTCCGTGCGGGCAACCACCCACTCCGTCCGCGATCACCAGCAGAATCACACCAGCGGTGGTTTGCACGACGGCAGCGCTGTCATCGTTGGGCTCTGTCTTGCCGGGGCAGCTGCGGCATTGCGTCATCGCCTTGCCGCGGTTGAGCCGCAGCAAATCGGGCGATTTCATATCTTTTTCGACATACAACCGCTGAATCGGTTCTATCGTCAGGTCCACCATCGGTGCATCCCGCAGGAGGTGTTTTGCGCTGTTTGCCGGCACATCGTCATTCGATCAAACGCATCGATCGAAGCGTTAGTTTATTCCACCGCTTGAGCCGTTGCGATGCGTCTTATCGTCTGCACGCTCCGTCCTGAAGTCAGGATGTGGGCTGGTGAGTCCGAATGCTTGATCCGTCTGAGGCGACGGATCTTGAGTGTTCCAACGCGGTTCTTAGTTTTTTGGCCGTCGTTCTCGGCTCACCTGCGATACCTCTGCTTTCTGGCTCGCTCCCTACTCGGGCAGCGAGTACACGCCATCGATTGCGACCTGATTTCGAAAGAGCGTGCTGCACTCTTGCATCGCCATATCTGCACCTCTGCGACGTCAGGGAATTATGCGGTGGCGGTGATGCAGCGGTTTGATGCCTCAAAGATTCAACGAGAAGCTTCACGCCGGGATCACAAGGTGTTTGGGGAGGCGTGGTGTTAGGGGAGGAAATAACAGTTTCCGGGGGTTCCGATTCACCAGCCGCGACCCGCTCGGAAAAACCGTCTAGGGCCCAAAAGTGTTGGGGAAGATGGACAGAACGGTTGCTAGCAAAAAGGGATTCATTCACGACTCAATTCGATTGTTGCCGATAAGCCAAGCAGCACAAATTCTTGATTTCAAGCAGTCGACGGTCGAATGAACTCCAGGTCCAAGCTGATCCTTTGCCTGTGCTGTGGCACAGTGAGCATGGGCTGCCGAACGTCCTCGGACCCGGTTCCGGCCGAGACGGTGTATCGCACTGCGTCGATGCAAACCCCGGTGGTTACTGAATCTCTGCCGCTTGATTTAGTCACCGAAGTTTCACAAGAGCCGATCGAGTCTCTAACTGAAAAAGCAGTCTTTTCAGAGACGAAGCCAGCGGGGTGGTCATCAACGCTCGCCGGATTGGAATCGGTCGCACTGGGGCAGCATCCCGCCATTCTTGCGTCGCGACAGCAACTTGCGGCCGCCCAGGGGCTTTACCAGCAAGCAGGTTTGCCACCGAATCCCGTCTTGCAGTATCAAAGCGAGGAGATCGGCAATGAAGGGAGCTCTGGCCTCCACTCAGTCAGGGTTTCGCAGCAGTTTGTTACCGCCAATAAACTCGGATTGGCGCAGCAAGTAGCGGCCCAACAAGCCGCAAGTCTTTGCGCCGAAGTGCGTCGCACAGAACTCCAGGTGTTGACGGAGTTGCGGATCGCCTTTGCTCAAGCCCTGATTGCCCAGCGTCGTGTCGCATTGGCAAACAAGATCGTTGACTTGTCGGAGCAGTCGGTTCAGTCAGCGGAGTTGTTGTTGAAGGCGCAGGAGATTTCGAAAGTTGCTCTCTTGCAGGCTCAGGTGGAGGCCGAGCAGGCTCGTATCTCGGCTGACAATGCGACGACCTTGTTAGCTGCCAATCGACGATCTCTGGCGGCTGCGGTCAGCTTGGACGAATTACCCGAGGGTGAACTGGTGGGAGATCTCGAACAAGGGTTACAGACGCGTCCCTGGGACGAGACGCTTGAATCAATCGCTTCACAAAGTCCTGAATTGTTGGCCGCAGGATCGAATCTGGATCGCGCTCGCTGGGCGTTGCGTTTAGCGTGTGCTCAAGTGACACCGAATGTCACTGCCCAAGTTGGGGCAGGTGTCGATACGGGATCGGACGACACGTACGCCGTCCTTGGGGTTACCGTGCCATTGCCGATCCGCAATCGAAATCAAGGCAACATTCGAGCTGCTCGAGCGAGTGTCGCTGCAGCATCCTCATCAATCGAAAGGACTCGATTGGATCTGGAAGGTCGCTTGGCGATGGCCGTCGGCCGCTACGACACGGCACGTCGTCGGTATGAACGACTGCGGGATAACGTCTTACCCGGTGCCGAAGAGACATTTGAATTGTCCAAGACGGCATTTGATGCTGGTGAGTCGAACTATTTAACTTTGCTGACCGCGCAACGAACGCTCGTCAATACACAGTTGCGGATTCTGGACGCGCTCGATCAGACGCGTCAGGCATCAGCGGAAATCGACGGCTTCTTGGTGACACTTCCCTAGCTGTTATTCTGCCAGTCTTGGCTTGGGCAGCTTGCGAAGTCGAGTCGCCAGCTGCGAGTAGGTTCGGTATTGTTTTCCGTATCTGTGATGCCAGCGTTTCTGTGGTAACCGTGGGCCGGCGATTGATTCGGTACGGTTTGTTACATGCAATCTGTTTAGCGCGGTGTTTATTCTACGATCCAACATCAGGCCAGTTGGCTCGTATTCGTCTTCTAGACTCGAGAGGTTTCATTGTCTTCGACTACCACGCATCGAAGATATCACGATTTGGATGCGCTGCGCGCGATAGCGATGCTGTTGGGGATTTTGCTCCACGGCATGATGTCGTTCATTCCTCTTCCCGTTGGAATACAGCCCATTCAAGACGTTCATCAACATGGGCTGGTTTACGGGGTGTTGATGGACTTGATTCATGGTTTTCGAATGCCGCTCTTTTTCTTGGTGAGTGGTTTTTTTACGACCATGATGTGGCAGAAACGTGGGCCGCTCGGATTGGTGCAGCATCGTTTGTTGCGGGTTGGTGTTCCCTTGTTCCTTGGTTTATTCACGATCGTTCCTGCGATCTGGGTCGTTTTGATTTTTGGTGGTGCCAATATTTGGTCGGCAGTGGAACAAGGCGACACGGCCTATGTCGAGAGCTACGTTGGTGCTGGCGGTGATCTGAATCGGCCGCGATTAGATGATGGTTACAATGCGGGTGCGATGCCGTTGCATTTAGCGGTTGCCAAATCGGATGTGCAGATGGTCGATCTGCTGGTCGACAGCGGTGCTGATATCGAAGTTGCTACATGGCAGGCGGTCGGGCGTCAATTGAAGGGTTCGACCCCTCTTCATTGGGCTGCCGGCGCGGGAGATGAAAAGCTGGTGATCGACCTGTTGGCTCGTGGGGCGAACGTCAATTCAGTTGATATCGACAATCGCACTCCAATGGATCTCGCACGGCAGTATGTTTATCCCGATGTGGTTCAACGTTTATCAGCGGCCGGTGGTACGTCGGGCGATGACGTTTCGGTCGATCGCTCGAAACCCGCAACGGGAGTGCAACGCAGCGAACAGGGCGTCGAGCGAGATTACTTGCGGGAATGGGTCGAGCAGGCGTCGGGAGTGACGCAGGTCGCAGCGCTATTTGTCTTTTTCCCTGTCTTTATGCATCTCTGGTTTTTGTACTACTTGCTATGGTTGGTCGCCGGATTCGTAGTGATTGCCAGTCTTACTCGACTGCTTAAGTTGCGGGGCCCACCAGCTTGGATGTTGCAACGCCCCGTCGTTTGGTGCTGGATCATTCCGCTGACCTTCATGGCCCAGTTGATGATGGTTCAGACCTTTGGCCCCGATACGGCAACCGGTATTCTTCCTTGGCCACCATCCCTACTCTATTACGCGATTTTTTTTGGCTTCGGGGCCTTGTGTTACGGGCGACCAGAGCTGGAATCGCAATGGGGTGGGCATTGGGTCCGCTGTCTGATTTTGGCGTTATTGATTTTGCCGATCGGTGTCATTGCGATTGAGTGGCGTAACACGATGTTTTGGCCCTATCATGCGATCGCGGCGCTGGTTGCTGCCTGTTACGTCTGGTTGATGTCCTTCGGCTTGATCGGGCTGTTTCAGCATTTTTTTGCCAGCCAGAATGATCGGATACGCTACCTGTCAGATTCGGCTTATTGGCTTTACCTGATGCATCTGCCACTCGTTCAGTTGCTGCAGAGCTGGATGGCCGATTGGCCGTTACCGAGTTCGCTGAAGTTACTCGCGATCTGTTCGATCACAACCGTGAGTTTGTTGATTTGCTATGAAGTATTTGTGCGTTACACACCGATTGGAACCCTCTTGAATGGGAAGAAGGTTCGTGCGAAACGGCAGTCCGCGTCACCAAATTCGTCGGACTTATAGTCGCTATCTCGCAATGGATGAGCGGCACAACTCAAGATTGCTTTAAGCGAGGCGAGTCTGCGGCTAGCGGATGGCAGTTGATCGTCCGGCACGCAAGTTTGAAGTTCTTGTCGAGGAAGCGATCTGCTTCGCTTCAATCTGCTCGGTTGGTTCAAACGCTCGTCAGTGCTGCTTCTCAATGAGCGTGATGGCGGCTTCTGCAAAGCGTTCGCCGAGGATCTTGTATCCATCTGCTGAGTAGTGCAGGTCATTTTGAATGGATTTGCCTTTTCGATTGACGCCGTCGTTCAGGTCATCGGTGTTCACCCAGGCTCCTCGCGGATGTTTCTTAGCTACATCGACTTGCACATCTCGAATCTTGGTCCAGTCCTTGTATTTTTTGTTTTCCATATCGAAATCGCTAAGTCTGCCGATGACAAAGTTCACATCGTCACGCTTCAGATCTTGACTCACTTGATCGTAAATGCCTGTCAGGCTATTGGCATAAACAGCAGTGTTCTGTTCGCGGGCGTCTCGTTCACCTTGCATCCAAATGAACGTTACACTCGCAAGATCATGATTCTTTCTGGCAGCGTCGACCTTTTTCATTAATCGATCGTAGAGATCACCGATCGATTTTGGGTTTTGGTCTTTTGTTGGTTTCCAGGCTTTGTGCCAGCGTCGAATCGGTTGTCCACCTAATGCATCATGCACGACAATGACATTTTCGGAACCAAATCTTGTTTCTACGGCGGGTGTAAAAGACTCTGCTGGTTTCAAGCCTGCCATGTTTGATTGGCCTGAAAGAATGAACAGGTGCTTAGCATTTTCGGCTTGTGTGTCAGTCGCCAGATGACAGACAAAGAGGGTGATGGCGATCAGTCGAAGCGATTGGTTCATGGTGGTGTTCGTATCGCGGGGGGCTTCAGGCACAAACCTTGATTTTACAGCGATTTTGACACCGCTGTTTCACCTCGTTGCCGTTTATCCATCCCAGCTCGCCAATCAGTTCAGCGTTCCTGGTCCGGCTTACCCCGTAGTCGGCCTCTGCCCCTCGGCGGAATCCTCCTTGGCTGCAAAGGAATGGTTGCAGGTCCCGCGACGGTCGTCTTTTTGCCAGGATTGGTTGCTTTGTTGCCAGCAGGCTGATTGCGAGGTGGTAACGTTAGGGGGTGACTGGAAACGGCGTTCAATCGACGACTGTTGGCTCACGGTTGTGGCCGTCAAAATTGTGATATTTGGTTGCACAACCGTTTTGACTGATACACGTTGATGATCCTAGGTGGCGTGCGGTAGGACGCTGTCTACGATGGTGGGAGTACGGTTTTCATCGTTCGCATTGTTGGGCCGCGTCTTTTTGGTCTTTTTGGTCTTTTTGGTCTTTTTGGTCTTTTTGGTCTTTTTGG
>JARGNK010000329.1 GCA_029213145.1 Rubripirellula sp. | reverse complement strand
ATTCATCCATTTGCCGAACCTGCTCGATCATCGAATCTAGAGCTTTCAGGAAAGCATCCCGATGTGCTGTTTCTGCGAGGCTTGCTAAAGGAATCAGAGGTAAGCCCTCCATGCCAGCATCGGTCAGAACCAAGCCAGGAATACTGGCGATCCGATCATGCAATTCCTGCCGCCCTCCATTTGACGCCGCCGCGTCCGTCGCTTCGCAAAACACGTTTTTTCTCAGAATTCTGAGAACCTTTTACCGCATTGGTGATTCTATATACGTGTGGGTAATCATCAGATGATGTTGCTCACAAGCATGATGAGTAGGGCTATGCCCCTCCAACCTGCCCGGTCCGGGCAAGGTGGAACCCGTCGCTTGACGGACATGCGGCCATTGGCAATCCCACGGACCCAATTCTGGCCGCTGCTGGCCAAGCAATGATCTCATCATGCAGGTTCGCTTCCATTTGCTCCACAAGCAACCACTAAACAAAGCATGTATCACCACGATCCCAATTCAAGCCGCCGGCGGTTTCTTCAGTCTGCGACTCTGTTTGGAATTGGTTCAATCCTTCTTCCACGCGAGTCACTTCGAGCTGAATGCGCGAACGAGACAAAACCAAGCAGAAGAACGAATTCAGCAGAGAAATCGATGAGAAATTTGAACAGTAGAAAGGGGCCAGCAATCGTATGGACATCCCGAAAGTGCACCAGTGGAAACATGCCGTGCCTCAATGCAGATGGTCACCCTGTGTTCGAAAACCCCCACGGATGGACGGTCGAGCAGATGGACGACATCTACGACAGGTTCCTCTACTCTCGAGCCATGGCTTTCAACATTAAGTGGATGGGATTGGCGGAGTACATGAAAGAGGGACCGTACACGACAGTACGAGCCCGATTGGATCGCCAAAACCGTGACTAACAGCCTGTTGAAATTTGGTGTTTTGCCTGATTGATCCGAGCCACCGTATCGGGGTGGTTGAAAGCTTTTTTAGGCGAGGCCGAGTCGAGCCAGTGATCTCGGGAGCACCCGAGGCCGCTGTAGAAACATAACGATGGTAAGACAGGTGAAGAAAAGCCTTTCGGCAAGCGCCGACAGGTGCTTTGGCTTGCCGGCCCCGAGCAGCTCACGGAGGATCAGCCCGAGGTTGTATCCGGTGGCTGCAATCAGATGACGCTTTTGAACATTAGCTCTGCCGCGCAGCCAGCTCCTGCGACCACCCCCGGTCTCGCAGACATGGGCGAATGTTCGTTCCACTGGCTCACTTCGCCACCGCTGAAGCTTGCGTCCGTAGCGACGCTGGATCCGCTCGCGGTTGCGTCGAAACGCTCCCTCGGATCCTTCGGGTTTGTCAGTCCACTTGCGATTGTTCGCCTGCTCTCGTTCGGGGATGTAAGTCAGCAGCCCTTCGTCTTCATCAAGCGTGCGAATGGTTTCTGCACTGTGATAACCCTTGTCGGCAACGATCTTGGTCACTTCGGCATCACAGCCACTTTCGCGAAGATGGGTTCGAGCGGAATTCACTGTGTCCTAAATCGTCGAAAAGTCGCTCTGATCCCCATGGTAGACCTCAGCGGAGATGATCGCCGTGGTTTCCAGATTGACTGCATGCTCGGCCTTGTACTTCATGTGTGTTCGGCCGTCTTTCATCTTGCCGATCTTCGCATCGGGGTCGTTCGGGTTGACCCATTGCTCATTGGAGACCTTCTTGTTCTTACGCTGTTTGTCGAAGCGTCGGAGTTCATCGTCGTCCGGATCGCTGATGCCGGTTTCTTCTTCGTAGAGCTTGCGAACATATTCACGCCAATCGTCGCCGGTGTCGCGGCGAACGATCGACTTCATCGCCGCGTTGGCTTCCAGGTCCGTGGCGTCGACGCCCAGCAGATTGCCTTTAATCAGGCCGTGATCCGCGACCGCCTTGAGAACCAATTGAAACGCCAGGTCATGCACTTCCATCGGCAGGCGTTGCCGAATGACCGTCAAACTGGAATGGTCGGGAGTCGATTCGTCCGGGCCGTATCCAAGGAAGCGTCCCAGAGAGCGACTGTCCTCACATCGCCAAGCGATACCGCGTTGGCTATCGATGCCCTCGAAGTAACCGATGAACAACATTCGAAAGTAAACGCCCGGTGGAATGCTTCGTCGCCCCTTCTTCGCATAGTAGGGCTCGCATGCGTCTTCGATCTCGCGATCAAACTGAACCGAAGCGAGCACCTTGTTGAGATGATGGTAGAAGGCGTGCCTCGGTCCAGAGCCGATCGATTCGGCAGCAATCCAGAACTGTTCCTGCCGCTCACTGCGGCGACGACCCAAACCCATCATAATACTCCAAAAAAGAATGTTGCTAAGGTAGCGCCAGATGCGTATTTTTCAACAGGCTGCTAGCAGGCCCTCGATATGGAGGTTATCGAGTAGGCTGCCAAGGAAAGCTGGCAGGCCCTGAATGTGTTCGCCCAGAAGCTAGATCGTGAAAAAATTTTTATTTTGTGAAATCGGTCACGAATCGGTCTATCATCGAACCCCGGCGATTTATTCGCTGTCGTGAATTCCACGCGAAAGACCCGATGAGCGACTTCTGCACATTGGGCTTAATGCCTGAGAAGAAAGAAAATGCATCGAAAACACAAGAGACGCATCAAACGAGCACAGCACCAACGAACTCTCGCACGTCGTCGAAGGAATCTAAAATCCATTGGCTACGAGACATTGGAAAAACGATTGCTACTCGCAGTAACTCCAGCGATCACTTCCAATGCTGTGACATTCAATGGAGATGCCGATTCAGATCAGCTTTATCTTAGTGTTAATAATGACACAAAGGCTCTCCAGTATCGCAGTGATTCGGCAGCGCCCTGGAATGATTTAGCTACGATCACACCAAGCATGACGGCGACCCAAATCATCGTCGATCTAGCAGATGGTGACGATACTTTGTCGATCGACGCCGCGCTTGTCAAAGCTCTAAGTTCACAAACCGATAATGATTTCCGCTACCTCGGAGGAGGAAATACCGACACAATTTTCGTGTCCGTCGATGATGATGATTCGTTTGTACTTACGACGACCAAACTAGCGGTACGTGACTCGGAATGGCTGCTGAGTGAGATCGAAGTCGCAAACCTAACGGG
>JARGNK010000328.1 GCA_029213145.1 Rubripirellula sp. | reverse complement strand
GTTGTTTCGCTAATTCGACACTCATTGGCTTTTCCATTGAGCGCCCGTGATGCTGTCGAAACGCTAACACCAGCAGCACTTGCAACCTCTTTGAGACTGACGGGATTGCTTTGGAATGAGTTCATGAATTCCAGCTTTGTGTGGATGATTACCAGCGACCCGAGCGATGCCTGCTGCCAGCGAAATCGGGTTGCCAGATTCGTCGCGAATGAATCCTAAAATGCCTCCAGAACACAATGCACAATCGGTTGTGCAGGGTAATGCATCAGGATTGCCAGAGTCAAGCTTGCGGCCTGAACCATGCCCATCGCGGGATTTAGATTCCGATCCGCGGGACGCTTCGAAAAGAAGATGAAATGCTACCGCGAAAGCGCGAGAACGAATTGAGCAAAATGGGCACAGGCACGAACGTGGGGAGCGAGGAACGAATTAATTGCAAATCAGCTTTTAAGTTAGTGCCTGTCACGTTTGTTCTCCGCTGCTCTATGGGATCGGCAAACTGTCGCGGGGCAAGGCAGCCAACGCAAATACTTACAACAGCATACGGCTCTAGCGGATCGGAGCTAAAAACGGGGAATCGATTTCGCTCAACAACAAACCGCAAATACTCACAAGGAGGAGAATCGGATGTGTTATATTAAAAATCCAAGAATGAGCCAGTTGATTCCGTAGAGATCATATTCCACGCTTTGCTGATGTGCTCGATACCCGTTGAGATTCTTCTCTCGCTTCGCCCGACAAGCGATTCCGAAGTCACTTACTTACTTGTGTTTTGAAGATGAATAAGAAACAAACCAAAACAAGACCGTCGCGAATCAGACATCGCATCGGTGTGATTGAGTTTGTTATGCGTCTCGCGGTGCTCTCCGCGGTGATTCTCGGACTGTCATACATCGGCTTACTCGTGAAGTCGGAGATCGACAATCGAGTTCAATTGCAGTCTCTTATGGCATCACTTGAACGCATCGAAAATGAACAGCGAGGAAATCAAGCAGAAACCTCCCAAGGTTTGAAAGCTCAGCATGACGCTAAGCAGACGAATCACGGTACTGAAGTGGATTCAGGGAATACCGAAGCGTCTTCCGATGGGATGGTGGTTCAACACAACGAACGTCCAGAAGAATCACCGTCATCAAAGCCTGCATCGGACATCTTTGTCGGGCCGAGCAACCATAGCGAGCCTGAGACAGACATAGGTACAGGACAGGCAACCAACCTAGCAGTGATGTCTACAGAGGGGGACGCACTTTGGTCGCAAGGTAATTTCGATGAACTCTTTTCCGCACCGAATTTCACCCTGACGCGACTCTCTGATGGAAACGCGACGTCACCCCTGATGGAGCAAGACGGAAGAATCATCGTATTAGATTTCTGGGCAACTTGGTGTCTACCGTGTTTGAAAGAACTTCCAAAACTTGCGGAATTATTCGAGCAATATGATCCAGCCAAAGTGCGATTTATTGCGGTCAATGCTGAAGAGAGTCGCGAAACAATTGACGCCTACACCGAACGACATCCGCTCAAGATTGAGATCGCTTCAGATCTTAATGGCAAGGCAGCAGAAGCGTTTGGCGTTGAAGACCTGCCCTCGCTTATCATCATCGATTCAAATGGAAAGGTCCGGCGTCTGCATGTTGGTTTTCAAGAGGGCCTACTCGAACGAATCCAAACCGAAATTGACGCCCTTCTAGCTGGAGAAACTCTGCAGGGTGATCCACGTATTGCAGCACAACTATACGAAAGCAGATCGGCTCTCGCCGGGTCCGCAAAGCAGAACTCACGATCCACTGAATTCAAGACAAACAATCGCCACACGCAAGACTTTGAGCTCAGTCTTTCCAATGGTGAATCGGTGAAAGTTGGCGAGAAATTCGAAGAAGCGAAGTCTGCATTTGAGGAATTACTTTTCAGGGCGGAGCAAAAAAATCCTGGTCGACTAACAAAAATCCCGGCGACTGGAGGTAGCGAACCTTCACTCGTCCTTTCTAGCCGTGGCCGTAACCTCCATGGACCGCTAGCAAGCTACGGGGATGACGGTAAAGCGTTGGCATACGTGCAGTATCAATTTGGCCGGAGAACTGGCACTCTCCTTTCGTGGGATGAATCAGGCCGGCCACTTACTTTGGAAGAATACAAAGGCGGCAGAAAAGATGGCCTTACGTGCCTTTTTAAGTCTTGCGGTGGCCAGTGCATGTCCGGCCACCTGTGGCTCGCACAAGAGTGGGAGAAGGGCGAACTCAAGGCAACGCATGTCGCCCTCCAGAATGGATCCATCCGCACCCTAATGCAATCCGCATCCAACGACCCGAGGCCAGATCCTGAGACCTACTTAGAGTGTGGTATGGCACTTCGCGAAATACAGGCGTTCGAGGATCGACTGGCAAAGGATGAACGCAAAATCAAGGAAGCAGTCAGTGCTCACTACACCAAATTGCGCCAAACACTTTTCGCAGAAGTGCGAACTCGCATGGAAGCTCGAAATGTCCGATCATTTTCCATGCCGACAGGGATGCTTGGAATTTCGACCTCGTTTTCAGCCTCTTTTCCTTCAACGCCTAGTTTCTCGATGGGCTCCATGAGGATTCGCAACTGCGGCAGTTCCTGACGCCGTTAGTCACCCAGGGCCAGTTGGCTCTATCTCGCACGAGGTTATCCCAAGCCGCACCAATGGCAGCCAGAACCACTGAAAGCAAATTGATTGCAAATTGGCTTTGAAGTCGATGCCTGTCCCCGTTGTTCGTTGAAGTCGCTGCCTATCCCCGCTGTTCGGGACGTTCGTTGAAGTCGCTGCCTGTCCCCGCTGTTCGGGACGCTGAAAGCAAATTGATTGCAGGGCGAATTGGGGACGGCGAATTGGGGGCGAATTGGGGACAGGCACGAAACGTAGCGAGGCGAACGAATTGGGGATAGACGCGAAACGTAGCGAGGCGAATTGATTGCAAATGAGCTTTGAAGTCTATGCCTGTCCCCGTTGCTTGCCGTTGCTTGCTGTTTTCATTGATGTCTATGCCTGTCCCCGGGGCGAATTGGGGACAGGCACGAAACGTAGCGAGGCGAATTGATTGCAAATTAGCTTTGAAGTCGATGATCGCGGTAGGAACGGCCCTCTCGGGCCGCCCCCCGCACAGATCCGTACGTG
>JARGNK010000003.1:110960-132901 GCA_029213145.1 Rubripirellula sp. | reverse complement strand
CCTGGGACTAAACGGGTACCTGGGACTAAACGGGTACCTGGGATTGAACGGGTACCTGGTACCGAACGGGGGAATGGCTTGAAGCCTGCGAAAAAGCATCGAGTGTCTCTTCCACCTGCTTTAGCTGCTCCGCAGCGGTTTGGGAGAGATCGACGAATAAAGTGGGGACGCCAGCGATTTCGCACCAGGTGGCCTGCTGATCAGCCAGCATTTCCATTCGGACCGCCAATCCAAGGGTATCCGCACGGCGAAGCTGCTCCTTCAATCGCTCGACAACATTGATACTCATCTCGATTACCTTTCGTTGAAATCCTTCACGAGAGCGAAACGGCGGCGGCTTGGCAATCTGTACCGGGCCACTCGTTCGGCCTATAGCAAATGCAACGGTTTCGACGATAGATCACAGCAGAGTTCGTTCATTCGCGATCGAATACTGGCGGTCGCTTGATTTGGCAGTGTGGTGCTCAAGGGGCATTTCATTTCCACCGCAATCGCCTCGCCAGCCGCGAACAAATTCGCCGCCGGTCGGCAACCACCTCAAGCTTTTCATCTAGGATCGAAATGCAGGCGCAGCCATCTACACAGCGGCCGTTGACGGATCAGGAAGCTCATTTGCAGTATCTGAAGTCTGAATTGCGAAAAATGCAGTCGCTAGCTGCCCTAGGAGAATTGACAGGGACGGCGACACACGAGTTCAACAATGTTCTGATGACAATCATCAACTACGCCAAACTAGGACTGCGTAATCGCGATGATGCGAGTCGCGACAAAGCGCTCAACAAGATTCTGGATGCCTCTCAGCGGGCTGCCAAAATCACTGGAACCATCTTGGCCCAAGCCCGCAATCGCGGCGACTCAATGGAACCGACCGACCTGGTCGGGATCGTCAACGATTCTCTCGTTTTGCTGGAACGGGAAATGCGACAATACCGAGTCGCCATCGAAACAGAGCTTGATCCAGCAACACCCAAAGTGCTCGCCAGTGGAAACCAAATTCAACGCGTGCTACTGAACCTGTTGATCAATGCGCGCCAATCGATGCCCGACGGCGGAACCATTTTGATTCGTGTCGGTTCCGGCAGCGACAAATCGCTCGTCGACCTCACCGTACGCGACAACGGCAGTGGAATACCTCACGAAACGCTGCCCCACATCTTCGATGCTTTTTACTCGACGAAGCAGGGCCCGGATGAGTCCGGTAAGGGAGGAACGGGCCTCGGGCTTGCCGCTTGCAAGGAAATCATCGACGCACATCAGGGTCGAATCCGGGTGGAAAGTACTGTCGGTCGCGGCACCGCGTTTATCATTCGACTCCCGATTGCTGGTGACTCTCTGGCCGCTGCCTAAACTGCTATCGGCGTTGATGTTGCCCGACCGATGCATCTACCCGACGTGCGTGCAACAACTTCCCCAAGGCAACCGATCGTGAATCTGGTTTCACGACTGGGCTGCTGGTTTTGCGACTGGGCTGCTGGTTTTGCGGCTGGGCTGCTGAAAAGTCCCCAAATCGATCCCACACCGAGCAACGGTAGGTTGTGCGGAGAGATGCTACGGCGTGAGCGATTCCGCGCGCTCATTGTGCAGATCGTCGCGCGCACATGGCAGTCTGCATCACTTTCGTCCCGCGCAAATCTTGGCACGTAATGTGCCGTTCATTCTACAATTGACCGCGATTAAAATCCGGTCTGCTCTTTAGTCTCCCGAGGAATTCCTGATGTCCGCGCATGAAATTCACTGCCGCTATTTCTCCCAAGAAGACCTGCTTGGCTCTGGCTGCCTGGATGTTGGCATGGCCATGGAAGCTGCAGAGAGTGCAATTCACGCATTTGATCAGGGTGATGTGTTATTTCCCGAAAAAATCGTCCAGATCTTTAACGATGAAACGCAGGAACGGATCAATTGCCTGCCAGCAACTTTCAAGTCTCGGAAAATCTGCGGCGTGAAGTGGGTTTCAGTGTTTCCACCGAATCCGATTCGCCACGGTATTCAAAATCTGTCCGCCGTCATCATCTTGTCCGAAATCGAACATGGGTTCCCAATCGCTTTTATGGAGGGAACGTTATGCAGCAACGTTCGGGTGGGAACAATGGGCGCGGTCGCCGCAAAATATCTGGCGAGGCCTGACAGCAAATCGATCGGCTTCATCGGCGCGGGCGAACAGGCCAAAATGCACCTAATTGCGATGAAGACCGCCGTCCCCTCGTTGGAAATCTGTCGCGTGGCGGCAAAAGAAGGTGAGGAAGAGCGTCGCTTTGAGAGCGAAATGCGAGCGATTTTGCCTGAGATGAAATTTGAAATGACTTCCGGCGACCTTGGCCAAGCGACCTCCGACGCTGACATCATTGTGACTGCGACGAGCGCTCAAGCACCACTCTTAAAAGCAGAATGGGTCAAGCCCGGAGCCTTCTACAGCCACGTCGGCGGCTGGGAAGATGACTACGGGGTAGCAAAACGATGCGATAAGATCGTTTGTGACGACTGGGACACCGTCAAGCATCGCACGCAGACGCTCAGCCGCATGTACAAAGACGGTGAACTGACTGACCAAGACATTCATGGCAATTTGGTCGATTTGATCGCCGGCCGCAAACCAGGTCGCGAATCGGATGATGAGCGGATTTACTTCAACGCAGTCGGCTTGGCTTACGTCGATGTCGCGATTGCGATTGCCATGTTCGAGCGAGCATCCGAAGCTGGGATGGGACAGGATTTACAAGTCCAGCATGAAATGATCTTCGAACACGCTCGGTTAAAAGATTGGGTGAGGATCTAAACATCGCATGCACCAAGCGAATCACGCAGCGCGCACCAGCCCCACACGTGGGGCAGGCTAACATGAACCTGAGGAACGACAATCATCATCGCAGGAGGATGGGCAGATGAAAAAGCGACTATGGATGGCAGGGATCACTTTGGTAACCGGACTTGCGATCGCACCATTTCTCACCAAGGCGGCTGATCCACCCACCGCGCCGATCAAAGAAACCCAGGTACTGATGCGAGCCAAGCTATCGAGCTCCCAGAACGTACTGGAAGGATTACTATCGGAAGATTTTCGATTGATCGGGCATGCCGCCAAACAAATGAAACGGATCAGCGAAGCCGCAGAGTGGCCACGCGCTCGAGATGCAGTCTACGAACACTACGCGACCGAATTTCGCCGTCAGTGCAGCAAGTTGGAACACTTAGCATCGCAGCGAAATCACGAAGGTGCCTCTTTTACCTATCTGCAAATGACGACGACCTGCATCGATTGCCATAATTACATTCGCGAAGGATGGCGGATGGCAGACGCACCAGACGGTGGCGTGCAATTGATCCCTGCTGAATTGCCGAACTGATTGACAATCGGCAAACAGAACCAGCAAGCGCTGAACAGCCACGGCAACGGTTTGATCCTGTTCGCAAGATCACACCCGCACCCCCAGTTCGAATGCAGGGCAGATGATGAGCAGGGCAGGGGCCCCGCGGTGTTTCTTCTCAACGCTTACGCATCACGATTGCTCCAGCCAATCGAATACTTCGAGGTGAATCCTGTGCGGTGAATGAATCCTGTGCGGTGAATGAATACTGTGCGGTGAATGAATACTGTGTGGGAACTATCATCTCGCCCACAGATTGGCCACCGCCATGGCGTGGCGACTTTAATTCGCCGCAATCGAAGATGCAATCTTAGGCAATTGTCGCACGATGAATCTTGGCAGCAGCATCAGTGCTCGGTCGCTTACTTGATCATAAGCGAGGCGATAGGTGTCCGCAGATGCACCCTGCATGATTGTGTCAATCTGCTTCAGGAATTCATTTTTCGAATCGCCCAGCGGCGGTGTCCAGACGACGGCGGTCAAGCGATCGTACGTGGGTTCGGTTCCAACCCACCAATGTTTCGCATCGACGCGTCGCGTCTGCAGTGGAAACTTCTTCAAAGCGTCACCGAGCATCGCTCCCGCATCTTCTTTGGCGTGCGGAATCATCACCAATTCGGGACTGGCCCCACGGCGTTGGGCATCGTACCAGTTGACGATACAGGTAGATTGATTTCGTCGCGCAGTTCGCCGCAGCAATGACGCGAGTGTGATCGGCGTATCGGCTTGCGGGCCCGCTTCACCACCGGTTACGAGCGGCCACTCCACAGAGTTTTCAATCCCGCTAGCCCACCGACTGAGTGTCACATCAGACACCTTTGGTGGGACGCCTCGCATCCTCCGCAATCCCTCAACAGCTAAACCAGCTAACTGTTGCTGCTCGCGGGTTTCACCCAAAGCTAACTTCGCCAATTCGGGATTCGCGCCCAGAAAGCCGTTCAGAACAGCGGTCGCCGAAGTCTTTTCCGCACCAAAATCACCAAGGTCGGTCAACGAACCGATCGTCTGCTGAAACGAGTCATCATTCAGTGTCAGAATCAGTAATGTTTTTTCTGCTCGCAATTCAGCGTCTAAAGACTCAGCGGTCAGATCCAACATTTCGCGCGCGGTCTTCCAGCCTTTGGCGATGGCAATTTGCTGGTCGATTGGTACGCCAGCTAGATCAAAAGAAACCCAATCAATTTGAATCGGCACGCCGGTGGCCTGGCTGATCAACAAGATCAGATCAGCCAGTGGATAGCCCTCCGATGCAAACGCCATCCGAATCGCGAGATCGCCTTTCAAATTCAGCTCTCTAGGTGCCGCCATACCCAGCGAGTTGAAATCCTGATCTGCCGCAGCATCAATTTCGATATCCTGCATGCTGGGTGGAGCCGGAAGGGTCGTTTCTTCCACCTGACCCTCATCCAATAGGAACCTGGTGTATTTTTCTAACTCGGGTGGTAATGCCTGCATTCCACCCGCTTCTGGCTCGGGATCGTTCGCAAGCGGATTGACTGGCATCAAGCCGGGAACATCTGGCTGCGCTGGAACGTCAAGCGGAGACTGCGGGATCAGATCACTTGGGGGTGCACCCGGAGCAGCCACATCCTGAGATGCTTCCGCAGTGGAGACATCGACCATCTCGGCTTGATTCGAATCGACCACAACTGGATTTGATCCGGTGACTGAACCTTCATTTATCGACTCGGCCCCGTTATCGCCATTCGCATTCGGAACGGTATCGCCATTCACATTGGGGTCAGCCTGGGTCTCGACCGCTTCGGTCTGGTCCTGGTCAATACCAGGATCAGCATCAACGACCTGAGTCCCGCTATCGGCAACGGTTGAACCCTCACCAAAACTGCGGACGAACCATGCAAAGACCACGATCGCAGTGATCAATCCAGTCACCGAGAGCAGAGAAATCAGGACGATCTGTCGAGTACGCCGCGTCCCCGCACTCTGCCAATCGGGTGGCACGCTGTCATTGTTGGAACCGGAAGAATCACCACTGAATCCGTGAACGTCGGTGACTTCCCCAAGGTCTGCTCCTTGTTCGGCCGCGATTGAACCTTGCGTAATCGCCTGGCTGTCAACATCGGCATCACCAACCGCAACCTGTTGCGGCGCGGCAGTCGTGTCTGCTGGATCCTGCTCAATTTGCACCATCGAGGCACACTTGGGACAGGCTGCAATTGTCCCAACAATCGCTGGATCGGTTACTCGCAACCGACTACCGCATGTCAGACATTGCACCGAAAAGGGCTCGAAAGACAATTGAATATGCTCTTGAATTGGAATGAAGTGTCCACAATCCTGGGACCGACTGCCCCGAGGACCCACATCCATGATGAGCGGTTTGGATGGCAAAACCAATCCCAGAGTCGGCCAATTCGGCCGATTGCCGTCATCCAGGTCGGCATTTCACGCCCGATCTTGAAAATAGGCAAGCCTTCAACGAAACAACGGAGCAGGTGGACACCTTTGCTCCGTTGTGATGATTCAAATTTAATCGTCTTGCAAGACTGAAGCTTGGCCAGGGACGAGGCGACTCAGGAATGGGAGCAGCGTGCTGCTCCATCCCGAATTCGCCTTCCGATTAGCTCCAATGATCAGCGACGTCATCGGCAAGCAATGACAGTAGATCGTCGTCGTCATCATCGGCCATACCAGAGTCTGACGAAACCAAACCGACATTCGTGGTGTTAGACGAATCCACTAAAGGGGTTCCCACGATGTTAGACTCATCACTCAGATCTGAGACAACCTCATCACTGGCCAGTTCGTCGCTCGAATCACTGACTGGATTGCCTTGCAGTCCAACCAACTGCTCGCCAGCAGCATCTCCTGATCGGTTCCTGATCAAGTAATTGATGACCTGAAGTGCATCAATTGGTGTGACTTGATTGTCACCGTTGACATCGGTGTAGTAGACGTTTCCGCCTGATGAAGAACCCGCCTGTTCGCCCTCGGCCGATGATCGACTGAGGTCATTGAGCACCAACAGTGCATCTCGTGGCGAGACAAAACCATCGCCATCGACGTCTTGCCGAATTCGAGTATTCAGCACGTCGTCCAGCTTGTCAAATCGGATCTTAGAAACCTGAACCTCATCGTCTTGACCAAACAGCAACGTGAAGCTGAACGGTTCGGAGTCGGCCGGTGATCCAACCAGTCCGAGCGGACCGGAGCCAATCACGTCGAAGAACAGGGTAAACAACTCGCCACCGTTCTCGACAGCGGACTCAGTGGCGAATGTGCCAACTTCGTCGATGATTCCGGGACGAGCAGCAGTCGCTGCATTGTTCGGATCTTGAGCATAATCGGCACCAAACCGAACATCAAAATCAAAGCCATCGCTCATGTCTGTGTCGCTAGGACGCAGCACATCCGCGTTGTAAAGCACGTCCATGTAGCCCGCGAATACATAAGTGGAAGTGAAACGCAGATCGGTCGCATCAACTTGAACGCCAATTCGATCTCCCAGCCCAATCGTTGCCGGATCGAGTGCCGCACCCGATCCATCACCTTGGACGAGTGACATATCAAAGGCAACATCGGAAGTCTCACGCTGGTTGCCAAGTGAAACCGTCACTTCAGCCGTGCTGACGATATTGTCCTCAGTAACGATTCGATAGGTGAATTGTGCCAATCCGTTCGCTCCACCATTTGGTGAGTAACGCAGCACAGCATCGTTCAGGTTCGAAGAACCATTGGTGTCGATCGTCACGCTGCCAAGAGCATCGGACTCTTGAACGATTGTGAACTCCCGAATGTTGCCGGTCGCCCCGAGGTTATCGTTAGCCAAAACATCCAGTCGGAAGCTACTGGTACCACCCAAAGGGTTAGAGATGACGTTACCATCGGAATCGATCGAATCAGGGTAGGAATCATCGATCGCAGAGGTAAATTCACCGGACCGTGGAGTGATCGTTAGCTCTACGCTTCCAAAACGCTGCTCGGCAACGGTCAGAGCTCGATCTCCCAGCCCGTCATCAGGAACGACGCGTTTCAGGATCGTTTCGCTTTGCGGCCTGTCATCCACATCGGCAGGATCGCCCTGGATAACTGCAACACCGGGCGAAACAGCACGCATCCGGATCGTAAACAGCTCGGCAGGTCCCTCATGAGCCTTCACATCATTGATCGCCTGAACTGCTCCAACTTCGTCCACCAAGCCGGGGGTATCGATGTCGGCAGGTGGCTGCAACGCGCCCGGTCGGTTGAACAGTGGCCCAAAGGTGATGTCGGGATTTCCAGAAGCAGTCGTTACGACCGTTGCGAGTTCATCGGTATAGAGCAAATCAAGGAAGGCCGAAGCGACTCCCTGATCAAACGACACTCGCTCGATATCATCAACAGAAACACGAACCAGGAACTCTTCACCAACCTTCACGTTGCTGCGTTCAATCGTGTTGTTCGTCGCGTCAAAGATACCGATTGAGAATGCAACCTTCTCTTCCGCTAGACTTCCGGGCAACAGTTTCACCGTTACAGTTGCGGTGTCGGTCTGACCTGCCGCGTCAACAATGGTGTAGGTAAACTGCTCGGTCCCATCGAATCCGTCCTGCGGCGTGTATCGGAGAGAGAGGCCACCACCAACAATTCGGACAGATCCTCCCTCACTGCCTCGCGTGGCACTCACAATCGAAATTCCACCAGCAACGCTGGAGATATCGTTGTCGAGCACGTTGAGGGCGCGATCATTGGATCCTTCCGGTAGCTGAAAGATATCGTCCAATGCGATTGGAACAGCAGTCTCGAAGGTCACATTGACATTCACATACGCGGTGTCGCTGTTACCAAGGCTGTCGACAACCGTGTAGCCGAAAGTATCAGGACCGATGAAGCCAGTTGGTGGCGTGTAGAAGACTGATTTGGAATCATCTGCAATTCGAACCGAACCTTCTGTGGTAAATGCCTGTCCAGATGGCTGCTCGGTCCCAATCAGGATTAGGTTTCTGATCTCGAGTGGATTTTGAGCGGTCTGGAAGTCGTTTGCCAAGACCTCAATTTCTTGGGTGCTGTTGCGAGGTACCGAAGCGGTATCGTTGTTCGCTAAGCGAGCCTCAGTCAAAATCGGATACGTGTAATCTTCCACTTCGCCGGTCTCAGCAAAACCAGTAGCACCGATACCCGGTGTCTGGCTCAGTCGGAAGCGAGCGAACGTATCACCCACCTTGGCATTCGTCGGCACATTCACCAGAACCTGCTGCGAGCCAACAAAGTTAGAAGCAACGACAACGTCCTTCGCGAATTGTTCACCGGAGTCTGTGAAGTCCCCGTCGCCGTTAAAATCCATGAAGCCTTGGAGATAGGCAACTCCACCAAGCGTGTTATTCACTTCGACAGAGAAGGTCGCTTCTGCACCTGGCCCCAGTGGGCTGAGCAGCAAAACACCATCCTCGTCATCAATGCCAGCGATATCATCGCCAGTCGCCGTCGCATTTGGCTGGCCTTCGAGTTCACGATCGACCGCAGCACCAATCGTCAGGCCACTGGTGATTCCATGCTTGGCACCCAAGGAGCCCGTAGTACCGTAGCTGTCAGGAGCGTCACCGTAGTCAAGCGAAGGCAAGAAACCAAAGTCAAAGTTATTACCGGTTGGCGTCCCGTTCGGGTATTCACCAGTAACAGGTGTCGTGAGCTCAAAGCCGGCTTCAGTCACAACACGAATCGTGTAGGGACCAGGTCCGGGGAAGGGCATTTGGTAGCTACCGTCTTCTTGCGAGAGGGCCCGAGGCTCACCCAACTCCGGAACGTCATTACCGTTCAAGTCGAGGTAAACGAAGACACCTTCAAGGCCTGGTTCACCAGGATCGCGGAAACGGTTTCCGTTATTGTCACTGAACACCACACCTGTGCTCCTCGTTCCTGCCTGGCTGAAACCAAACGCAATGTTGGCTGTCGCACCAGATACGACGGTAGGAGTGGTTGCGCCAAAGCCGATTGGCTCTTCAGCGACTACGTTGACAACTCTTGAACCAACATCGAGGGTGAAGTTACCGTTGGCATCGGTCAGGTCACTCGCCTCGGCCGGATCGAAAGAACCGTTGTTGTTTGCATCAGCAAAGACGAACACACCAGGTAAACCTGGATCGCCGTTGCCGTTACCATCGCTGTTCAAATCATTGAATGCTCGGCCGGTAACACTGGTCCCAGTGGTCCCGCTGGACAGCCCGTGTGCCAATGCTGCTGTTACCCGATTGAACGCAAACCCTTCCAGGTCAGGCACCTCGCCCACTTGGAAAAAGTCGTCGTTGAAAGTCGGCAAGACATCGTCGCGTGTTCCGAACACAAAGTCCGGACCAAGGCCGAGCATGTAAACCAACGAACTGACCGTACCACCAGCGTCTGAAACCGTATTGATGGCGTTAAAGCCAGCACCGTCTGGTGGATCATCCCCGTTCTCGGTGTGAATCATTCCCAAGATGTGACCCGCTTCGTGAGCGGCCACTGAGCCTAAAAATCTCGAAACGATATCCAAGTCACTAGAAGACGGCCCCCGAGGAACCGTGGGGGCTAAGTCTGCGAATGCATCAAGGGCAAAAATGCCCAACTCGTTCAAATTGAAGTTTCCGATATCGACATTCTCGGCGATTCCAAACACGCCATCGACGCCAAAGTCCGCACCAATCCCGCCGACGAGCAATCGTGACACGCGAGGATCATCAAAAGAAACAGTTCCGAAATGGTCACGACTGTTCAGAACGCGAATCCCGAAGTCACCCAAGTTCGCGTTCGCTGACTCAATGTCTCCGTTATTTCCTTTGAAAGTTAAATCATTAAAAATCCTTACCATTTCGGATTCGACGGTATCGATGATCGTGTTCGCGGCTGCAACGTCACCAAATTCCAATCCGAGAATCGGAAGCGAATCCAATAGACTTCGAACACGCGTTACCCCCCCAACCGGAAGCCCCGCGTTGTCATCAGCCAATTGCTGATTGAAAATGTTATTGTCGACCACAGCCCCGTTGTAATCGAGATAGAGAATCTGGGTGTCGCCAATCGCGAGACTCTCGGTTACCGGTCGGTAAACGCGTAAACCAAGAACATAATTTGCGGTCGTATCACCAAGTTGCGGCGCGACGGTGACGAAGTACCGGCCGTCACTCGGGATCACAACCGTGGCGTTGGCGTTCCCTCGATCTTGGCGAGGTTCAATGACGCCTCCGATCAACACATCGTTGCTCATGTGCAGCGAGTTGTTGGCATCACGGATAGTGATTCCTCCGGCGGCCCCCAAAGTAGCAACATCCAAGATGTCACCCGCCCGAAGGTCAAACCCGAACGTATCGATGTCAGCGGTAAACCCGCTCGTATTGGCAACCGCCAAGCCGACCGGCAGACGCCCGGTGACGTCGATCGTGTCTTGCTGACCCGCTCCCGTGCCAAGAGGCAGGATATCAGCATTCGTGAGGAAGTCGTTTTGACCCGTCTCGTTCAGTCGCTCCGACTCGATGGCCGTGAAGGCTTGAACAGCCCCAATATTGCGATTGATTGGATACTCAGGCAGTTGGGCTAGTGGCTGTGTCGGTGGCTCCAACAAGACGGCCAATAACTCTCGCCGCTCGAGCCCTTCCATCTGCAAACGCCGCTTGGGACGGACTTCTGCCGAGCGATGCTTGCGTCGGGTGTTCTTTGATTTCGCTTCGCTTCGTTTGATCATCGAGGGTCTCTGCCAAACTTACGAACAACAACATCCAGCAAGTGTCTGTTGTTGATCCGAGAGATTCAGTGGATGGGTTTGTTCACGGACGTTGAGGCCGGGTGGACGTGATCCGTATCTTAGTTGGCACAACCAATAACGGAAAATTTCAATTCGGCCTTGTTGTCGATTTTCCTGAATAGACGCTATGGAGGCAGTAAACAGCTTTCCGGCGCGAATAAAATGGGGAAAATGTAGTGAATGGACAAGGGTCGTGTTGCGATTCTAATTGGACCCTAAGGGGTGTCAACGAAACGCATCCTCTCTGATGCTCAGTGGGGGACAAAGTTCCGGTACACCCGACAAAACCAGCGTATTCGGCGCGGAAGCTTGAACCGAGACCGCCCCCCCTCTGCCGGTGACCGGCGCGCAAAACAACCCGTTAATTACGGTTTTTTAACGTTTCCAACCCTTCTGAATCGCACCCAGACGCCACCGCGAAGCCCTGTGGAACCAACAATTTCATCCAAATAGGTTCTCCGGAGCGGGACTTCAACAAACCGAGATAAATTGGCCAGAGACCGCAGGATATCACGAAAAAAAACCCGCCGAACGTGATGTTCGGCGGGTTTCTAATCTCTTCATTGGATGCTGAGCGTTTACCAGAGGTACTCGGTTCCGAAGCTGAAACCTTGCACAACCAGCGAATTCGTCTGGCTTCGCGGTGGTTGCGGTGGACTGCCTTGGAATGTGTTGAAGATCGAGTCTGCATCCACAACTCCGAAGCCGACATCATCCACTGCCAAGGCGTAGTAAGCCGTTCTGAAGGACCAGGAATGGCTGAAGCGGTAGATCATTTTCGCTTCAAATTCGCCAAATACCGTATCGTTGTGTTTGGTATCGTCGAATGATTGATCGATCGGCACGATAAAGGTTTGGTAACGGGTGTCACGGCCGACCTTGTTTTCAACCCAGCCACCCTTCATTCCCATACCAAGATTGATACCGGGGCAAAGATTCCACCACAGATCAAAGCCACCCTGAACCCCGAACATACCGTTGGTCAACTGGTCATCGATGATGAAACTGCCGCCAGCACCGGTACCGGAGTACCTCAGGCCGTCCTCGTATCGCAGATATCGCAAACCGGCCAACCAAGAACCTTGGAAGCGGCAATAGGGCCCCATCCAGCGTCGCCGGTAGTTCAATTCCGCACTGTGGAACTCACTAGCGATTGAAACCTGCTGAGAATCTTGTGAGTCCGTATCCGCGAAGCCACCGGCAGTCGGCGTTACCCCGAAGTCACTAATGACCGAGAACAAGTCGGCGGTGCCTATCACCGAGGCCGAACTGTTCCACTGGTTTCCGCCCATGTAGGTGCCCTCGATGTTGCCACCAACGCCGCAAATCAGGGCACCCGACAAGCGGATGCCGGCTTCGAGATCATCGCCGCTCCCTGCATCACCCGTGGAAAGAACGATCGGGCCGGATGCTCCACGGGAAGTCAGTGCCCCATTTACTCCGCCATTGGTATGCCCAAGAAAGACCGCTTCAGCACTCAAGTCATACCAACGCTGAGCACAGAGGCCTGCCCTTGTGTAAGGCAATAGCTTCTTCAAGCAGCTGCCCAACGCCAAGGGATGGCACGCTTCACAAACAGGACAACCGTTACCCTGGCAAAAGATGCAGAACAAACGGTGAGAAGCGAGGCCCCCACAAAGGCCACAGCCACAACCGCTCGACAGGTCACCGAGCATGCCACCGCAGCCCAAAGGACCACAGTTTCCGTTGCCACACCCACCAGGTCCGCAACTACCAGCACCGTAACCGCCATATCCGGTATCGCAGCCATCACAGGCCATCGCATAACCGACTGGCAACACACCTCCCTGATAGAGCGAGGGATGCTCCATGCCGGCGGGCGTCACATAGCCAGAGGCCTCATAATCTATGTTGGCTTGGCGGACCGCGGACGACTGCGCCGAAGCGGTCGTCGCCCCCATTGTCATCGCCAGGAAGGCGAGCAAGGCTAATTTGTATCGTTGAGTCATTCGTTGCATCGCAAACGTCTCCGCGGCGGCTGCCGCATGGCGGGGAGCCGGGTTTTCACTTGCGGGGATGACTCTCAAAGGCACCCAATGATGATGGCACCTCGATTGTCATCGCGTCTCAGCCTCGTCAGTTCCCCAACGTGCTAACGACACAGCCGTACCCGGTCTCAATGGACACGAGCAAAGCCCCCCTAATGTATTCGTGGCAATGAAGCAGTCCTTTCGGTTGCAAATCGAACCTAGCGAGAGGTCACCCGCTTGATCCGACACTTTGGAAGGACCGCTTCAAGCGAATTTATCGGCACAACCGGCGGACAGGATTCGCATAATCCCGACATTCTTTCGGTAACAATTCCCGATCCGGCCCATTTCCCGCAAGTTTCACGACCAGGCGACAGACTCCAGCGCCGCCCCGAGCAATCCCGCCACTCACATCAACCAGCCCAATCAACTAAACGAGTTCGTCAAAACTTCGTAGCTGGATCGATACCGTGGCGTCAGCGGCATGAGGTGCAACAGCGATCGCCCCAATGAATCCGGGGCGGGGCTCGAAGCAAAAGAATCTCCAGGTCATTCCTTGATTTAATTTCGGATTGAGCATTTCAATCGTGGGGGTCGCTGAATCAATGGAACGGAACGCAAAGTCTGACAGGGGAGTTTGTAAACCAGTCCCAATTGCCTTGATAAACGATTCTTTGAGTGTCCAGATTTTCAGGAAGGTAGCCTGACGAGTCGACTCCTGACTGCAGTGCCGCAAGAAGTCCACCTCCGGATTCGAAAAATATCGCTCAGCTAATTCCGGATCGGTACGACGGTCGAGTCGTTCGACATCGACTCCCACCAAGCGATGAGATCCATTTCCGATACCGCACATTACCAAGCCATCGGTGTGGGCCACGTTGAAGGGCCGCTTCGCTTCCTCCGGTTTCACGACATACGGTTTCCCGTGTGGTTCCGTCGCAAAACTAATGACCTGAGGATCGATTGCCTCCGCACCGAGCAATCGTCGCGCCATGCCACGGCCAACAACATGCTGATTGCGACTGGTTGGAACTCGGAAAGCATCCGCGCGAAGCCGTTCACTAGCATCTAACCAGTTCTCACAAGTCTGCTCCAACTTGCCCGGTTCCGCTGTCGAACTAGCGGCGTGCCACACTTCGATCGTCGTATCGTCAGCCATCCCGGTGATCCCGTTCCACTTCCACTGATCGGCAAATTCGTCCAGCCGACAAGGCTAGTCGATGGCATCAACTCCGCCTGACCTGATTCCTGTAACCATCAATTCTATCCCCATCGCACCTTTTGCAGAATGTGTCAGCAGGCCAAACGGATTTGTCGAAACTAGCCCAAAGGTCGCTCTCTTTTGGAGATTCCCTGTGTTCTCGTCAAATCTTGCTCCCCTAACTTTCAACTTGGTCGCTGAAAGCCTGGCCCCGATACAGCAGGCCCAGCTTCTGCTCGTGGCGGGATTCGTCATGCTCGGCTGGGTCCTGGCCCGTCGACAGATTAAGTCTCGGCGACAGCTCAATCAGAATGCACGTGTCGCCAACAAAGCAGTCAAGGCGATTCGTGATTACAAAGAGCCTGCCGTACCGCTGGCCGGTGCACCCGTTGAAACCCAGCGCTGGCAGGCAGCGATGTTCGACCTGCAACGGGAGCTGAAAGCGGATCTCGACACACGAATCGTGATCGTACAGACCCTGCTGCAACAAGTTGACCAACGCATCGATCGCTTAGAGAATTTGCAGCGAGCCCTTCGCCAACCGAATCAGAAATCGGCTTCCTAGCTGACTTTCCCGATATGTCTTGCCAATCTGTAGCAAGTTCTCCCTACAGCAAGTTCTTCGTCCCGCGCAGCTGGAGCCTCCTGATCCTGCGCCGCTTCAACTCGCTCTAACAAAGCAGGGAACAGCGCCGAAAAATGGATCAGGATCAATGTCGAATCTCAGCGGGACTCGCCGAGTCTCGTCCGACCCAACTTGCCACTCGCCTAAGTCTCCTGCATGTCTTTGCCGCCCATGGCTAGTGCGACCGGCAAGCGGCTCGATCCTGCACCCAGTGACGACATTCGGCCGCCAAAAAAAAGGATCCGCAAATCACCAGGACGCCGCCCGGCGGCATTTCGGCCAGGGCGAATTCACATGCCCGAATCGGATCGTCAACAACCGTGGTCTGGTTAGCGAACTCGGGCGGAACGAGCGGGAGCAACAGCGCAGGATCCCGAAACCTTGGATTCCCAAGGAAACGAGTTAGCACCAGTTGTGAGGAGATCGCCATCAACCGCTTGAGCATTGGCTCGGCGGTTTTGTCGACACTTGTGCCAAAAACAATTGTGATCGGCCGACCCGAACATCGATGTTCGAGTGTTTGACATAGGGCTGAGACGGAATCTTCGTTATGAGCGGAATCGATGATTGCCAATCGGCCATCATTCAATTGCCAATGTTCGATTCGCCCCGCACATTGGCTGCTTGCCATTCCATTTCGTAGAGCAGCATCGTCAATCTGAAGACCTTGCTGCCGCAGCAGGTCAATCAAAACCGTCGCAATCGACGCATTTTTTGCCTGGTGGGCGCCGTCCATTGCCAACTCGAACTGCTGGCGGTCGCTTAGTGGGCTGCAGCGGCCACCGACCGTCACCGTTGAACCCCATACCTGATTGGGAACATGCTCCCAATCGAAATGCTCAGCGATTTGAAATAGCGGGGCGTTTACCGCATCGGCTCGCTCCGCGATCACGCTGGCTGGCTGCGGCTGAGTCACACCGCTGACGACTGGAATTCCCGACTTGATGATGCCGGCTTTTTCTCCCGCGATCTCCTCCAAACTGTTCCCTAATACCTGCTGGTGGTCGAGACCAATCGAGGTCACAGCTGTCACGCTTGGTGAACAAACGTTCGTACTATCCAAGCGTCCCCCCAAACCAACCTCTACAACAATGGCATCACAACCACGATTTTCAAAGTGCAGGAACGCCATCGCTGTGGTCAATTCAAAAAAAGATGGTGGCCCATTATTCTCCCCAAGCTCCATCGCCGGGGCCCGGACCCGGTCAACCAATGCGACCATGTCATCCCGCGTACAAGGCTGACCGTTCACTCGAAATCGCTCCTCCAGACAATGCAGATGTGGTGAGCTATAGAGGCCTGTGCGGTATCCCGCTGCCGCCAAAACACTGGCCACCATCGTAGCGGTCGATCCTTTTCCCTTTGTCCCTGCCACGTGAACAAGCGGCACTTCAGGCTCAACCCCGGGTCGATACAGATAACGACTCAGCCCAACCCGCCCAATAAGCTCGGTGATGCGTTGCAAGCCAAAGGGATATTTCGCTGCCCCTCGAACCTGCCGCTCGTAATTCAACCGGTCGTATAGAAATTCCAACGACCGCTGATAGGGGTCGGCCGAGCGCGGCTCAGAAGTCACGGGGGGCTGTTCGGTCAACGGGCTGTGTCGGAGCGATTCGGGCGGGCGAAACAGATCTGGGCTGCGAGGCGATTCATAACCGATTCGAACGATCGGGCCAACGCAATCAATTTAATGGCCTTTCCGATTCTCGGCGAGCGTCTGAGTGGAAGTATTGCCTTGAGTCACTCGCAAATCCAGCAGACCTCTTCGGGAGCAGGTCTCCATGGGCCACGTGGAGTCAAATCATGCCTCCGATACGATTGTTTCTGCGATCGCATGTTCCTGCGATCGCAGAAGGCAGATTCCTCAAACGACGACACCAGCTGGCTCCCAAAAACACCAGCGGGCCAGAAAAACACCAGACCCTTACAAAGGCCGAACAGGGGCGAACAGGGAACTCCTGACCAGGAAGCGAAATAGGTCCATCCCACCGCCACCTAGCTCGGCCGTCAGCTCTTCGCAACGCCGGCCCGAGCGCCAACCAGGCTCAGACAGCCTTTAATCCGTTAATTTGCCCCACTTTAATCCGCTAATTTGCCCCAGCGTTTGCGTCACAAATCCAGTTTGATAGCAATCCCTGGCAGGCGCGGGGCAATCACCGGGGCTCGAATCGTCCACCTCTACCAAAACCGAATTCAAGGAGATCCGGATAAGTAACGGGGTTTCAAAGAACGACAAAAAAACGAACACTTCGCGGCGGCGGCCCGTAGCTAACACTCTCTGCCGACGAGATGGTCTTCGAGCTCCGCCCGGAGTCCGCCGCCGGATTCTTCTTTCGCAAATCTTCTGTTTCCAGACCTCCAAGTGGATTTTTAGATCGTGGATACCGAATCAACCGCGGTCGATGAGACGGAATCTTCCGTTTCAGCCGAACCTAGTGGCGACCAGCCGGATAGCGGCGTCGTCATCGAAACACGCAATCTAAGCAAGATTTATCGGGACTTCTGGGGCCGAAAGAAAGTCCGTGCGCTGAAATCTCTCGATATCGAAGTCCGCAGGGGCGAGATTTTCGGTTTGCTTGGGCCCAACGGCAGCGGCAAATCGACGACGATCAAGCTGATTCTTGGCCTGCTTTTCCCAAGCAGCGGCCGAGTACTGGTCTTCGACCAAGATGCGGCTGAGACAAGCAAGAATGAGCGAGTCGGGTACCTGCCGGAGGAATCGTACCTCTATCGATTCCTGACCGCCGAGGAAACACTCGATTTCTACGGCCGCTTGTTCAACATGTCGGGCGCCGAGCGAAAACGACGCGTCGATGAATTAATCAAACTCGTCGGTCTTCAAGGGGCAAAACACCGACAACTTCGTGAATACAGCAAAGGGATGACCCGACGGGTTGGCTTAGCCCAAGCGTTGATCAACGACCCTGACCTGATTCTGCTGGATGAGCCCACCACTGGTCTGGATCCAATCGGAACGCGAGAAATGAAGGACCTGATCTTGGCACTCCGTGACCAAGGTAAAACGGTCCTGCTTTGCTCCCACCAACTTGCTGACGTCCAAGACGTTTGCGACCGCGTGGCAATCTTGCACCAGGGCGAACTCAAAGAACTCGGACGAGTGTCGGACCTGCTCAAGGTGCAAGACATTACCGAGGTGCACGCTGAAGGGCTCAGTGAAGAGGCGAAGACTGAAATCGCTGAGGTCATCAAACGACATGGCGGAAATCTAAAGTCAATCGATAACCCGACGGCGACGATGGAAGATCTATTCCTCAACATCGTTCGTGAAAGCGAGGCTCGGCCGGGTGCCCGCCGCGTGACCGGAGGCCCCGCAACGGGCGAGACACCGGATGACCAGACCGAAGCCGCTGACGCATCGAACGATTCCGAGGCCGCGCAATGACACTGCAACCAGAGGACTTCTGGTCCTACTACGAATGGTTGATGCGACCGGATGCATTCTTAGAGAGCGCGTTCCTGCAAGGCATCGTGCTATTCGTTCTCGCGATCGTACTTGGGTTGCTGATCGGATATATCGTTTCGGCGGCCCGCTATGGGCCATCCGAGGGTTTTTACGCCGTCGCTCGAGCCGTGAGAGATTTGATCCGCTTCGATCTCCCCGGAACCTCCGCTTCTCGAATTATCGCGCTCGCACGATTGGCTTTTAAAGAAGCAATCCGACGAAGAGTGTTATTCGTCGTGGGCTTGTTCTTGGTAGTGCTGTTGCTGGCAGGATGGTATCTCAATCCAGAAAGCGACGACCCGGCGCGTCTCTACATCAGCTTTGTACTTACCGCCACGAATTACTTGATTTTGGCGTTAGCACTTTTCATCAGCGCTTTCTCTTTGCCTGCTGATATTAAGAGCAAGACGATCTACACCATCGTCACCAAGCCGGTCCGGGCAACTGAGATCGTACTCGGCAGAATGCTTGGTTTTGTGGCAGTCGGGACGCTCATGCTGATTCCGATGGGGTTCGCCAGCTACATTTTCGTCAGGCGTGGCTTAGACCATTCGCATGAGCAAGTCACTGATGTCCGAGATGTCGGTGACGGTCGCCTCGAGGGTGAGACAGATTACGTCCGCAACCATAAACACACCTTCAGCATCGATCCAGACGCGAATGGCCTCGGACTGACCGACATCGTTCGTGGCCACCGGCATGTGGTGACGAAGACCGACGGTGGAGACTTCGTGATCGGCCCACCGAGGGGTGCCCTGCGGGCCCGGGTTCCGTCCTACGGAGAAGTCCAATTCTTCGATAGATCCGGGGATGCGAAGGAGGAAGGCGTCGATATTGGTAACGAACGACTCAATGAGGGCGGGTACGGCAGTTCGGGAATCGCGCGGGTAATCGGCTTGTCACAGGGAAGCCGAAAAATAACTCACGGATACATCGAAGGCGGAACGCTTGGCGCAGCGGAATTCTTGTTCGAAGACGTTTTTCCGGCGAAATATCCTGACGGAATTCCGATCGACTTGACCTTGCGTGCCTACCGATCGTTCAAAGGTGATATCGAGTCAGGAATTCGCGGCTCGATCACGATGAAACACCCTTCCAATAATGTTGAGAGCAACCCGATTCCGTTCTCCGTTAATGAGTACAAAGTCGACGAGAGAATTCTGCCGCTTCAGATCGAGGGGACAGATAACAACGAAACCCGAATGCTGAACGTATTCGAAGATCTTGTTGATGAGGACAATCGCATCAAGGTTGTCATCCGGTGCCTCGACCGTAGCCAGTATCTCGGCGTGACGAAGAGCAGCGTTTACTTCAGACCAGCAGAGGTGCCTTTTTGGTGGAACCTGACGAAAGCTTATCTGTCGATCTGGCTACAGATGACGATGGTGATTGCTTTTGGTGTCATGTTCAGCACCTTTCTAAGTGGACCCGTGGCGATGGTCGCGACCTTCGTTTGTGTCTTGCTTGGATTTTCCGCTGAGCAGGTCTACGACACACGTCACTATATTGACTCAGGTGTCGAGAGGGGCGGTGGTCCGATCGAGTCGATGGTTCGCCTTCTAAAGCAAGATGCGATGACCACACAGCTCGATGTTGAATCGGCAGCGGCCAGCGTGATCAAGACAATCGATGCAGGCATCATTTATTCGCTTGACGCGATCGCCACAGCGTTACCAAACCTGCCGAAAATGGTAGGAACGGCGGAGTACGCTGCTAGCGGCTTCGACATCTTTGGTGCTCTTTTACTCCGACACGCCACAGCCACACTCGGTTACGTGATCTTGGCGTTTATGATCAGTTACTTCTTCCTGAAATCGCGTGAGATTGCAGCATGAATCGCACTTCAATTCTGGGTCGAAAGATCATCTATCTGCTGGTGTTACTCGCCATGCTGTTTCCCCTCTACCTGCTTGGGCAACCAGCAGGAGGGAAGAACAACTTAGGTGGCCGACTCTCCGAGATGCGTCACCAATACAACATCGCTGAGAGCGACTTGGGAGAGATCAGCCCGGCAAGCGAAACGATGAAACTCGCCTCACTCGGTTTGCGAGGTGTCGCCGCCACTTTGCTGTGGAATCGCGCCCATCGATATCGCGTTGAGCATGAATGGGATCGCCTGAAAGCGACACTCAATAACATTGCTTTGTTGCAGCCTCACTTCGATAAGGTTTGGGAACACCAAGCACACAATCTGGCTTACAACGTTTCGACAGAATTCGATGATTACCGACAGCGGTACGAGATGGTCCGCGAGGGCACTGAGTTCCTGACTCGGGGTGTCCGTCAAAACACCAATGCGCCGCGTTTGGTTTGGTACACCGGTTGGTTCTACGGTGCGAAACTGGGTATGTCGGATGAGAAGACACAGTTCCGAAAACTGTTTGCCGACGATGAGGTGCTTCATGAGTCACTGATGAATGAAAATATCGCCGTCGATAGCCCTGAGGCGCGGGGACCGCTCGGAAAACCCGACAATTGGCTCGTCGGTCGACTCTGGCTCAATCATGGTTACGACTTGGTTGATACAGGCGTGAAAATCCGCCGACAAACGCCACTTAACTTTTACGAGACAGGACCTAAGTGGCGATTCAAACACGCCGAGGCGATTGAGCGTGAGGGAATCCTCGATGAGAGTGCCCAAAATGCTTGGAGAATGGCGTCGGAGGATTGGGAAGCCTTCGGCAATCGCAGTATCCCGACCACTTCGCCCTTCACGATCAAGCTCGGCCAAATCGAAGTGCTTAATGAGCAGCGAGCGGAAAAAATCGCTCAGTTCCGAGAACTCAACAAGGAAGCGTTCGATGCCGAGCGGCAACGCCTGATCGACGAACTACCAGCAGGTATCCAAGAGTTTTGGCAAAAGCCGCTCGCAGAGATGACTTATGAAGAGCGTCAAGTCATGCCAAACGTCCAAGCGGCAATCCAGCCAGACATTTCAATGCTGGCGCCGAAAAGCGATCCTTCTGTTCGATTGGAAGCAGTCAATTTGGTTGGTGAGGTTGACGACCTTGCACAGCGAATCAACAAAACGGAGGGCTATCGAACCCAGATCAACTATGACTACTGGGAAACCTTGGCGTTGGCCGAACAAGAAAAGCGAACAGTTACGGCGAGACGCTTGATTTATGAAGCCGAAAAAGCAAATGCCGATGCGGAATTAGACGAAGCGATCGAACTGTACGAGCAAGCCTTCGTGATTTGGGCAGAGATTTTAGATGCCTACCCAGTCCTCGTGATCGATGACTCTGCAGAAGACCTCTTCGAATCAGTGCGTCGCTACATGATTGCGATTGATTCGCAAGAACTACCTGAGGATTTCCCACTCCGAGAGTTCGCCGAACTGATGGGCCAATACGGCCGGATGAATGCACTCGAATATGAACAGGTCCGCGCCATGCGGAGCCGGAATGAATCAGTGGAACAATCTGAAGAAACGCCAAACGCGTTAATGTTCGATCCCTCGTCAGCAGACGCATCCGACGGCGATCAAGCAGAGACAGCCGTCCGGAAAGAATCGAACTCAGTCGACGCCGGAGAAGCGGTTAACAAGACGCCTGATAGCCCTGACGCTCCCGAGCAGACTGA
>JARGNK010000003.1:102350-110860 GCA_029213145.1 Rubripirellula sp. | reverse complement strand
GCTCCTGAGCAGGAAGGCGAAGCCGCTTCGGCTGATACAACGAACTAGTCGAGGAGATTTGCCGGTGCTTTGAGCAGCGAACCGGCACGATGTTACGGCAGCTTATTCAGCGGAGGCTTGATCGAAAAGCAATTTCGATCAAGCCAACTTTGTGTCGTAGTAAAGTCTGGTCTGAACTATTGAATTGCCAGCAATTCAACTTCAAAGACGAGAACCTCATTCGGTCCAATCGCGCCTTGACTACCACGTTCGCCGTAGGCCAATTCAGACGGAATATAAAGCATCCACTTTGATCCAACCTTCATCTGCTGCAGAGCCATTTGCCAACCCTTGATGACTTGGTTGACCTGGAATGTTGCCGGTTGCCCTCTCTCAACTGAACTGTCGAAGGTGGTTCCATTGATCAGCTTACCCGTATAGTGAACTTTGACGGTATCAGTGGGTCCTGGTGAAGGGCCATCGCCCGCTTTGAGCACCTTGTATTGGACACCCCCCTGAAGCGTCTTCACTCCTTCTTTCTTCGCATTAGCCGCGAGGTAGGCCGTGCCTTCCTCTTTCTTCTTGGCCATCTGCTGCTGTTGACGCTGTACCAACATCGTTTGAATCATCTGCTGCGTCGCTTGCAGTTGCTCGTCATTCAACTTGGCTTCTTTACCTCCAAACGCATCAGCAAAACCTTGCGACAGTGATTCGAGCGAAAAATCGCCCTCGGCGAAACCGGACTGCTTCATTTGCTGGCCGACGGAGTAGCCGAGGAAATAGCCGATCGAATCGGCGCCCGACTCGTCCTGGGCAAAGGCCGGTGGTACCAAGGCCAGGCACCAAGCGGCGAGGATAGCGTGAGAAATCATTCGCTTTGACATATTCAGTTATCCAATTAGGGAATACTTCGTAAGTACCACAAACACCAGGTACCATTTGAACTTGAACCCTGCAGGATACCAACGAGCCGCCACGCTGCCACCGCCCCAAGTTTGATCCGGGGGATTTGTGCTGGCTTATCGCCGCAACCGGCTTAAAGCTGCAACAAAATCGCCCCACTGATGATCACTACGAGTGCGACGAGCATGATCAGCAAGTGGACCCAGGTGATCTGGCGGGGAGGGGCCTGGGACATTTGAAATTGAATTTGCTTCTTTAGCATCTCGTGACCAACCGACGTCACCGCTCCCAATCCGCCGTGAGAATCGCCTGTCTGGATCCCCTCATCCAACTGCAGCATCACCGCCTGAACCTGCCGCGCGTTGAAGGGCCGGTCAGCTGGTTTCTTGGCGAGCAGCTGATACGTCATCTGCTGAAGCACTTTCGGACAACTTGAGACGAATGAGTCGATCTGCGGTGGATCAGCCAAGAGGTGCTTGTCGAATAATTGAGCGTAAGTTTCGCCTGAAAACGGCTTTTCCCCGGTCAACATTTCGAAAACACAGCACCCCATCGAGTAAAGGTCTGCCTTCCCTGAAAGCGACTGGTCGCCAGTGATTTGCTCTGGAGACATATAAGCATGCGTGCCCACCGTCATTCCCTTGCCGGTCAGGTCGGTACCTTGCAAATCTCGGGCGACACCAAAGTCACCCAACTTCACGTCACCCTCAGCCGTCAGCAGCAGGTTGCCGGGCTTGAGATCGCGGTGAACCACGCCGTTGTTGTGGGCGTGCTGCAGAGCCGAGGCGACTTGCCTGGTGATATCAACGACCATCTGCCAAGGAAAGCGTCCCCTGAGCTCTAGCAGATCCTTTACAGTGCCACCCTCAACCAACTCCATCGCGTAGTAGAGCTGGCCCTCGTGATCACCACCACCGTAGTAACGAAGGATGTTGGGATGATTCAAGCGTTTCATGACCTCCATTTCACGCCTAAATCTGGCACGAATGAGCTCATCTTCGCTGGCCGCATCATTTAATCGCTTTACGGCGACAGACTCACCGTTGGACCGGTTCGTGGCCTCATAGATAGTGCCAGCGGTTCCTATGCCACGAACTGGGCCTAGTTCATAATCACCAAGAAACGTTCCAGACATCGGTCGTCAGCAAGCTCGGGCACGGAAGCAACATCGTCGCTTCCAATTCTACACGCTGGCGATCTTCTCGATCCGGACACGCGTGTGAATTTGGCGGTGGCCGATTCGGCTCTTGCTGTGCTTACGGCGACGGAACTTCTGCACGTAGATCTTTTTATCTAGGCTTGGCCCAATGACCGAGGCAGTAACCGAAGCGCCTTCCAAGGTGGGTGCACCCAATTGCAACCCATCGTCGCCGCTGACCGCGAGCACCTTTTCGAACGTCAAGTTCTCACCCTGGGGCAAATCACGGTAGTCGACTTCCAGTTCCATGCCGGGTTCGACTCGATATTGACGACCGCCGTCGACGATGATGGCGTACATGATACTTCTCTAAAGATCGGTTGCTGCGGGACTTATGGATTTAACGAGCCGCGTAGTCTAGCGTCCTGTCGCCCCGGCGCAAAGGTCCAAAAACCCCGCTTTTATAGGTGCTTTCGAGGACGTGCTTTTTGAAGCAGGCCATCTTTTGGGGCCAGTATTTAGCAGCTGAGCCGTATTTCGCGGCTGCGGGGGATTTCGCGGCTGCGGGGGATTTCGCGGCTGCGGGGGATTTCGCGGCTGCGGGGGATTTCGCGGCTGCAGGGGGAGAATTCGCTGCCGGCAGATCCAGATGGCCAAAATCCGAGGGGGAAACCCACGAAGTTCGCTAGGAATGCCTGCCTGCTTCAAGGAACCACCGCTAACTACTCTGCAAGAAGCTGTCGCTCCAAAAATCGGTGGGTAAGTAGGGTCAGGTGCCAAAGCTGCTTTGGATCGCGGATCCCATGAGCGGCTGCCGGATAAACCATTAAGTCGAACTCTTTCCCGGCATTTTGCAGGGCAGCCGCCATCCGCATAGTATTGCTGGGATGGACATTGTCATCTGATTCACCATGAATCAGGAGTACTCGACCCTGGATTTGATCGGCCAAGTGAACCGGCGCGGTTTCGAGGTAGCCCTGGGGATTTTCGCTCGGCAGACCCATGTACCGCTCGGTGTAGAACGCATCGTACTCCTTCCAGTCGGTAACGGAACCACCCGCTATTCCAGCTGTAAATGCATCGCTATGGGTCATCGCGTAAAGGGTCAAGAACCCACCAAAGCTCCAACCCCGAATCGCGAGTTTCTGCTCATTGACCCAAGGCTGATCCCGTAACCAGCTCACCGCCGACATGACATCAGCGAATTCTTGCTCTCCGACCCGCAGGTGAATTTTCCATGTCTCAGCCAACCCGGCACCCGCGCTCGAGCGATTGTCGACCAGCAGGGTTGCGATCCCTTGCCGGGCCAACAACTCACGATACAAGCCGCGAATTCCGGCGAAGCGATTCCTCACGACTGGTGACGACGGCCCACCATAGATTTCAATCACTACCGGACAAGGGTTTGCTTCGCTGGCCGCTGGAGGGCGAATCAACATCGCTGGCAACGAGGCTCCATCTGCGGTTTGGATGCGGAACACCTGCGGCGGAATCACTGCGGTCTTGAGCTTTGACGTCGTCTCGGCCAGCAGACGCGTGGTTTGATTATCGACCGACCGCAGTAGCAACTTGGTGGGCTGCGTTGGTGTGCCAAATCGATCAACGGCCCACTTCAATTGGGGACCTGGCTGAAGCGTGTGCCATCCCGCTTCGGAAGTGATCGGTACGAGGCCGGCCGGTGCGCTGGGCTCCATCGCAACTTGATAAGCATGTTGCTCGATTGTCCCGTTCACCGCGTCTCCCGTCACCCACAAACGCTCTCCCTGCAAATGAAAATCCCGCACATCAAAATTAGGAGGAGTCAAAGGTGTGACGACCATCCCATTGGGTGAAACGTGATAGAGACGTGTTCGTCCACTAGGCACCTCGCTGCGCCACACGAAGCTTCCATCCTCTCTCCATGCCGGAGCCACTGGAGGCTCGATCCAGGTGGGGCTTTCTTCGCGAAAGAGCAGGCTTGGCTTCGCCTCCATACCGGCAGTGGAATCGTCCTTGATCGCGAACACCTCGCGCCAACTTTGCTTTCGATCACTTACCGAGAACAGCAAATTCAATTCTTGAGTATTCCACCAAACACCTGTAATGATCCGTGGGGCCTGAGGCGTTGACTTTGCAAGCTGCTTCGGGGGCGGGACAATGCCCTGGTTCAGGCCACGGAGATCCCACAGGTAGAGCTCCGCATGGGGAATTGGATCGCCTGCCTTCGGGTAACGCGCGACAATTCCTTTGCCCCGTTCGCTTGCAGTGGAGGCGAGTGTGTAGGGCTCGATTCCACTAATGTCGATCCGAAGCATCGCCATCCACATCCCATCAGGGCTAAACCAAAAACCCTGGTAATTTCCACGCCCGTAAATTTCCTCTTGGTAGGTCCAATCAAGAACACCGTTGAGCAGTGTTTCGGAACCATCATGAGTCAGCTGCAGTGAACGCTCACTGGCAACATCAACCACAAACAAATTCCCTTGATTGACGTAGGCAACGCGGCGTCCAACGGGATCCAGCGTGACGTTCTGCCAGGAGTTCGCATCTCGCGAAAGCCAGCGAGCTGGTTGCTGCGTGGAGACGATTGCCAACGACTTATTCATCTTGACTAAGATCGGATCATCCGCTGACTTCATGCTGGTGACTGCTGCCATCGCCCCGGCACGAGCCTGTTTTTCATCGACTCCATCAAGCTGCTGCAATTGAGCCGCCAATTGATCCACGATTGGCCATGGTTGTTCCTCGAGCGTTTGCAGATCAACCTCATTCCATTGGTCGGCACGCCGGATCAACAAAGTTGTTTGAGCTCCGTCAATCCAATGGGTTTCCGGGACCTCGGGGAAGTAATCAAACTTCTGCTCGGGATGGTAAAGAGAATGCAACGAGAGCTTGGGGGCTGACTGATCGGTTTCCTCGGCTTTCGTCACCGCCTGAGGAGAATCACCCCACGCCGGCATCATCGTGGCAACGATGATGCACATGATGCAACAAACTGCATTGCCTCGACCAACCACGATCCCGGGGGACCACGGCTTAAAATCTTCCAGAGTTTGTGGGGACATCACATGGTGCTCCTGACTTGTGAGATAACCAACTTCCAATCGCTTCAACCCGCACGGTGATCCACCGGTGCGGTGGTCGATTCATTCACAACGCCCGCTGAGCGATTGGCACTGCGAAGAATGCAAACCCAAACGCGACTTGGCTGCCAAGATCCCATAGAATCAAGAGCGACCGAAACAAGAAGAATGTCGACCAGGAAACCAAATCCTACTAGCTCGACACAACAATGCCAATTTGACGATCCAAGAGAATCCCCAGTGCACGATTCAACGAAAATAATGCTTCATCTTTATCGCTCTGCGACTCGCCTCCTACAAACCGCAAGCATCGTGATGATGGCATGCGTGAGTTGCGGGCAATTAGTGGCTCAGGAACCAGAATCGCGGCCCAACATTGTCTGGATCATGTCAGAGGACAATTCTGTTCATTACCTCAAGCACTTTGATCGTCACGGCGCGATCGCGCCCGCCATTGAATCACTGGCCCGAGAGGGAATCACGTTTGACCGGGCTTTTTCTAATGCACCCGTCTGTTCCGTCGCTCGCACGACGTTAATCACATCCTGCTATGCGCCGCGAATCGGAATTCAATTTCATCGCCGCAGCAAAATGGCGACTATGCCAACGGGCGTAAAAATGTTCCCGGCCTATCTGCGTGCGGCGGGCTACTACACCACCAACAAGAGTAAAGAAGACTACAACGCGACGAAGTCTGCAGACGTGTGGGATGATTCGTCTCGGCGGGCATCCTGGAAAAATCGCCCCACCGATGAAACACCTTTTTTTCATGTCCTCACGACAGCCATATCTCATGAGAGCAGTCTGCACTTCGATGCCGCCGCGATGGAAACCAAGACGGTCACCGACCAACTCTCCGTTCAGCTTCAACCTTATTTTCCTGACACTGCAACCTTTCGCTACACACGCGCACGCTATCACGACCGGATGATGGCGGTGGATAAAGTCGTTCGTGACACGGTCGCTGAGTTAAAAAAATAATGCTTACTGGAAGACACATTCATCTTTTACTTCGGCGATCATGGCGGGGTTTTGCCGAGATCGAAAGGCTATGCCTACGAGTCAGGCCTACATGTGCCGCTCATTGTTCGGGTACCCGAAAACTTCCGACACCTGACAGATCGGCCAATGGCCTCCCGAACCAAAGGATTTGTTGAATTCGTAGATTTTGGGACCACGGTGCTCAATCTGGCCGGTATCTCGCCGCCGGACGGAACTGATGGTCGACCGTTCCTGGGCAAGGGTGTCACCGCAAGCGAAGTTGATGCTCGCCAAGAAACGTTTGGATATGCCGATCGGTTTGATGAAAAATACGATCTCGTTCGAACGCTGAGACAAGGAAAGTTCAAATACATTCGTAATTTTGAGCCATTTCTTCCTGACGCATTACAGAACAACTATCGCTACAAAATGCTGGCCTATCAGGAATGGCGAGATTTGTACAAACAAGGAAAACTCAACGAGGTCCAAAGTCAATTTTTTCAACCGAAGGCTCCTGAAGCTCTCTACGATCTTTCAGCCGACCCTCACGAAACCAAGAATCTTGCCGACGACCCAAAGTTTGCCGATCAACTTAAGCAAATGCGACAACGGTTGAACGAAAGACTCAAATCAATGCCAGACCTCAGTTTTGTAACCGAAACGACCTTATACGAATCAGCATTCGATCAACCAGTTGTCTTTGGCCAACAACATCGTGAAGCGATTGGGGAACTGATCGACGTTGCAAATTTGGCTCTGCTGCCTTGGGAACAAGCCGAACCAAGATTACGAGAAGCAATCGCGAGCGATGACTGGCTGATTCGCTACTGGGCGTTGGTCGCTTGCTCAAGCTTTGGCAACCAAGCAGAATCACTGACTTCTGTCATCGAGCAACGGCTACAAGACTTAGAACCCCTCGTCGTCATGCGAGCCGTTGAATTCGCGGCGATTGCGGGAACCAAGGACCCTCGGCCAGCTTTGTACCGTTCATTACAGAGAGCCACCAGCGAATCAGAATCGCTCCGGTTACTTAATACCGCGGTCTTCTTGAATGACCACACCGACGGAAGATTCCCAATCGATGCTCGAAGGATCAACTTCCTATTCAAGCCAAAACCTCGCAGCGAACTGCTACGGCGAACAGAATACCTTGCTCGCTAACACGGATTCCAATCAACCTGTTCCCGAAACGACTTTCTGAACAGGTCTGTCCAACATTGCGTCAGCCCAAATTAGGGCCAGCGGGGTTCCCGTCGCTCCAGAAAAGACCGGATTCCCTCGCCCGCCGATTCAGTTGTGCATGCCGTTGCGCTGTCTGCGGCACCAGCAGAGAGTTGAGACAACAACGCTTCGCCTACACTTTCGTTCAAAAAACGCTTCGAAGCTTGAACCGCCTCTCGCGGTGCATCGGTACATTGCTTCGCCAAATCCGTTGCGGCGACCCAGATTTGCTGAGACTCAACTGGCTTTCCGCAGAGACCAATCCGATAGGCATCGTCCGCATCGATCGGCTCTCCAGTGAGCACCATCCGTGCCGCGACTGCGGCACCGAGACGAAATGAAAGCAGTGCAGCAGTGGCACCACCTACCAAGCCACGTCGAACCGCAACCGCTGTATAGGAGGCCCGCTTAGAAGACATCACCAAATCACAAGCCAAGGCGAGTGCCAACCCAGACCCAACTGCGGCACCATCGACTGCCGCCACCACTGGCTTTGGAAACCGTAGCATTTGCTCCAAGAGTTCCGTCAACTGACGCCAAGCTGAAAACCATTCCGGTAAGGACTCGCTATCGGGCAGATCCGAAATCTCCCCCAACGTTTTCAAATCCAAACCCGAACAAAAGTGATCACCGCCCCCCGTGAGAACAACGGCCTGCACTCGTTTCTCTTGATGAACATCCGAAAAAGCGGTCGACAAATCAGCCAAAAGTTGCGGGTTCAATGCATTGCGATTGGCAGGCCGATCCATCAACAAAGTGGCAACATTGTCATGGATTTTGACGTCAACATACTGCACAGATCATCTCCTCAAACGCACCAGTAAGTCGCCATTGTAACGCCGTATCGAACCACCACATCTTCCCTGACAATCCCCATTTTGAAGCGGCTTTAGGCGCAACCTGCTGGAACTGGCAAGACGTCGCCCCAAGTATCACAACGCTGCCAAAACCATCGCAAGATTGAATCGCCGTTTGATCTGGGAATCGAGGGCTGGGAGAAATACGGCACTGGAGCACTGGAGCACTGGAGCACTGGAGCACTGGAGCAACGGAGCAACGGGAAGGCGAAACATCCTCAGCCCACACTTAGACGATGAATCCGGGGCTCACAGGAATTGACCAAAATACTGAAACATGGCCGGACCCGAAGATGATCAAAATGGATCACTCACCGCCCGTCATCCTGCCCCACGCCTCTTCCTGCCCCACGCCTCTTCCTGCCCCAC
>JARGNK010000003.1:58006-102250 GCA_029213145.1 Rubripirellula sp. | reverse complement strand
TCCTGCCCCACGCCTCTTCCTGCCCCACGCCTCTTCCTGCCCCACACCGTTTAACGATCACACGCCTTTGATCAACAGCACGATCAAATGAAACACCAGTCGAAACCATTCCCCAATGACAAGCATTCGAACCTCCCAGTCATTGACCGCCGCAGCGGATGAACTGACGCTGGCTGCCCCACGGCGAAGTCAGGCTGATCACAGCTTGGCACCCCTGGTGCATTCCGGAACAGCCGTCATGAATTCGATAGAACGCAGCAAGATCAGGACACCTACAGCATCGTCCAAAAAAAAACCCCGAAGAGTCAAACTCTCCGAGGTTTTGTAATTTGCTCCTGCTCCCGTTGGAGCAGGGATTCGCAACAACCTACTTGCAGCAGTCAGCAGCTGGGCCGTAGACAGGGACTTTGACAGTCGTTGCAACTGGCTTGCAGACGCGAACTTCTACCGTTTCCATTGTCTGGACAGGAACACAAACAGTGTACTCCTCAGGTACCTCTTCCTTCACCGTCTCGTAGGTGGTGACGTCGTAGGTTCGGGTTCGCTCTTCTGGCTCACAGGTGGTGGTCTCAACTTCGCGGGTGCGTTCTTGAGTTTCCATTCGCTGCTTCTTCACGGTTCGGGTTCGAGTTTCCGTGTTGTAGCTGGTCTGTGAAACCATTCGCTTGCGTGTTTCCATTCGTGTCTTACAGACAGGAACCATGCGGGTGCGAGTCTCGTTCACCATTTTGGTGACAGGGACAGTCCGAGTTCGCTCTTCGGTGCGATACTTGGTGATGTCACGAGTTCGCTCTTCTTCGCGGTGCTTGCAAAGAGTGACCATGCGAGTCTTCGTCTCGGTGGCCCATTCGCAATACGCTACTTCCCGGCTTCGCGTTTCCATACGAGTCTTTCGAACAGGAACAGTACAAGTTCGTGTTTCGGTTTCCCAAACGCGAACTGGCACTTCGCAGGTGCGATTTTCCCAGCGGGTCTTGCGAACAGCAACTTCGCGGGTGCGAGTCTCAGGACGATACTTCGTCACGGTGCACTCACGAGTTCGGTCTTCAGTGCGGCACTTCTGCACTTTGACAACGCGGGTTCGCTCTTCTGGCCGGCACTTGGTGACGGTGATGGTGCGAGTCCGCTCCTCTGCGCGGCACTTTTGAACCTGAACCGTTCGAGTACGAGTCTCTTTGACCCAATTGGTGACGGTGTAGGTGTAAGGTACCTCGGAGGTTTGACGCTCATAAGTCGTGCAAGGCACCTCTTCAGAAACCATGTTTGGAACATAAACGCGTCGATAGACGGTTCGTGTTCCACCACCGCAGCCATCTCCGCATCCGCCACAGTCGGAAGTTGGGCATCCGCAAGCAGCACTGCCACATGGAACTTCGACAGCTTGGCACTCGTACTTGCCCATATCACGGGTCACGGTTTTCATCGTGGTGACGGGCACACACTTGGTGACCGTACGGGTTCCTTCTTTGGTCTCAGTCACAGGAACACACTCGGTGTAAGTCTGCTCGACGTCTTCCGTGTAAGGCACTTGCACAGTGTAGGTCTGTTCAACTTCCTCGGTGTAAGGAACTTGCACGGTGTAAGTCTGCTCAATTTCCTCAGTGTAAGGAACGTTGACCTTGTAGGTTTGAGTCATGGTTTCCTGATAAGGAACCATGGTGGTGTACTCTTGAGTAACCGTTTCGCTGTAAGGAACACAAACTCGGTATTCACGAGTCTCTGTAACCGTCTTCGGAACTCGGACCTGATAGGACTTCTCGATGTTCTCGGTGTAAGGAACACAAACTTGATAGTCGACCATTTTGGTCTTCCGAACCGGAACACGAACGTCGTATGACTGCTCAACTTGCTCGGTGTAGGGAACCATCACCTTGTAAGTTTCTTGCTCGGTGTAAGGAACGCAAACTGTATAAGTCTGGGTTACGTCCTCTTTCACTGGCACACAAACCGTGTAGGTTTGCTCAACTTGCTCGGTGTATGGCACGCTGACTTGGTATTCCTGCTCGACTTCAGTCGTTACAGGAACCTTGACGGTGTACTCTTCCTCTTCCTCGTAAGGAACACATACTTGGACTTTGTAGGTCTCGGTGTGGGTTTCCGTTTTTGGAACCATAACGGTGTACGTCTGTTCCTTGGTTTCAACCTTTGCGACCTGTCGGCAGACCGTTCGCATACGAGTGCGGGTCTCTCGCTGATAAGTCGTGCGGGGGACCTCTCGGGTCTCGGTCACGTACTGCGACCGCATGACGGTCCGCTCTTCGTATCCGACGATCTCGCCGCTAGAAGAACCTGCGGCGCCAACGCTGCCTGCGGAAACGCAGGGTGCGCTAGTTGCACAGCCGCTACATTTGCCACAGCCAGCTTGGACATCAGCAGACAGCAGCAATGCTGCGCTGAGCCCAAGAAATGCCTGTAAAAGATGTGCTCTCATGAAAAATACTCCGGGGATGTGTCTCACAGCTTGCGAGGCTCAAAGATGGATGGACGAGGTAACGGCTAACGGCTGCGTAAAATAGGCCGTCTTGGTGATCTCACAAGAATCTAATACCCGTTCCCGGACTGATCAACCATTACCGTTAAAATCAACCCGCTTTCCCAGTGATTTTCATAGAATAAGATGGGCCACCAAACCACCAATGCGGCCTGGGTGATCGGAGAATCGATTTAACTGGCACCGTGGTCCAGCAGTCAGCGGGGGTGGCCAACGGGATCGACGGGTGCCGCTTCCGCTTGACAGCTGAACCGTTTTTTGGTGACCCGGTACCGGCTTTGGTACCGCGTGGGGGTCCGCCCTTGCCATCTTGACACCCGTGCTTCGCCCTCAGCCTGCGGGCATCGAGGGGTCACTTGGTGAATCATCAAATCCAACTTTGTGTGGTGGCCTTTCTCCAAAACGCAGGAACTCCAAACCTCCGATCAATTGGTGCAATCGGCGTAGGTTCCAGTTTTGGCTGCCGGTGGGGCGGTGATTGTTATCCCGAGAGGATCAGAACCAGGTTGATTCGGTTCTAGCGAGCTTCTTCGCTATCTGAGGCCAAAGTTTGCGATGCCATCTAGCCGATAGCCAACGCAGGTACGGGAACCAGCCAAATCGGACCTTTAGCTGCAAAATCCGCCGACCGTCAGCGAATTGCCTTGTTGAGGGACCAATGACAAATCGGTTTCTGTTCCGTATGATTCGAGTGGGGTAGGACAAGCAGTGAATTCCGCCTCCCGAGATTGGAAACCGGATGCGGCGTCCACATCAAAAAGACGCGGGCTGTTGGCGAGGGAGGATCGATGAGTCGATCACCAGAGGCAACGAAATCGACTAGCGAGCCACGACGCTTGATTTGCGTCGGTGACCTGGAAACGTTGCCAGCCGATGTCGATCCAGATCAGGTCATTCTGGTTGATACCTCGGTCGCGGTCGTTGACGAACTTAGCGAGCCATCGGTCAACGGAGTCTGGATTGCTCGCGATCAGTTCCCCCAGTTGACCGAACTGAGAGGCATCGCCCAGAGCGCGAGTATGCTTCGCGATATGCCTGAAGGCGTCGCCCTGCTCGATTCAGATGTCCGAGTACTGTGGGCGAATCGTCGACTCGCCCATTGGTCGGGTCGCCCGGAAGACGAAGTTACGGGTGTCAACTTCTATGAATTGCTCGCCAATCCAGAAATCATGGGTCCAGATTTCTGCCCCTTTCACACGGCGCTGGCCACCGGGGAAGAATCCACCAGCACGCTTCAAACGGACGGGAATCGCTACTACCAAGTCCACGCGGCGCCGATTGTCCAACCCAACTACTCCCGTCAATTGATTGTCACGGTCAGTGACATCACCGACGAGATTCTTCAACAACAAAAATTGGCGGCCATTCATCACGCGGGCCGAGAATTAGCCGATCTGCGGCCCACTGAAATCTTCATGATGGAAGTGGATGAGCGAATTGATTTGTTGAAAGAGAACATTCGGCACTACCTGAACGATTTACTGAATTTCGAAGTCATTGAGATTCGCTTGCTTGAACACACAACCGGCAATCTCGTGCCCCTGCTGAGTGTTGGGATCGATCAAGACGCGGCAGACCGGCAACTCTATGCTCACCCGCAGGGAAACGGCATCACGGGCTATGTCGCTGCCAGCGGGATGAGTTACGTTTGCCAAGATGTGGAAAACGATCCGTTGTTTATCCCAGGTGCCAACAACTCAAAAAGTTCCATCACAGCACCGCTGATACTCCACGACCAAGTTTTGGGGACCATCAATGTCGAAAGCCCTGATCCAAGTGCATTCAGTGATAGTGATTTACAGTTTCTAGAAATTTTTGCTCGCGACGTCGCCTTCGCGCTGAACACGTTGGAGTTACTCGTTGCTCAAAAGGCGAATACGGCCCAACAGAGCTGCGATGCCATCCACAGCGCCGTCGCCTTGCCGGTCGACGAGATTTTGAATGATGCAGTCAACGTAATGGAGGGCTACATCGGCCACAGTCCAGAAGTCGTGGATCGCCTACGAAGAATTCTCCAGAATGCGAGGGACATCAAACAAACGATCCAGCAAATTGGGCAAAAGATGACGCCGCTTGAAGCAGTGCCAGCAGGTGTCCAATCTCCGCAACACGCGATGCTGCGCGGCAAACGTATCTTGGTTGTCGATGCCGATGGACAGGTTCGGGAGGATGCCCACCAGCTGCTCGAGAAATATGGCTGCGTTGTAGAAACCGCTCACAAAGGTGATGAAGCGGTGCTGATGGTTCGCGGCAGCGGTGGTGCCGACAGCTATGACGTGATCATCAGTGACATCCGACTACCCGATTACAGCGGGTATCAGTTAATGCGAAGACTCGGCGAAATCATGGAACGGGTGCCGATGGTTCTGATGACTGGATTCGGATACGATCCCGGTCACTCAATCGTCAAAGCGAGGCAGGCGGGTCTGCATCCCAAATGTGTCCTGTTCAAGCCTTTTCGCCTCGATCAACTGATCGATGTGATTCGTACAATTCTAGAAATTGATCAACAACAGCCACCAAGCCAACCAACCGAGATTGGCGAGTAGACCCGCGGGCGTTCGTTACGATCGTTTCACATAGCAGCCTTTTCTTCCTCGTTGGTGACTGGATTCATCAACTGCTTTTGAACCTCACCGGCCACCGTTTCATAGTGGCTGAAACTGAGAGTGTAGCTCCCTTGACCGGCGGTCATGCTCGACAAAGCAAGACTGTAGTGACCAACAGCGCGAATTGGCACTTCACAATCGATTGACTGCATTCCACCTCCGACCGCTTCGCTGCCCAACACGCGGCCACCTCGACCACTCAGACCACTCAGACCACTCAGACCACTCAGACCACTCAGACCACTCAGATCACTGAAGATGTCGCCAACGTGCGTCTCTGGCGTTGTCACCAGCATCTGGACGACAGGTTCCAGCAGAGCTGGTCGAGCCTGTTTAAAGACCTCTCGAAAAACCAAGCTGCCAGCCATCTTGAAGGCGGCTTCACTACTGTCAACCGGATGATGCTTGCCAAAGAACACCTCGACTGCGACATCCTGGATCGGGTAGCCCGCAATCACACCGCAGGATAGCCTCTCTAGAAAACCCTTCTCAATCACGGGCATAAAATTACCCGGAATCACACCACCCACAATCGAATCGACCCACAAAAAGTTGGACTCCGTATGGTAGTGATCTGATTTCATCGAGGGGAACCGATCTTTCGTTGCAAATGATTCGATCTCTGTCCCTCGCGGCAACGGCAACATGCGAATGTGGACCTCACCAAATTACCCACGGCCACCACTTTGTTTTTTGTGGCGATAGCTTCCCTCCGCGGCCTGTGTAATGGTCTCGCGATAGGGAATCCGCGGCTCATGTGTGGCAACTTCGATTTTGTCGCGGCGCAACAGACGTTCACGCAGCATTTGCAGATGTAATTCGCTCGTCCCCGTCATCACCATTTCGCTGGTCTGTGGATCACGCGATAGCTTGAGCGTTGGATCCTCTTCAGTCAATTTGTGCATCGAAGCAGACAACTTATCTCATCACCACGTTTCGTTGGCGAGATTGCCAAACCCACCATTGGCTCTGGAAATGCGATCGGCGGTAATTCCAAATCACCAAGCGAAGAACCAACATGTAGGTCTTCCATTTTGGCGACGGCCACAATCTCTCCCGCTGATGCTGAATCGATTGGCTTGGTTTGTTCTCCCTGCAATCGCAGGAGCGGATGGAGCTTGACCTCCTTGCGAACCCCGCTGATATGGATTGACTGATCCTTGCACAACGTCCCGCTGAAAATTCGGATGTAGCTAAGTTTTTGCACAAAGGGATCGACCCTGACTTGAAACACCGGAGCAGCGACGGGCCCATCCGCGGCTTGGTCAATGGTGACGATTTCACCATCGGCAGACAGGAATTGGCGCACTACCTCCGCTGGCTTTGGCGCGACATCCACCAAAGTATCCAGTAACGGCAGGAGGCCAACACCAGTGGTCGCCGAGGAACACAAGACTGGAATCACCGCGCCGGCTGCAATGACCTGCTTCAGCAGACGCCTCAACTCGTCGGCGTCGGGCATCACACCCTCAAAATATTGCTCCATCAACGTCTCGTCGGTATCCACCAACTTCTCAACCAGTTGCTCATGTGCGTGGACCAAGTTCATGGCGGCATCTCTCGCCTCGAATTGCAAATCGATAGCGCAAGCAACATCCCTTAAAGAACTGCCTTCACCAAGCGGTACCTGAAGGGGCACCACTCCGTTACCCCAAGTGTCCCGACACATTCCCAAAATGGCTTTGTAATCAGCTTGTGGATCATCCATTTTGGTGATCATGATCATGCGCGGGATGCCTGCCTGCTCGGCTTCCTTCATTGCACACCGAGTATTGAGCTGAATCCCTGCATGGGCATTGATGCAAATTACCGCACAATCGACAGCCGCCATCGCACCAATCATCCCGCCGATAAAGTCCGAGTATCCGGGGGTATCAATGAAATTGAAGTTTGCCTGACCATGTCGCAAATGAACCACGGCGGATTCAATGGAGTGCCCGTGCGTTTTCTCTTCCTCATCAAGATCGCAAATGCTTGTTTGATCTGCGACGTTCGGCGCGCCGTGCAATGCTCCTGCTGCGGCCAACAAGCGATCAACAAGGGTCGTCTTGACGGCCGATGCGTGCCCAGAGACGGCGAGGTTCCTCCATTCAGACGAACGTGAGATAGCACAAACTCTTTGTTGAGAAGTCGGCGACGATCACGCCAGCCACCAGGCTCGCCAATCGCACCGAGCAGGAAGTTCTCAATGCAGGACGCCCAGATTCCTGATGCAAAGATTTTGAGGGATGCAGAGAAGCTCCCAACTCATCAGCGGCTAGTCCGCCCCGCCCCAAAGCTGACAACACACTCGATATCGGGCTTGGTTGGCTCGAAGCAATACGGCGGCAAGATGCCCGAGCTGGGAAGAAGAGCCTGGTCACAGGCAACCGTCGGCAAGCAATAAAACGGGGTGCTAACAGATTGGAATCAAGAGATTAGCGGCATGGATACTTCATCGAACCTAGATTCGCCACGCCTTCTCTCGTCTAGCCAAGAAGGACCGCCTGATGCGGTGACTTCGGTGACTTCGATGGAGGATTCGCTTCTTGCGAATCAGCTTTCCGGAGGATGCTATTTCCGGAGGATGCTACTCGCTCGCGGCATTCGTTTTTTTGCCATGCTCGTCTTCCATCTCTTCGATATAACGGCGAAGGCGTTCCAACTCATCAACGGTTCCTTTGAACTTCAACATCGTGTCGACACGTTTCAGAAGCTCAATTTTGTTAACCGGTTTACTGAGAAAATCGTCGGTCCCTGAAGCGACCGCACGTTCAATGTCACCCAACTCACTCAGAGCGGTGACCATCAACACCATCACCCGCTTGGTTTCGGGATCGTCTTTGAGTTGCTTGCAGACCTCAAATCCGCTCCGTTTGGGCATCATGACATCGAGCAACACCAGGTCGGGCTGAAAAGAATGCACCTTCGCGATGGTGTCATCGCCATCGACCGCGGTCTCAAGCTCACAGTCGATGTTGACCAAGTAAGCCTCTAACAGCTCGCGGTTGGCATCGTTGTCGTCGGCTATCAGGATTCGATGCATGGAACAAAAGTGCCTTCGAGTGTTCAGAAAAATCCCATTGGGGTGACCATCAGGTCATTCAAACTGGCTCAACTGCTGCGGTGCGCCCGGCTGGCACGGGAAAATGTTCACCAAGCTCTCGAACGTCGTCTCGAATTCGAGCATGCAGGTCAGCATCATCGGCGTTTGCGAGCGCTTGATGGATCCAGCCGGCGACCCTCTTCATCTCCTCGGCGCCCATACCACGGGTGGTCAACGCGGGGGTGCCGATACGGATCCCTGATGGATCCATTGGCTTGCGTGTATCGAAGGGAATCATATTCATGTTGACGGTGATTCCACATTGATCCAAGACAGCCTCTGCCTTCTTACCACCCAGACCAACGGCGGTCACATCGACCAGCATCAAGTGATTGTCGGTACCGCCACTCACCAAAGGCAAACCGGCCGCCATCAATGCTTCAGCAAGCGACTGTGCATTTTCAACCACGGCTTTTCCGTATGCTTTAAAATCCACCGCCATCGCCTCAGCGAAACAAATCGCTTTTGCAGCGATCACGTGCATCAGTGGTCCACCCTGCGTGCCTGGAAAGACATTGCGATTGACCAGTTTGAGGTGTTCCTGCTTGCAGAGAATTAGTCCGCTGCGAGGTCCCCGAAGTGTTTTGTGCGTTGTCGTGGTGACGTAGTCCGCGAAGGGAACCGGGCTGTTGTGAATGCCAGCAGCTACCAATCCTGCGTAATGAGCCATGTCGACCAGCAGCAGGGCGCCAACCTCTTCGGCGATCTCAGCGAACTTTGCGTGAGGAATCTCACGTGGATAGGCACTGGCTCCGGCCACAATTAGCTTCGGCTTGTGCTCGCGAGCCAACTTGGCAATCTGATCAAAATCGAGCCGGTGCGTTTCACGATCGACCCCATAACTTTGGAAGTTGTAGAGCCTCCCACTGATATTCAATTTCATTCCGTGGGTCAGATGGCCACCTTGGGCTAAATCGAGCCCCAAAACGTGGTCACCCGGTTCCAAGCAGCTGAGATAGACCGCGGTATTGGCCTGTGAACCACTGTGCGGCTGCACGTTGGCGGCTTCGGCTCCGAACAGCTTCTTCGCCCGCTCGATCGCCAATTCCTCCACCACATCGACGTGCTCACACCCCCCGTAGTACCTCCGGCCTGGGTAGCCCTCGGCGTATTTATTGGTCAGCACACTGCCCGCAGCCTGCATGATGGCCAAGCTCGTGTAATTCTCACTCGCAATCATTTCGAGCCCGTCTTGCTGACGCCGGGCTTCTGCCTCAATGGCTTCCCAAATTTCGGGATCTTGCTGTTGCAGCGGATTCATTCGGATCTTTCGCGGGTTGGCACGTGGATTTTAGTCGGCGACAGGTAAATTGTCGGTCTCCTGGGGAGAACCGTCAATCTCTCGACCACATCACGGCCAACAGGGTCAATTGCCCTCAAAACGGCGGGATATCGATGAAAACGGAGACAATCCTGGACAGGCAGGGTAAAGTAGGGGTGCTTGGATTTGGCTGACTTTACCGAATAAACCGGCGACAGCAGGCGAACTGCTTGGTCGGTTAATCCGTTGATACGGAGGTAGAGCCCACTGGAACCTCCCCAGGTCCGGGTTGTTCAGCCTGTTTTGCATCGCCCTGTTGCAAGCTTTGCGATCTGTCGAGCCATCCTCTGGTTCGTGATGAATCCGGACATTGCCCGGCATTCGCGAAGCCGCTGTGACCTAACCTTCCAAGGATTCAACTCCTTTTTCAACGAGTGCATGGAATGAAATACGCCCCTTGTATCGCCCTTCTTGGCGCCTTGACGCTTCTGTCAGGGGTCCAAGCCGACATGCCGCCTTTTGACAAAGTGTCCGAAGGCTACACAAAGCTGCCGGTATCTGATCAGAACAACCCGAAAGGTCTTTTCAATCTTTGGAAGCGATCCAAAGATTCGCAGTTGCTCGCGGAGTTACCCAAAAACTTCACGGGCAAGAACTACTTCATCGCACTCACTCTCAGCAGCGGTGACCGTTATGCCGGTTTGCAATCTGGTGAATGGGTCGTCCAATGGCGTCGCTACGATGACCGACTTGCGTTGATTGCCCCCAACCTGGAAGTTCGGGCAACCGGAGACGCCGAGAGTCGGGCATCGGTCAAGCGATTGTTCACCGACCGCGTCTTGCTGGATATCCCAATCGTCGCGATTGGCCCAACTGGCGGTCCCGTGGTTGATCTCGATGCATTGTTGCTTGGCAGCGCCAGCACTTTCTTCGGCCCTTCGGTCCGCGTCAGCAATTCGAGAATCAAGAAAATTGCTTCGGCTAAAGTATTTCCTCAGAACGTGGAAGTCGCCTTCGAGATTGTCGGTCGGGAGAATCGTTTCCAGACGCTGCATTATTCTTTCAGCGAAGTTCCTTCGCCGACCTCCGGATTCAAGCCTCGCAAAGCTGACGAGCGTGTTGGTTATTTCACCACCGCTTATTCGGACCTAAGCAAATACACGGATGACGAAACGCGTGTCCGATACATCAACCGATGGCGGTTAGAAAAGCGCGATCCCAAACTCAAGCTAAGCCCGCCAAAGGAACCGATCCGGTTTTATGTGGAGCACACCGCTCCCGTTCGATATCGCCGCTGGATCAAGGCTGGCATCGACTACTGGAATAAAGCATTCCGAAAGGTTGGAATCGACGATGCGATCGTGATCGAATATCAGGACGCCGTTAGCGGTGCCCACATGGAAAAAGATCCAGAGGACGTCCGTTACAATTTCCTACGTTGGCTCAATAACGACATTGGCACGGCAATTGGCCCGAGTCGGGTTCACCCTTCAACGGGTGAGATTCTCGATGCCGACATCATCCTTACCGATGGTTGGATTCGCCACTTCAACTTCAACTTCGAAGACTTGATGCCAAAGCTAGCGATGGAAGGCATGTCACCTGAGACGCTCGCATGGCTCGGCCGAAATCCTCGCTGGGATCCCCGCGTTCGATTGGCTCCACCTGAGAAAGCGAACTACTTGCGAGCGAAATTCGCCCGCGAAGCTCAGAAGCCCATGGCTGGCTTCAACATGGCTCAAGCCGACGCTTCGCTGTTAGGCGATGATGAATACGATGGCCTCTACGGCCATATCAGCCAAAAAAATGGCTTGTGCATGGCCGCCAGCGGCCGCAGTCTTGACCTTGCCCTGACACGCATGAATTGGGCGCTAACGCTGTTAGCCGAAGATGATGACGACGAGGAAGAAGGCGACGACAAAGACGACGACGCTGAAGACGAGGACGACGAAGAGGAAGGCGAAGACAAGGACGCTAAAGACAAGGACGACGCTGAAGAGGACGAAGAGAAAAAGAAGGCCGACGCAGAAAAAGCAGAAGCCAAAAAAGCAGCAGAGAAAGGCGACTTGCTAGATGGCATGCCTGAATGGTTCGTTGGACCGCTGTTGGCCGACTTGGTCGCCCACGAAGTCGGGCACACGCTCGGCTTGCGGCACAACTTCAAAGCATCTGGGCTTTACACTCTCGACGAAATCAACAGCGAAGAAGTCAAAGGTAAGAAAACCTTCACCGCTTCGGTAATGGACTACACGCCAATCAACTACCGCCTTGAAGCGGGTGAGATTCAAGGCGACTACGCCATGATCGACATCGGCCCTTATGATTTTTGGGCAATCGAGTATGGGTACACCATGGATGAGAAATCGTTGCCTGAACTTCTGAAACGCTGTAGCGAGCCAGAACTGCAATATGCAACCGACGAGGATACGTCTGGCCCAGACCCCTTGGCCCGTCGCTATGACTTCACCAAAGATCCGCTCGATTATTGTGAAGAGCAGATGAAACTGGTGAAAGTCTATCGCGATCGCATTCTTGAGAAGTTCGTGAAAGATGGTGACAGTTGGGCAAAGGCTCGACGCGGCTATGAACTTACCCTCAGCCTGCAGACACGTGCGACGAGCATGATGGCGAACTGGATCGGCGGGGCATTTGTTAACCGCGACAAGAAAGGTGACCCTGGTGACCGACCACCTGTCGAAGTAGTGCCTGCTGAGCAACAGCGAGCTGCATTGAAGTTCGTGATCGCGACAGCTTTCAATGACGACTCCTATGGCTTGACTCCCAAATTGCTGGAGCGAATGTCGACTGACAAATGGCTCGATGGTGGCGGACGGGGTTCAATGTCCAACGAAGCAACTTGGCCGATTCATGACCGGATCCTTGGTGTCCAAGCATCGGCTCTGACGATGCTGATGAATCCCACCACGCTTCGCCGAGTTTATGACAACGAATTGCGACTCCCGGCAACGGAAGATACGCTGACATTGCCTGAATTACTGGGCGAAGTAAACAAGGCAGTTTGGTCCGAATTGGATCAAGAATGTCCAGCAGATCGCAACGACCGTCAGCCAATGATCTCATCTTTGCGACGCAACCTCCAACGTGAGCACACGCAACGGTTGCTTGATCTGGTGTTACAAGCGTCTGACGACACGGCCGCTTATAAGCCGATCAGTAACTTGGCGCGAGCCGAGCTACGAACGCTATCTAGCCGAATCGCATCCTCCCTGGAGCGATGCGGCAAGAAGATGGACGCGTACACCAATGCTCATCTGACCGAGGTCAAGGAACGAATCGACCGGGCGTTAGAAGCGGGTTACACCTACAGCGCAGCGTCGGCAGCCTCGCCGTTGATGATGCTGCTGGGCAAGGAAACGGAGTTCGGTGAGGTCACCACTCCCTAAACCCCAAAACGAAGTCTGATCTTCATTGGACCCGCTGATGGTTTATCCGTCAGCGGGTTTTTTCATGCCTCAGCATTTTTAATGTCCAACGGTTACACTTGACGCGGATTTACAAACCCTCGCTTCAGGTATTGGACCATGTCGAACGTTGCTCTCAAAATCGTCGCCGGCTGTTTAGGTTGGGTTTTCTTGGCGAACGGAAACTGCCTCGCGCAGGAACTTGCCTTCGAAAAAGTGGTGCTCGATCCACAGATTGGAAAGGTTTGCTATGCCGTTACCTCGGCGGATGTCGATGGTGATTCGCGTTTGGACGCCGTCGCGATCAGCGAACGCGAAGCATTCTGGTTCAGAAACCCAGATTGGAAAAAGCACACGATGATTTCCGACGCAGTGCCAACGGATCACGTCTGCATTGTGCCGGCAGACATCGACAGGGATGGAAAGGTCGATTTTGCCTTTGGTGCTGGCTGGCCTCGGAATGGTGGAACACTCCATTGGATGCGACGGGGCAATACCCTGAATGATCCCTGGCAGGTTCATTCCATTGCTGCAGAAGCCTGGACCCACCGCATGCGGATGGCTGATGTGTTGGGACAAGGCCGAGACCAATTGATTGTCACACCGTTGAATGCAACTACCGGAAACGGAATCCGGTTGCTCGCTTTTCCCATTCCCGACAATCCAACGAATGAAGCCTGGAAGCCTATCGTCGTCGATGGATCATTGAATCGAGCCCACAACCACTGGCACATAGCTGATGGGACCAATCCAGAGGAAACATTAGTTGCCAGCCAAGAGGGGCTAACACGAATCACCCGGAACGAGAAGAGTTTTTCGTTGCAGCGGATTTCCGCAGGTGCAGAAAGCGAAGTTCCCGCGCAACGGGGAGCGGGTGAAGTCAAGAACGGAAAACTTGGTGGCCGCCAACTACTGGCAACAATCGAACCAATGCACGGCAACCAAGTCGTTGTTTACGTCGGTGAGAAAATTGACAACAACATGAAACGCGTTGTTCTCGATGACACATTTAAACAAGGACACGCGATTTGGTGTGCCGACCTCGACGGCGACGGCCGAGACGAAGTGATTGCCGCTCATCGGGAAAAAAAAGCTGCTGGTGAATCGCCTGCAGTCTATCTCTATCGCTCCCAGGACGCTGAGGGGCAAAATTGGATACGGCAAATGCTCGACCAACCTGTCGCCTGCGAAGACATCCACTGTGCCGATTTCGATGGTGATGGCAGAATCGACATTCTGACGGGCGGCCGCGCCACACACGATGTCAACCTGTATTTGAATCGCACTACTGACAAAACTAAATAAGCCTGGTGCGGCATCCTTATCCGGCGCTCGGGAACGTAATCCTCAAAACACGTTTCACGAACAAGAAGGCAATCGGTAGATCAACAGGCAACATGCTCTGGGCAAGATTCCGCAGATAAAATCCCCCAGGGCGTTCGAGATTAGGGCGTCGCATGTTGCAAAGCTGGCGGCAACTGTTTGAAGATCCCACTGCTTGAAGATCCGGCGGACCACGCCCCATCTGCCAATTATTTTGACAAGCTGTTCAATCCATTCGAGCGAGAATCTGCTCAACGCGTGCGCGTTCGGGAGGCAAGAAATGGTTGAAGGGTTCGGCCATTGCATCATTGCAGATTCCGCGGATCGACAACGCGCATTTTGTCGCCTTTATAAAGCGACTGGCGTACTTACCGACGGTGTAGATTTGCTGCAAACGGTCGACACGCTGGCTCAATACCTCGACTTGGCCAGATTGATTCGCAACGACTGCCTCATAGAGCTGGGTGAAGAGCTCTGGATAAACATTGGCACCGCCGTTGACGCCGCCATCACCACCTATCTGTACGGCTTCCGCCATCAAATGCTCTGGCCCAATCAAGACTGACCAATCGGGGCGGGTTGTTTTTAATGAAATCAAGTCTCGGAAATATTTCAAATCACCGCTGCTATCTTTGACTCCGACGATTCGCCGCATATCAGCCAACCTCCGCAACGTATCGATCTCAAACCACACCTTTGTCAAGCTGGGCATGTTGTAAAGCATCAGGGGCAATTCCCCTGGCAGGTGTTCAACGACCTGACCGATGTAGCGAACCAATTCTGTTTGGCCAGCGGGAAAATAGTACGGTGTAGACAGAACTGCAGCATGCGCCCCCGCCTGTTCGGCAACACCGGCCAGTTCAATCGTTTCAACGAACGATGTATCGGTCACTCCCACCATGACCGGCACTCGATCCCCCACATACTGGCATACCAACTTGATGTACTCACGCCTCAGTCGGTAACTCAAACTTGGGGCTTCACCCGTCGTACCCAGAATAAAAATGCCATGTATTCCACCACCGATCACGTGATCCAATAGGCGCTCCATTCCCGGCACATCAATCGCATCTCGGTGCGATAATGGGGTCACTAATGGCACGATGATGCCGTGCATCGGTGATGGATCATTTGGTAGCGAGAAAGAATCTGCATGCGTCATATTCTTAGACTGCCATCCATGCTGCTTTGTAGCTCAAGCCCAGGTTTAGAATCCGCTGCAGCACAGCTTCGTACGAGAGCCCCACCGATTCGGCTGACTCCGCAAAGTCTTCTCCGTATTCAATGTTCGGATTGGCGTTGGCTTCAATGACATAAATCTCTCCTGAATCAGTCATACGGAGATCCATGCGACCGTAGCCACTCATACTCAAGGCGCGATAGACGCGTTTGCACAATCGACTGACGCGTTCTTGCGTGGCCTCGTCTAGATCCTTCGCGGCGTGTGTTGTGATGCCGTGCTTGATCTGATACTTGCGATCCCATTTGACGCGACTGGTAGCAATCCGCGCTACGTCATCAGGCATTTTTTCAAAACTCATTTCCCAGGCGGGAAAGGTCGTCAGTCGTGTATTGCCGAGTACACCAACATAAATTTCACGACCTTCAATGTACTGTTCGGCAATGGCATCATCATTCGTTTTTTCGTGCACAAACTTAACTCGATCCGCCAAGGCTTGGTCGTTATGCACGATCGAAGCTTGGGAGATACCGAAGGAAGCATCTTCGACCACTGATTTGACAAACAGCGGAAACGATAGTTTTTTTGGTCGATGCACCTTTCGCCCAATCGGAAACACCGCAAACCGAGGTGTAGGAATGCGATGGAAGGTCATCACTTTTTTCGAGAGAGCTTTATCCTTGCTCAATAGCAGTCCGCGCGGATTACAGCCGGTGTAGGGTTGCTGCATTAGCTCCAAGTAACTGATCACGGCAAAGTCGTAGGTCACAACCCCGTGAAATTCCTCCAACAGCATGAAGGTGATATTCGGCTGAAAGTCCCGTAGCGCGACTCGGATCGGTGCCAGATCGTCGTAGACCCCCAGTGGCAACACATCGTGCCCTAGCCGCCGCAACGTCTCACAAACATCGAATTCGGCTTTCCAGGGATCGATCTCCTCCTCACTCACGCCCTCGAGCGTCAGCGGGGGAACATGCCCTTCTCGAACAAGCACTAACACTCGAAGTTTGGTCATGACGTCCTCAGTACCTTAAACGGCCACACGATGACGCCCCTCATGCAAAAAGTTGGTGGTCCGCACAGCCACCAAAATCATCGCATCTCGTTTCAGTTCGTCTTGAGGTCCACCGACCCGCAGCTTTAGCTCTCGGCAACGTTCAATCATTTCCTGGACCACCTGATCGATAGAATATGAATATTCACCGGTCCAACGGGCAACGGAGCGACGCAATTCGCCGCGCACCCGGCTGAGAAACGCGGCAGCCGTCGGGTTCCGCTTGTGGGCAGGATCGGTCGAAAACAAACGACGCAGGTCATTATCATAAATACTTGGGTAATCCAGCTCGTAATGTTCACGCTTTCGCGCGTAATGAGTCCGCAAGGTTTTCCGAATCCGCGATAACGGATCAGCAGTAATTCGCGATTGAACAGGGGGTTTTGTCCCGTTAATCGACTTCATGTAGGTGTCGACTGTTTGCAGTTTTTTGATCGCCGGCCAATCGCGATAGCGGGTTCTCCATCGCGAACCGGGGCGGAGCCAAACCGCAAAAGTCTCGGCAAAATCCTCTAACGGATGCGCCTGAGCGTACCACATCTCCAGGTGATGGACGTAATCGCGGCTGGACGGCTGGGGTTGATAATACTCTGGGTAGGGAGCAGATGGTTTACCGAACACCTTACGATAGCTGGCTTTACGTCGCAGCCTGAAAGCCGTGTCAATCGCATGGCCCGCCTCATGACGGAGGATTTTCATGCACCATTCTTGCGTTCCACCCTCCACCTCCAGCAATTGTTTGCGTTCCAAACGCATCAAACGGGGATGGGCGAGGTAGAACGGAATGGCGATCCCGGGTATCCCGTCAGGCGAAAACCATTCCTCACTCAGCCAACAATGCGGTCGAAACTTCAACCCGCGGTGAAGCAATTCTCCGTTAAGTTGTTCAATCCGCTGTTCCAATGGCGTATCACGGATGGTCAGCTTTAAGTCGCACATCCGCATATCGAGCAACGCTTCGTCGCTCATCGCATCCAGGTTTGGCTTCTTTTTCGCCATGATCAAAAACGATCAAACAGGTTTCGTGCGAGTTCAGTAAACAAGATGGATCGAGTAGTTTATTCAACATTGTTATATGTCTTTACCCCAAAACGATCACCAAAGCAAAACCAATCCCGGAAGACGTGCGCTCATTGCTCCTCAAATCACACAATGTACTTGCCTGACCGGCACGGGGCGGAGCGCGATTGCGGTTGTCGCAGTGCGTGGACCGGATGCCCAACGGATCCTAAAACGCTGCAGTCGGCTGGCCGTTGATCAGCCAGCCTCCGTGGGTCAGGTTCGCCTCGGTCACTGGACGGGTCCAGATGCCACCCAGGCAGATCTCGGGACGAATCAACCCACGACGAATCACCCCGATGAAACCGTCGTGATCACAGCGATCACCGCAAATCATTGGGAAATTCACTGCCATGGCGGAACGGCTGCGATTGAAAGAATCCTTGCGGACCTGCAGCAATGCGGAGCCAAACGGGTTCGCGAGATCAGTACGGAATCGCCACTCGTCATTACCGAGGCAGAAGCGGTATTGTCTCGCTGCCTGACTGAAAAGACGGCGGCAGTCGCGTTAGCACAGGTCCGCGGAGCACTCCTTAATTGGGCACTCCAGTGGCAATCCCAACCAACTTCACCCGAAATCCTCGCAGCCGCAAAATCGGAGGCTCAAACAATCCTCCGCTCCGCCGATTGGACCATGCGAATCGCTGAACCATGGAAAATTGTCCTCGTCGGAAAGCCAAATGTCGGAAAAAGCAGTTTGCTCAACGCGTTGGTCGGCTTTGACCGAAGCATTACGTTCAACCAAGCAGGCACAACTCGCGATGTTTTACACACCGAAACCGTCATCGCTGGCGTCCCGGTTAGGCTAAGTGATACTGCCGGCATCCGTGACGGCGGTGAGCCGATCGAAGCGGAGGGGATGCGGAGAGCCCTCCACGCCGCCTATTCCGCAGATTTAGTCATCCAAGTGGAGGATGCGACTTCCCAAAAACCGGTCGATTTTTCGTCATTTCATTCGTCGGTCCCACAAATCCGGGTGCTCAATAAGGTAGACCTCGTCAAAAGCGGCCAAGCTCTTTCCGAAAACGACGTCGCCACGAGTGCGATGACCGGCGTAGGTATCGATGCCTTAGTGATGCTTCTTGGCCAAAAACTTCTTCAATTCGCCCCCAAACCAGGTGCCCCTGTTGTGCTCAATCAGCGACAGCGCGATCTAATGACTCAAATCGCCACCTCATCCCTGGAATTTCCGTTGGCGGCTACACTTCAAGCGTTGATTGGCGGGGCCCTACAGTGAGAGATTCTATGTTTTTCCGATGGTTTCTATTGCTAGGTTTGCTCATGTCGATCCAAAACGTAAACGGCGAAGAAACGCCAAAATGGGTAGTCGTCATCCATGGCGGTGCTGGCGATCCTACCAACTGGGATGATGCCAAGCGAAACGCTCGTCTCAATGGGCTTGAGCAAGCACTGCGCAAGGGGGCCGAAATGCTCGCCGAAGGTGCCACCGCAGTGGACACGGTTCAGGCCGTCGTTCAAGTCTTGGAAGATGATCCCGCCTTCAATGCCGGTCGCGGGGCGGTGCTCACAAAGGATGGCCATGCCGAACTCGATGCATCGATCATGGATGGAAAGACCCGAAACTGTGGTGCAATCGCCGGTGTAACCAATGTCAAGAACCCGATTCGCTTGGCCAAATGCGTGATGACCGAAACCAAACATGTGCTACTAGCTGGTGAAGGGGCCGAACAATTCGCAGCCAACCAGAATCAAGAATTAGTCGATCCCGATTACTTCCTCAGCAGCACGCATCCCGATGCAAATCCGGATGGCCTTTATTTAGGAACGGTTGGATGTGTTGTGCTCGATCAACACGGCAATCTCGCAGCAGGCACAAGTACTGGTGGCACCCCAAATAAGTTGCCCGGCAGAATCGGAGACTCACCCATCATCGGTGCGGGAACGTATGCTGCGAACGACACCTGCGCTGTCTCTGGGACAGGTGTCGGCGAAGAATACATTCGCAATAGTGTTGCTTATGACGTTGCCGCTCAAATGCGTTATGCAGGCCGATCCATCAATGATGCAGTGACACAGATCATGGATCAGACCCTGAAACCGGGTGTCGGTGGATTGATCGCTGTGTCCCGAACGGGTGAAATTGTGATGCAGCACAACACCCCTGGCATGAGTTGTGGGTCTGCGGACAGCAATGGACGCTTTGAGACACGCCTCAAGTAATCCCTTCACGAGTCGAGCTAGCCACAGCCTGGAACTCGGCTGCTACAGGAAGGCATCTCTATGAGCCAGCCGCAGAACCCGCCTGAAGGCCACACACCGGAAATAACGGCAACTCTTCGGTACCCAATCGAATACGCCGACGGTCCACATCCCACCTTAATGCCACCCGATCAACTTTTGAAGCAATGCGAACTGCGAACCCAACGTCGTAGTGGACCAGGTGGTCAGCATCGAAACAAGACAAGCAGCGGTGTCTTTCTGACACACCAGCTGACAGGGGTCGTGGCCGAAGCGACCGAGCGGCGCAGCCAAGCCGACAATCGTGGTGTCGCCTTGCAACGACTGAGGATGAAATTAGCAGTCGAGATCCGCACCCCCTCGATCCTTGACGGCCCAGTTTCAAATCCGGAGCAAGCGTTTCGACAAACGCGAATCAGTGGATCGATGCGTGGCAAAGCAACCCGCTTGGCAGACACCAATCCAGACAAGGCCCCGTTCTTGGCGCTGCTGCTGAACGATCTGCACGCCTGCGGCGGCCAACCTCGCCAACTGACCGAACCGTGGCAGATGAGTGGCACCGCAATCGTGCGATTGGTCAAATCTCACCCACCGGCATTCAAGCTTTTGCAGACTATCCGCCAGCACCACGGCCTGCGACCACTCTCTTAGCCTGTAACGACTGTCATCGCCCACTATCGCGCCATGCCAATTTAGGCCCCAGACGAAATGACGCCAGCCAGCGGCTATGATGGTATCTAGAAGACACTTTCACAGACCTACGTTTCAGCAACGGAATCCATGCACCAACTTAGAACGTTCGCCCTCATTGCAGTCGCACTGATTGGCCAGGAATCAGCAACCACCACTGCTGCTGAAATTTTCGTGGAAGCGGAAAGCTTTGCCGATCGTGGTGGCTGGAAACTGGACACACAGTTCATTCAACAAATGGGCTCACCCTACCTGTTAGCTCATGGCCTGGGCCGCCCGGTTAAAAATGCTGCAACGACCATTGAAGTTAAAGAGTCGGGAACGTACCGAGTCTGGGTTCGAACCTTCGACTGGGTCGCCCGTTGGGGTGCAAAACCTTCGCCCGGCAAGTTCCAACTAATCATCAATGAACAGCCACTCACCACCGTGTTTGGAACAAAGGGCGAAAAATGGAATTGGCATGACGGCGGGACCACTCGGTTGAAAACAGGTGAAACTCAGTTGACGCTCAAAGACTTGACCGGGTTTGACGGTCGATGCGACTGCATCTATTTGACCACGGACCTCGATGCGACACCGCCACCCGCGCAAGAAGTACTCTCCCAATGGCGACGGCAACAACTCGGATTACCGGCAAGACCACAAACCCGTGGCCCCTACGATTTGGTAGTAATTGGCGGTGGCTACGCTGGCATGGGGGCCGCCATATCAGCAGCCCGAATGGGTTGTCGCGTTGCCCTCGTCCAAGATCGCCCTGTTTTGGGAGGCAATGGGTCGAGCGAAGTCCGCGTCTGGGCCAAGGGGAATATTCGACGCGGCAAGTTTCCAAGGATTGGCGAAATCATCGAAGAGGTAGCTGACAAAGCAACCAAGTCCCCCGGAACTTACGAAGAGTTTGGTGATGCGAAAAAAGAAGCAATCGTCCGATCCGAACCGAACATCGATCTGCTGCTGAACCATCATGCGCATGGTGTCGAAATGGACGGCCAGCGGATCAAAGCCGTCTTGGCGTTGGATACTCAAACAGGAACTGAACTGAGAATCATCGGCGACGCTTTCTCGGATTGCACCGGCCATGGGTGGATTGGGACCTGGGCTCAGGCGGATTGGGAAATGGCCCCCGATGGTCGCATGGGAATGAGCAACATGTGGGCTTGGGACGAGGGTGAATCACCTCGCGGTTTCCCCAACACCCCCTGGGCTCTCGATCTAACCATGGAAGATTTTCCATATCCGCGAGACCACCATGGTCAATGGTTTTGGGAATCAGGATTCGATAAAGATGCGATCGGAGACGCTGAGGGAATCCGCGATTGGAATCTACGTGCGGTTTATGGCGCCTTCAATGCGATGAAAAACCGGGACGGTGCAGCGGATCACGCAACTGCTTTCTTGACTTGGATCGCTTATGTCGGTGGTCCGCGCGAAAGCCGAAGGTTGATGGGCGATGTCGTGTTAAACCAAGACGACATCGTCAACAAACGTGATTTCCCAGACGGCTGCGTTCCGAGCACTTGGTCAATTGATCTCCACTATCCCAAGCAACAGTACGCAAAAAAGTTCCCTGAAAACCCGTTCATATCAATTGCGGTTCACAATCGCGGAGTCGATCGCAGGTACGGGTATCCCGTGCCTTACCGTTGTTTCTACAGTCGCAACATCAATAATCTGTTCATGGCTGGACGTTGTATCAGCGTCACACACGAAGCGTTGGGCACGACCCGAGTGATGAAGACATGCGGAATGATGGGTGAAGTCGTCGGCAAAGCGGCATCCCTTTGCGCCCTTCACGATTGTGACCCTCGCGACATCTATGAAGATCACCTCGAGGAGTTACTGGAATTATTGGAACTCCCCGGCAAGGCACGCCGCAGCACACCCTCAGCCCGAATCGTGATCCCCGAAGATGCACTCCCATTGGCCGGACCCTATGGACCACCGACTGGGATGGAGATCGCGAAACTGGAGGGCACTGTCGTCGATGACGATGATGCCAAGGTGGAAGGTAAATGGACCGATGGAAATGGCCTAAAAAACTATGTTGGCTACGGTTACAAGTATGCATCACCGAACGGAAATTCCGTTGCAACGTTTAAATTAACAGCGGCAAAGCCTGGTAACTACGCAGTGCAACTTTTCACTCAGTCGCATCCCAACCGGGCCACCAACACACCAGTTGCTGTCCAATGGAATGAGCAAACAAGTCACCATCAAATCGATCAACGAAAGAAGTACGAACAGGATGTCGCGACCGTGACTAAAATTGAACTCGCCAAGGGTCAAGTGGTCACGGTGAAAGTCAGCACAACCGGGGCAGACGGTACCGTGCATGTGGATGCGATGCGTTTAATCGAGGTCAAATAAACCTTGCACCAACAGAAGCGTAATCGGCGGCTGGCACCACTGGTACACACCGTGCGTGTCGCGATGGTCACCACACTGCTGTTGCTAATCCCATCGCCAGCATCAACAACGGTTCATGACGACTCAGTTGCTCCACCGATCGACCGACTGATCGGCAAGGACGGGCAATTGGCTTCGGCGACCATCGGGCGAGATCCAAACCCGAATGGATTGTGGCCCCTCACCGGTCCCAATAGCGAACCTCTGGGATGGATTGCTCGCACGTTACCAGCTGCCACTGATGCAATCGGTTATCGCGGACCGACGGAGGCTTCGATCCTGCTCACGCCTGAATTAAGAATCGCTTCAGTCGCCATTTTGTCGAGCGCCGACACCGAAGAACATGTGCAAGCGGTCGCTCAAGACAAAGCTTTTTTTGAACAGTTCGAGGGCTGGTCTTGGGGTGATCCGCCGCGACAAGCCAAAATCGATGCCGTCTCGGGAGCAACGCTGACCTCCTTAGCACTCGCCCAAGGCGTGTTGGCTCGTATCGGTGAAGCACGGCCCTCCCTCGTTTTTGCCGACCCACTCAATGTGGCTGAGATCACTCCGTGGTTTCCAAAAGCAGCAAGCGTCGATGCAAAAACCGGAACCGTCCGTGACCAAGACAAAAAAATCCTTGGCCAAGTGATTCGAACTGGCCCGCTTTGCGATGGAGTCATTGGGTATCAGGGCCCAACGGAATTATTGCTGAAACTGAACCCCGATCAGCAAATCGAGTCGTTGAAGATTCGATCCTCCTTCGACAACGAACCTTACGTGGGTTATGTCCGGCAGGAACGCGGTTTTTGGAGCATTTTTCGCAACAAAACCACTCAACAACTCGGTGAATTTTCTCCACAAGAAGCCGGTGTAGAAGGTGTCTCGGGAGCTACCATGACCAGTCAAGCGATCGCCGACACGCTCGTCGCTGCAGCAGCGAGGCAACAGGAGCAACAATCAATCGCTGAAACAGAATCAACGGGTTTCCTGTCCTCAATCCGGTTCACACCAGCCGACTATGCAACGATCACCTTGCTCCTACTTTTAACGACGCTCAGTCGATTCAAACGATTCCATCATGGCAAACTACGCCGCTGCTGGTTGTTAACCGTCGTCCTTGTCATCGGACTCTGGTCGGGCAATTTGATCTCGCTGGCCTTGGTAGCTGGTTGGTCAGCCGAAGGGATCGCTTGGCGACTGGCCCCAGCCCTGGCAACGCTTGCCGCGGTGAGCTTGTTCACACCACCAATCACCAAGCTCAACCCATACTGCAACCACCTTTGCCCGCACGGGGCAATTCAACAACTACTCCGCCCCACACCCAAATCAAAACGTCGAATCGAAATCCCTGCACGACTGAGACGTTCGATGCGATATCTGCCAGGCATCACGCTTGTGGTTGCCTACTTAGCGTTAGTCATCGTCCCAAGTCTCGACCTGTCTACTTGGGAGCCGTTTCATGCCTATTTATTTCGACTCGCAGGCTGGGGATCGATCGGATTGGCTTGCACAACACTCCTGATCACGGCCTTTATTCCGATGGCGTACTGCCGATTTGGTTGCCCAACCGGACGATTGCTCGACCACCTTCGCCGCACCGCAACAAGTCACCGAATCCAACACGCTGATCTCGTCGCTTTAGCACTGATCGCTTTTGCAATTTCGTGGCGATATTTCAATTGATCGAGGCGAGTTACAGGAGACCATTCGCACGGTTCCTCTAATTATGAATTTGCTTCGGCATAATGTCGCACCGATTTCAACAATCGGATTTGAATTTCAATTCATCGCTCGCGTGTGATTCGACAGCCAGACTCTCTACATCGCCAAATAAAAACAAGTAGATGCGACTGCAAAATACAGTGTCGAAATAGAACCGGACCCAGATCCCGAAGCGACCGATTCGCCACTCACGCGACAGGGGATTCGAAACGCAATCAAACAGTACGAGACATCGCGTTAACTGCACCCAAATCCACACGACACAGGCCAGTGAGTGTTGAAACTTGACTGCTTGGTCTGATATTGAACCATCACCGGGATCAACACTCGCCACACAGTGACCCAACCTGCTATACCATGCCGGTGCAATATCATGCCGTCAGCTGTGAGATTCAAGAAATCATCATTCAACCGTGACCAAAACATCCAGCACCAGCGGGACCTTATAGACAATTGCAAACCATGCTCAGCCAAACCCGTCGGGTCTTGCCAACAGCATCACCAACCGTAGTTTGCCGAATCGTCCCAACAAGAAACAACTTCCCAAATCACATTGATCGAATCGCGGATCCTGTCGACCTTCGGCGAGATGTATTGGCGAAAAGGGGAGTATCGACTCTCGATTGATCCTACATAGGCCAACTCTGAACCCACTGAAAATCAGATCGATATTGAACTCAATCAAGCGCGCTTGAGTTTTCACCTAACCGGGTACCAACTATGTCCGTCGTGTTCATTGTCGCAAATGAAAAACAACTCCAAGTTGGCATCCGATGGTGCCAAAGAATGTCAGAACGTTCAACATCATCACCAACGATCCACGTCGTAGTTGCCGATTCGGAACGCAAGACGTTGGCAGAGTACATTAAACGAAAACTTGCAGAGGTCTCGGACACCTCCCTAAAGTTTCGATCGGCCATCGTCGACAATGATGTGCGGGCAGTTCTGTCCTATGCGAGGACGGTGAAATGCGAAAAACTCTTCATGCTGTTTCACCCAGACGAATCTGATTTCCAGCAGCAGTTGTTTATAGAATCGATGTACCCAACGATGTGGCTCCGTTCAGGACCTGAGCCAAACTCCACGGGGCAATTGATCTGCGTTTTTAAGGACCGCGAGCAATTGACCAATCTTGCTGCGAAGCAAATGTTTGGCCAATCATCCACCAATGCACTGATTCTCGATTCGGACGACGAGTCCAACGACGCACCCACTGCCGTAATGACCGCGGCCAATGTTCAATCAGTCGAACCAGGTGATCTGCTTTTGTGTGGCGTCCAAGGACCAACCAAATCAGATCGTCACTACGCGACGAGTATCGCGTTGTTAGAACAAACCACGCCTCCCGCGGTAGCATTGGTTCACAGCGGCGACACATTGATGGAATCTTTCGCTGGCAAGCTGCGATCCTGGAGCGAATCGATCGTGCCGTTGATGTCACGCGAGCATCGCGTCGACTTAGCCAACGATTTGCAAATCGGTTCACAACCCAACCTCGAATACCTTGGGTTGATTTCGGCATCGTCCATGTTGGCTGCCTTCGGATTGCTTCAAAACTCAGCCGCAGTAATCATCGGAGCAATGCTCATTGCTCCGTTAATGACACCGATTCTGGGAGCGGGCCTGGCACTTATCCAAGGAAATCGCCCGCTATTCAAGAATGCAATGCTGACCATCAGCCTTGGCTTCACTGGCGCATTGACCGCAAGCATCTTATTTGGATGGTTGTATTGGCTGATCTATGATCCCGACATCACCTCAGAGATGTGGGCCCGCTGCCGACCATCGCCTCTTGATTTTTGCGTTGGTCTAGTGGGTGGGTTAGCTGCATCCTATGCAAGAACGCGAACTCATCTCTCGTCGGCCCTCGCCGGTGCGGCCATCGCAGCAGCCCTAGTGCCACCGATTTCCACAGCGGGCTTGCAAATTGCGTTTGGCTATTTTGAACGAAGCGACCAGGGAACACCCGTGATTGGCCCACTGCTGTTGGTCACAATCAACGTCCTCACAATCATGGTTGGATCATCATTTGTCTTGTGGGCTCGAGGCATGCGAATCGATAGATCGCTTTATCTGGCGGACCGCTGGGTGCTACGTGTCTTTGCGCTCTTGGCAACGCTGGTCTTATTACTCTTGACATGGATCGTTGTTCCCCACTGAGTCCCAGCAAAATCATCTTGCGAATTGCCCAAGCAGATCGCCAACGCAACGAGCTCACGTCCGATCCGCAAGACTGCCCCACCTTAGGCAGCAATACGGAGTCAACTATCGCTGCCGATATTTTCGTTGGTATTTCTCGTAGAGCATTTTGTGCCGGCTTCCGAGATCTACCACGCGGCCTTGAATATAAGCTTCGGTCACATGGCTTTCCGTTTCCAAAATGTCACCATCTGTGATAATCAGCGAGGCGTCTTTTCCAACCTTGATTGATCCAATGCGATCCTCCACACCGAGGATCTCGGCGGCTGACAAAGTGATCGACCGCAGGGCCTCGTCGTGTGGTAAACCGTACGCAACAGCGCAGGCGGCATGATAAGGCAAGTTCCGCATCGCGGCGGCGCCACCCGGCGATACTGTTCCCGACCCACCGATGGCAAATGAGACTCCAGCTTCCCGAAGTCGCTCCGGCAAAGTGTACGAAGCGTCGTAGGGATCATCGCGATAGCGAGGTAACCGATAAACACCGGCCACGATGACAGGGACCTTGAAACGTTTCAGTAATTCCGCACAGGCGTCAGCTTCGTAGCCACCGTATATGATTAGCTTTAAACCTTGTGATTGAGCATAGGCAACAGCTGATTCAATTGCAGACTGTGAATCGGCCTCCGCTAACAATGGCAATTTACCGTCGACCAGTGGCAGCAAACTTTCCAGGCGAACATTGATCTGTGTTTGATCGGAACGATCGCGACGAGCATCACGATAGCGACGCGTCTGATCAAGCAATTCATCAAGTTCCTTCCATTTTTCGTCTCTCTGTTCAGCTTGCTTTTTGTCATCACTGTCGCGCGGATGGAGATACCTCCAATCGACGCACAGCGCCGCCGGAGCTCGCAGCGCCATATCACTCACGGTCCATCCATCCAGATACAACACAGCGGATTGGCCGCGCAGGTACCGACCTCGGGGTGCGGTCATACCGACCAGTACGCCTCCCGCCCGTGCAACCGGAATTAACTCGCTATCAGGATTCACTGCCACCCAAGATCGCGCATTTGGATTGAGACTGCCGTATTCGGTACGGTCATCCGTTTCATCAACTGCCGAGATTTCTCGCAAACCAATATCGGTCATGCACTCGATCAAACCAGGATAGACGTGCTTGCCGCTGGCATTCACATGGAACGTGCGATCAGGAAGCTTAAGACTCTTCCCAACGGCAGTGATCTTTCCATTCTCAAATAACACTTGCCCATTTTCGATATCGGGGCCGTCGATGACATGGATCGTCCCTCCCTCGATGACAATCGGCACCGTTTGAGGTGCACCGGGAATTTGATCGTGTGCAACCGCAATACTGACCGTAAAAAGACCAAGTAGGCTCGTGAAGAATTTCATTACTTAGCCCCCTTTTTGCTCGTTTCCATTTGCTTATTCCCGGCCTGAGCAGAACCATGAGCCGTACAAAAGGCATCAAATCGATCCCAGCGGTCCTCCTCGGCAACTACGTCTTTCTTCGAATTTCTACCCGGCGGACCGCCATTGATAACCTTCTGAATCAGTCTGGCTTTCAAATCCGCATCACGGTCTCGCAATTGCCGCTCTGTTTCTAAATCAAAATATTTTTTGCCATCGATCCATGTTTGCTCACAGCGCGTCAAAGTAGAGAGAGGACGTCCACTCCAAACGACCAAATCTGCGTGTTTTCCTGGAGCCAGCGATCCCACGTACTGATCGATACGCAACTGCTTGGCTGGATTGAGTGTCACAAACTTCAGCGCTTCTTCCTCTGGAACACCTCCGTACTTGGTAGCTTTGGCGGCTTCCGTGTTCATATGCCGTGCCAGTTCGCGGTCGTCACTATTGAACGAAACGACAACACCCTGCTCGTGCATCACTGCACCGTTGTAAGGAATGGCGTCATAGACTTCGAATTTGTATGCCCACCAATCTGAGAATGCAGACGCCATCGCTCCATGCTTGGCCATCCGATCAGCAATTTTGTAGCCCTCCAAGATGTGCTGCAGGGTGCCGATCTGGACACCGAACTCCTCCAATACTGACAAAGTAGCAACGATCTCGTCTTGGCGGTAACTATGACAATGTATCCAGCGTTCGCCGCGCTGAACTTCCGCCAATGCCTGCAACTGTAAATCAACGCGAGGTGGCAGTCGATCGCGGATACCTTGATCCCAGTTTCGCCAATGCGTCTGGTATTCACGAGCAGCGAGCAATTGATCGCGAATGACTTGCTCCACGCCCATGCGTGTATTTGGATAACGGCTCTGAGAACGTTTTACGTTTTCACCTAATGCGAACTTGATTCCCGCTGGCGCCTCACGCATTCGCAATCCGTCCATCGTTTCACCCCAACGGAGCTTGACGACTTGATTTTGCCCGCCGATTGGATTGGCAGATCCGTGCAGGATATTGGAGGTTGTCAAACCACCAGCCAACTGCCTAAAGATCTGAATATCAGTGTTATCGATGAAATCGCCAATTCGAACTTCGGCCGTGACCGCCTGGCCAGATTCGTTGACACCACCATCGGTTCCCATGTGGGAGTGACAATCAATCAATCCCGGTGTGATATGCTTCCCATGAACATCGATCACCTGGCACCCTTTCGGTATTTCGATCGAGCGACCAACAGCAACAATTTTTCCATCGCGAACCAGCACATCCGCTTCTTCAAGCTTTCCCTGTTGGTCGCAGGTCCAAACCGTTGCGCCGCGAAACACGACGGTCGGCTGTTCACTCACGCGTTCTGTTAGCCCATAAGCGCCCAACGGGATCAGCGTTGGTGTACTCGAATCTGTGTCGACTTCGGCAAGGCGGTGTGGCTCGGCTTGATCCTTCTCTGCCTGATCTTTTTCGGTTTCATCCGACTGTCCATCATCCTTCGATTGATCCGACTCGGCATTCACCACGCTTTCCGGTTCGGTCGACACCTGAACTTGTCGCTGCATCCGCAAGTCGACCGTCTTTCCGTCAGGCAAGCGTAACGCTGCGAACACCTCAACCGCTGCCGATGCTGCATCGACCGTAACGATCGTCAATTGCGACTGCCCAGGGGGTAATTCCGGGACGATTTCTTCCAGATCCAACATTGCCGTCAGCCGATCTCGGCCGCGAACCACGTTTTCGAGTTTGGCGGTCTTAGGAGTCGATTCGATCTTTTTCTTGCCCCGGCTGCGCTTCGGCTGGCCAACCTCGATTTGGCCAGAAATCTTGCCATCTGCTTGTTTAACTTCAAGCATTAGTTCCGCTTCAACTTTGTCCGCCCGAAGGGTTGTTTTCCATTCGCCTGCCAACGAATCGTCCGCCTTCGTGCCTTGCGAAATAACGAACCTCTCGCCGGCTACCCAACACTCCTTCACTTTTGTCTCGGAATTCCAAAGATCTCCATCACAAATCACCAAACTGGCTAGCATGCCAGGTCGCACACGGCCGACTTGCGAATCAAGACCAAGTAACATCGCCGGACTGGTGGTCACTGCTGCCAGTGCTGCATCGGCATCCAGACCCCGCTCAACGGCGACACGCACCATTGCGAGAAACTTTCCTGGGTCGTCTAAACCATCGGTCGTCAAACAAATCGTGAGGCCTGCTTCATGAAGCCGCGCCGGATTCTGCGGAGCCAAGTCCCAGTGCAACAGTTCTTGAAGCGAAGTACCTCGGGCTGCTTCGGCCGATTGAACTTTGGGGGCTTCCGGAAAATCAACGGGCACAAGAACGGCTCGATTCATCGCCGCAATTTCGTCTAGTTGGCGATACTCACGTCCCGAGCCGCGCAGAATCCATTTCAGCGAGAATTCATCGGCAACCTTACCCGCTCGAATTGCCATCCGCTCATTCTGAGCATCAATCACAAAGGTATCAACATCGATTGCATCGGCTAACACTTGCAAAGCCCGATTGTTCTCGGGCCGTGGCAATGTTGGCTGCGCTCGATAGGCTGTCCAAGCCCGGCGGTACCACTGAGCGTCGTATAGTGATTGACGGAGCAGGGCAGTGGCGCCCATCGGCGAGTTCGGATACCTCGGACGTGATCCTGTCCTCGGAACAGTTAATTGCAAGTGATGCCAAGTCTTGGCAATCAGCAATCGCTGTCCCGCGTCAGACCCCAACTGCACCACACAACTCGTTCCCTTGACGATCCCGCCTTGTGGGGCAACCAAACGCGTTGTGATCCCCTGCGACCGCAACTTCGCGGATTGATCGATCGGATCCTTCGCAACTGCAATCGCAACGCTCCGCTGAGGCGTGACATTACTATTCCAATAACCTGGCTGTTGGTCAGCAAGCGTTACATTCAGTTCGCTAAAAGCATCAATCAGTCCTGCGTAAACTCGCTTGCCTTGACAATCAATCACCTGAAATCCCGCTGGGATACTCAGACCCTCCGAGACACCGAGAATCGATCCTCCTTCGATAAGAATGGTCGCATTTTGAATCAGAGAACCAGGCTGCGTGATCACATCGGCCCCAACCAATGCATAACCGGTTGGTCGACGATCACGAAGTCCAACGATGGGATCGGCCACCGTTGGACTTTGAGCCACCGCCAACTCGGCAACCAAAATCAGCATCAGCGGCAAAATCGAAAAGGTAAAACTTCTCAACACAGGCTTGTTTTTCCGAAAGTGGGGTGAGAATGTGCAACGGAGAAACCCGATCCACGTTTCATATATTCTGAGCGTGTGGCGAACATACTTAGCATAGTTAAACAGATCGAGCAGGATTGCCGGCCAGATCGAAAGATTCGACGTACAATAGGAGGTGAGGGGTGGATTCACCGATAAATTCACTTGACCCGGGTCACACACCGCAATCAACATGGATCTCCAGACGATGTAGTCCGTAAGGGAGAACTTGGGAGGCTAATCATGGAGCCTGAAAAGACTCCAAACGAGGTGACGAAGCGATCGACCATCGAACGCTTCTTCAGCGGTTTGAATGAGTGTATTTTCCAGTCAAAGCTGGGCGTGGCAGACGTCCAACTGTTCGATTACCTCACCGATATGATGCTGAGATTCGTGAGATTCGATTCGCTACACAAAGTCCGCCACTCAGATGGGCGCCCAGCAACTGAGATTTTCCAGATGCTTTGCGAGGCGGAAAATCGAATCGGCTTGGCACGTCGCGAAGTCCATCGCCATATCGGTGACTTCACGCTTTTTTGGTCGGGTATGTACCCTGAGAGTCTCCGCCGCATGCGTCCCCATGAAACCAAAGACGGATTCTTGGATTACTGCCGGCAAGGCAAGCGAGCGTATGCGATCGCTGCCGAAATCGAAGGTGGCCACGATCGTCCATCGAGCGATCTGCTGCAATCCTTAAGTGACCAATTTGAAATGTGTGCTTACGGTTTGCGTGAGGTGCGTCGCGAATGGGAAGAAGGCGAATCAAATGGCAATGGCTTGCTGATTTCTTAAACGCGATCGAATTCCTGAAACCAATTTCAGTGCTAGGCATCTTTGCGCACGTCCTTGCGGGAGCAATGATCTAACAGCGATCATGAATTCCCAGGACAACTGCTACCATGCCCGATTTTCAATCTCGTTTTGATTCTGTCTGTCAGCGTGCACGAGAAGCCATGCAGTTACAAACTGCCGCAGACACGCTTGAATGGGACGAACGTACCGGCTTACCGCACGCCGCCGGTGAATACCGGGCCAATCAAGTCGCTTCGCTCCGAGCCATCGTCCATGGCATTCGGACAGACAGTTCCTACGGCGACGATCTTACTTGGCTGATGGGACATGCCACCGACCACAATCCTCATAGCGACATTCGCGCCACCGTCGAATGTTTGCATCGAGACTGGGATCGCGATCGAAAATTACCAAACGATCTGGTGCAACGAACAGCTGAAGCAACCGTACGCGGGCAACAGGTTTGGGACGAAGCGCGAAAATCCGACGATTTCAGCCTGTTTCGAAACACGCTGAATGAAATCCTCGACTTGAAACGCGAGGCTGGCGAGCGGCTTTGCGAGGGCACCGATCGGTCCGCCTACGAAGCCCTGATGGATGAATACGAACCGAACGCGAGTGTCGAGGACCTGCAGCAAGTCTTCGAGCGTGTTCGGCGCCCTTTGGTGAAACTGATCGAACAGGTAACTCAATCAGAAAAACAGCCTAACCTGAAAGCCATCGAAGGGGTTTTCCCGGTGCAAGACCAACGTGATTTCAGCCATCGCGTTGCAGAAGCCATCGGATTTGACTTTGACCGCGGACGACTCGACGAAACCTCTCATCCCTTTTGCACAACGCTTGGGCCACACGATTGCCGAATCTTGACGCGTTACGATCCGCACGTTCTTTCTTCGGGACTATTCGGCACTTTGCACGAAGCAGGACATGGCACCTATGAACAAGGCTTGAGAACAGATTGGTTCGGTCTACCACCAGGATCCTATGCCTCACTTGGCATTCACGAGTCGCAATCGAGGCTTTGGGAAAACCAAGTGGGCCGCAGTCAGGCATTTTGGCAATGGCTATACCGCGATACCCAACAGACTTTTTCACCCCAACTCGATGAAGTCGGACTTGATTCTTTCTACTTTGCGATCAACGCCGTTCGCCCCAGCCTGATTCGCGTCGAAGCAGATGAAGCAACCTACAATCTGCATATCCTGATCCGATTTGACCTGGAACGAGAGTTAATTGAAGGCTCGCTCCCAATTGATGATCTCCCTGAAGCATGGAATGCGCGATACGAAAGCGATTTGGGAATCCGCCCCGACTCGGATGCTGATGGTGTTTTACAAGATGTCCACTGGAGTGCCGGTCTGTTCGGTTACTTCCCGACCTACACACTTGGCAACCTAGCGGCGGCACAGCTTTTTGCGACCGCAACGGAGCAGATTGGAGACCTGGACGAATTGCTTGCTCGCGGTGAGTTTCGGCCGCTGCTTGATTGGTTACATCAGCGAATTCACTTCCATGGTCGATGCTTCAGCGGCAACGAACTGGTCCAACGCGCCTGTGGATCCCCGCTATCGGCGGAACCGCTAACAGCGTATTTGACGGAAAAACTCGGCCGGTTGTATGATTTGCCACGAGGATAGGGCCGCGGCAACGGTCTGCTGAAGCACCCAAATGTGAGGTACAATTTCTAATCCTCACCAGCCGATCTTGAGAGTGCCGATGATTGTCACCCCGTGTCCAAGATGCCAAGAAACGTTTCGTATCCCGACCGGCTCGCTGCCAGAGGATGCTCAGGCGGTTTGTCCGTGGTGCCAAGAACAATTCGCGCTGTCCGAAGTCATTGATCACCTGCCACCAGTTTTGGGAGTTGTCGGCGCCGACGGCAGCCCACTTGATATTGCGTCGCCTACGCCTCAACCAGAACAAGGGCTTGACCAAATTCATGGCGTAGACACTGGATCAAGTGCTGAAAGCGGTACAGCACAATGGGCCGATTTGTCAATTGATGACCGCGAGGCAGGTACAGAGTATCTCGATGGCGAACAATGGAGTGTTCGCGGTACCGACCCTGTGCCCAGCATGGACGAGATGGGAACGGCTGGTCAAGAACCAATTTTGACACGGGCTCCCAGTCGCCAAAGGAAAAAAGGTTCAGGAATCCGCACCGCCATTGGCGTGGTGCTTGGTGGACTTGCAGCCTTACCAATCGCCGGTGGTATCTTGATGCTGATGGGCAAAACACCTGACTGGGGTTTCTGGCCATTCAATGGTGGCAGTCAGGACTCTGGATCAGGCGTGATCGCAGCTCCCATGGGAAATATTGGCGAGCGATCGTACGACCGACCATTCGGTCAATCATTGATGAGATCCGAGGAGGCAGAACCCACCACCGAACCAAGCGATGAAGCGCTACAAAGCATCCTTAATGCTGCTCAACCAACACTGCAATCAGGAGCGACAAATGGCGAGACGAGTTCTGAAGCAAGCCCGCAAGACGTGACGCCTGACGAGAAAAAAGATTCCGTCTCAGCTCCCACCGATGAGTCTTCAGCGAATGAAATTGGCGAATCGAATACGACGAGCCTTCCTGGAACAACACCCCAAACCGCGCCGAATTCAACGTTAGATGCGATCACCCTCCTCAATCCAGATTTCGACGCTGACAGAGACTTGAATCCTACGCCCGCCGGTCTTGAAACCCAACTCACGGCAGCGACAAATCCAGTGTCGTCGGCCGAGCAAACTCCTTCCTCAGCCGGCATAGTTTCAACTGAACCAGCGTCGAAAACGACTGAAAAGATCGAGAACGAATCGCTTCAACTAGAAACCACCGAAGAAAACGTGAATCTTGCCGACGATGCTTCTCAACTCGCAACCGAAACGAGTGTCCCTCTCAAGCAAGAATCACCAGTCTTAGCCCCGGTATCTGATGCACCGCGAATCGACGCTTCAGAAATAATTGGCACAACAACTTTCGATCCGACCACTCCAGCGGCAGCCGACGATTCTCTCCCGGGCCCGACTCCAGAATCCCCGCCAGCATTTGATGCGGATGGGCTTTCGACCGATGTGACTGGGCTTTCGACCGATGTGACTGGGCTTTCGACCGATGTGACTGGCGACACGCAGATTGCAGAGGCCGTCGAGGAGACCACCACCGAAATCGAAGCTGAAATTTCCACCGAACCGTTGGAACTTCCAACCGACACACCGACTCCAACAACGACTCGTGACGAAGTCTCCGCTGAATTGAATGCCCCCAATTCTATCGATTCAAATTTCAATCCGGAGTCAGAGCTACAAACTCCGGAACCGGTTGTGGCGGGATCCGCGGCAAATGAATCACGAGATTTGGTCGAGACAAGTGATTCACCCGAGCCAGCAACGATCATTCAAGCCACAAGTGGGGCCACCGACTTCGTCAATCAGCTATCGACATATGAAGGGGCAAATCAGAAACGTAACGTTTTGATTCGTGACACCTATCTGAAAGTCGCGGAAGTTTGCGATGACAGATCCATTCCCGGTAAAGACATTGAGGCACTGGCCAAAACGATTGCAACATCATCGGCAATCGAGGAAATTGAAAATGCGGGTCTGCAATGGCTTCAACACGGACGCCGTCAATTCGAAGGAGTCGCGGTTGCCGGCCAAATCAGCCAAAGCGATGGCAAAACGACTTTGTTGCTTAGCAACGGCGCAAGGCTGAACTTGACGCAAGACCCCGATTTTCCCACAGAAACAAAAGTTTTGTTGCTGGGACGCATCGTGGATGACTCAACTGTCAAAGTATTGGCAGTTGAAGCAATCCAATAGGATCTACTTAGTTCACCCACAATCAGGGAAGTTAGATGTCTGCGGAATCAAATGAAAATTCAGATGAATCTGCAGGGTCGCTGACCGGTACGCTACTTTATGGACTCTCCCTGCCGGAACGCACTGCGCGCAGCGCCTCATTGATCGTCGGCGGCTTCGTGAACGAAACGGCCGCCAGGTTAATCCCGGCCGCATTTCGGTCATCGCGCAGCTACACCGTTTTTGTCCAACAAGCACTCGACATGATGGTGAAAGATGTTGGTGGCGTGCAAAGTGGAACACCAGCAGCACCCACCGAGGAGACAAAACTAGCGAGGAAAGCGGTCGGTGGACTCTTAGATGTTGCGGGAACTGCTACGCTCCACCTGTCACCGATGACTGTGCTTGCCATCTTTAACGACCTGGCCTACGGCTCGAGCTACTACCTCAGGAAACTCAGTGAGGAACTTAAACGGGAAGGCATCATCGATAACGATTCGAGTATCGATCACGTATCAGACCTAGTCGAAGCGCTAGAATCAACGACCGGAAAGGCAGTGGAAGCGATGGACACTCCCCCGATCAGCGTCTCGGGACTGACTGACACAATCGCACGTCTTAGTGACGAATTGAGCAAAGCAGAACCCACCAGCTTACTGCCTCAAGCCGAAGTTCAGCGGATCTGGGGCGAAATGGAACGGGCGGCGACAAGCGCTGATGTTGGGCTTTGGGATATCAGCACCACCATGACCATGTTCGCATTGAATCGAATTACGCTCACGAGTCGTGGCGCGTTATCGACAATCGATGTCGCTGGCAACTTGTTTGACGAGCACATTATCGGTCACTACAGCGATGCGCTGGTCGAAATTTCTGACCACGGTTTGTATGCAACCCTCGCGGATGCGTCAGCACCCTACCTGGAAGGAGTGTGGGAAAACTTCGCAGAGGATCGCGAAACTTGGACAGAAGAGATGCTGACTGGTAGGTTGATCGAAAAAGGCTGGCAAAGTATGCGCGGATGGTTTATGCCCTCCACCGAAAAGGACTTGTAGCTGAATCAGTGCAATCACCTGATGATCGGACTTACAGATCGATTCGCTTCAGACGCAATGACCGCGAGATCAACCCAGTGATTGACTTGCCCATTCTGCTTCCAACGGTAATCCAGGAAGATACATTCTTAACGTTGACGGCACTCAATGCGAATCTACTACACCGACCACTTTGAATTACCACTGCCGCCAAAGCATCGATTTCCGATGTCAAAGTATCGCTTGCTGCGCGAACGAATTGTTCGCAGCGATGATCATCTGCAAGACACACTGCTCGTTCCGCCGGCAGCAACGGATTCCCAACTATTACGATGTCATACTGCCCGTTACCTGGAAGCAGTTAAGCAGGGGACGCTGACACCCGCTGAAGTCCGCCGAATCGGATTCCCCTGGTCCTTGAAACTGGTTGAACGTTCACGACGCAGTACAGGTGCAACGATTGCGGCAAGCCGAGCCGCCTTGGATGACAGCGTTGCGGTCAATCTGGCGGGCGGAACTCATCATGCCATGTCTGACACCGGCGAGGGTTACTGTGTGTTCAATGATGCAGCTGTTGCCATCCGAACCATGCAACACGAAGGCAAGATTAGACGCGCTTGTGTCATCGACTTGGATGTACACCAGGGGAACGGCACCGCACAAATCTTGCGTGGTGACTCATCGACGTTCACCCTATCAATACATGGAGTAAAGAATTTCCCACTGCGAAAAACGGCGGGGGACCTTGATATTGCCTTACCAGACGGAACGGACGACGCAGCTTACTTGCGCGCTCTGGCGAATGCACTCGATCAAGTCAGCGAAAACGGCCCATTCCAACTCGCCGTCTACCTGGCTGGTGCCGATCCCTTCGTTCACGATCGTTTGGGAAGACTGTCACTCACCATGCAAGGCCTACAGAGGCGAGATCAGCAGGTCGTGGACTGGTGCCAGTCTCAAGGGATTGCCGTGGCGATCGCGATGGCCGGTGGTTACGCAGCAGAGCCATCGCAAATCGTCGAAATCCATGCTGCCACGGTTCGAACAGCCAGCCTTCGCGGTCAGAGACAGTCAGGATCCACTTTTGCTGCCCACTGAATCGATCCAGAGAGGCTTGTGGGTTATCCTAAGAGAGTTGGGTTCTTGTGCTGATGCTGTCCGGCCAGCTGACTTGCCGGCGATTTCCCCTTTCCGGGTTGCGCTATTATGACTTCGATCACCGACCTACTGACCAGCAGCACAACCGGGAAGGCGAAAGATACCGATCAGCTTTTTACTTTGATGTACGACGACTTGTGCCGGTTAGCAGGACGGTTTCTCCAAAATGAACCGATGCGCAATCGCCTTAGCTCCTCATCACTTGTTCATCAAGCGTACATGCGAATGGTTGATCAGTCGCAGATCAACTGGCAAGGGAAAACGCATTTCTTTGCAATCGGCGCGACGGTCATGCGTCGCATCTTGGTCGATCATGCTAGAAAAACTCGGTCACTTAAACGTGGTGGAGGTTGGGAACGACGTCAACTCACCGATGAGGTAACATTTCAACTGAGTCGCGACGAAGACGTCATGGCACTAGACGAATTACTCACAACCCTTGCCGAGCTAAATCCGCGACAAGAAAAGATCGTCGAACTGAGATTCTTCGGCGGCATGACAATGGGAGAAATTGCCACCGAGATGGGACTCGGCCTTCGAACAGCCGAAAAAGAATGGGCAATGGCAAGAGCATGGATGCGACGCGAATTGCGAAATAACGACACCGAGGGCGAAGAGACTGCGAATCATCAGCCAACGAAACCGTCCGAAGGCAAATAATCAATGGATGCATCGCGTTACGCACGTGTCCGCGAATTGTTTCTTGCAGTCGAGGAATTACCACCGGCTGAACAAACAAGCTTTCTGAAAGTCGAGACGGGCGAAGATGCAGAGTTGCTGCAAGAAGTTCTTTCGTTGCTGGAGGAGCATGATCCCGAATCAGCGAGGCTTGAGGGACACCGAGAAATTCAGGTGCCCTCAACTGCAACAGATTTCCCAACACTGAGGCCATTGAGTGCTGAATCCAGCAGCAACAAAAACAGCGAACCTTCCTCCACTGGTCAGAAAACGCCACACGGCGGCACGATAGAATCGACGCAAAGCGTGCGACCTCGCAAGCAGACATCACAAGTCACCTTGCATAAGGCACAAAGAACGCACGCCGCGCCGCGGGACACCGAATCGGTCACACCGGCTCAACCATCTCCCAGTGCGGCACTGTGGGCGAAACTGGCTCGACAAAGTCGACGGCGAACATCCGGTTGGCTATGGCTGGCCGCCTTGCTTCCCACGGCATTGGTTGGTTGGTGGACTTACGCGCAAGTCGAAACCACCATGAACCGCTCGGTTCGGAACGAGCTACAAGGGATCGCTGATAGCGTCGCTCTCGCATCCCAGCAATTCCTGTCCGATAAATCAAAATTAGTTCAGTCCTGGGCGAGACAACCCGGAATTCAATCCCCGATCGAGCAGCTGGTGGAAGCTACTCGGTCGAATCCAGATCCAAACTTGCCACAACTTACGCAGGCCTCCCAACAAATCTTGACTCAGTTGCAGCAACTTTCCGGATTCGACAGTGTCGAATTTGTGGTGTGGAACGAGTCGTATAGAACCATTGCAACCTCGCAAGCTGACAATAGCGAACTCGCGAATGGAAGCGAATTGGGCAAACCCGTCGCGCCGGGTAATGCCGCGAATTTAACGCGAGTTATGGCTGGTGAAACCGTGCTGTTTGGCCCCATCAAGCTCGCTGGAAACGAATATCCAACGATGGCAATCATCGTTCCGATTTATGGACCGGACGGACGAGTCATTGCCGCATTGCAAGTCAGCGGAATCAATATCTACAACGATTTCAATCGCGTCTTCATGAACGTCTCGCTCGCAGGTGATGTCGACGCCTACGCCATCAATCAGGATGGCGTGATGATTACCGATAGCCCGCGGGCGATGGCGATGGCAGCCAATGGGCAACTCGATGTCAGTCAGAACGAAGTGGCAGCGAATCTTCGCGTTGCAGATCCCGGACTAGAACTTGACACCGTCAGCGCGAATTCACTGCAACGATCCACTCGACCACTGACCGTTGCAGTGGCTGAAGCAACCAACGGTGCATCCAACGTACGGGTAGAGGCTTACAAAAACTACGCAGGGATTGGCGTCGTGGGCGCTTGGCGTTGGCACCCCGAATGGGAACTCGGTGTGGTCATTGAGCATGATGCAAATGTTGTCTTTGCGGCTGCACGCATTGTTCGTATCGGCTTTGTCGTATTGGGCAGCCTACTGTTCCTGACCGCATTCATCGCAGCCACCCGAATCGCTTCGACGTCCACCGCGAAGCAAGCGGCGATTCACCCACTAAGCCGCTATGAGATCCTGGAGGAATTGGGAAGTGGTGGGATGGGCGTCGTTTACCGAGCACGTCATCGACAACTGGGTCGTGATGCCGCATTAAAAATCCTGAGTGGGGATCGGAGACAAAAAGAAGATCAACTTCGATTCGATCGCGAGGCACGCCTGGCGGCTTCACTCAGTAATCCGCACAGCGTCATGATTTACGATTACGGACAATCAGATGTCGGTGAAGCTTATTGTGTGATGGAACTTCTTAAAGGGCTGACACTTCAACAAGTCATCGCCCGCAGCGGCTGTCAGCCAATCAGCCGAACACTCTGCATCATGAGCCAAATGTGTGATGCCTTAGCTGAGGCGCATGACATGAATCTGCTACACCGCGACATCAAACCACAAAATGTCATGCTGTCGCTCGACGCTTCAGTCGGCGATTGGGCAGTCGTTTTCGATTATGGTCTGGCCAAGCCATTACAACCGATTTCGGGTGTCTATCAGACCTCCGAAACGCTCTGGTCCGGCACGCCGATGTACATGGCGCCCGAACGATTCCGCGACCCCAATGCGATGGACCCACGTTCCGACATCTACTCGGTTGGCTGCGTGGCGTACTACCTGTTGTGCGGTCGAGCACCCTTTATCGAATGCGATCCCGAATCCCTTTTTGCTCTAATTCTCAGCGAACAACCCATCAGCATCAGCGTCCACCGCAATGAGGAAATCTCTGTCGAAATCAATGACTTGATCTCAAAGTGCATGGCCAACCAAGCTGAGGATCGGTTCGGTTCGATCCTGGAACTCTCGCGTGCGATTGATCAATTGAGGGTTAAATACAGCTGGACTACAGACGAAGCGAGAGTGTGGTGGAAACACTACGGTGGTCGTTAAAAAGGGACGCTCGAATGGTGAAACACCGCCAACAAAACAGACCGACCGTTGTTCAGGCAAAAACGGTCATCGATACTTGGATGGTTCTGCATTAACCCGATATAACCAACATCATCCCATCTACAACATGAAGCTGGAACGAAATAAGTGAACGGAATCAAAAACGCGATCAGAAGAATTGGCAAACCGATTGTCACCATCGCCAGGGATTTCCTCGAGCCAACGCCGGAGAAAGTTGTTGTCGGCTGGCACACGATATCGAATGGGCCAGCAAAAGGGTGCCAAATTCTGCTACCTGCGCCCTCTGGATTTGTCGACTCGATTGTTCCCGGGAAATACGAACCACTCTGCACTCAAATCATGGAAGCGCTGATCACGCGAGACTCCGTATGCTTTGATATTGGCGGCCATTATGGCTATTTCACGCTGGTCCTTGCGAGCCTTGCACGTGATGGTCGAGTCGAGACGTTTGAGCCCGTTCCTTCGCACGCAAAACGAATCGCTGAATCAGCCGCTCGATCCAACCTTTCACATGTCACGCTTCACCAAGAGGCTGTCGCCGATGTCGCATCGACCATGACGCTGCGATATGCGCCAAGTGGCAACTTTGACTCGATGGGGTACCTGGATTCCTGTGGAGGTGTCGCCTCGGAAGCAGCAGCTGAGCAATACCCCAACTTCGAAACGATCTCAGTACCGTCAACAACGCTCGATGATTTATTGGGCCTGAATCCTGACTTCATTAAAATGGACGCCGAAGGCGCTGAAGCCGCTATTTTGCGAGGGGGAATGAAGATGCTATCCAACTCCAAAGTGAGACTCTTCATCGAAGTCCACGGCATTCGGGCTGCCTTCGAGTGTGCTGATATCTTGCGGCGAATTGGTTACCGCGCAATCTTGCTGGGCCCCCAAGAAGCAACCATGCCTATGCTTTGTGTTTCGGAACGAGATACATCGACATTGGAGGCTGTCAAAAAGATCTTAAGCGACACTCCAAATTTCATGTTTGAACCAAACCCACCGCCATCGACATGACCATCTTGAACCCCCAATTTTTTATCACCCATTCCACTAGCAGCGAAAAAGCTCGCATCGAATGAAGATGCGAGTATCGGTTTGCTGCATTACTTTGCCGGGTCGCGATGATTACTGGAACTGACCACGCAAAATGCTCGACGCAAAGCGTCGCGTCCGGCCACCACATCCAAGTCTTAAGTATGGAGATACCGCTGATGCGCCCGAGGGAAAATCAGTGATGGACGCTGGGGTCTAATTAATGCTGTGCCCGGGGGCCTGATCGGGGGACAGCGAGAGCCAGACCGCGTGGCCGTGATAATAGCGGGCACGATATTCGACGACTAAAATTAGTGCAGCGTTACCAAGAACATGACGCGAACCGATGCAAGTCAATATCAGTCGACTGAATGAGATAAAACAATGAATTACCGTTCGATACTCGCTCTTGCCCTACTCATGCTTTGGGGCGGAACATCTAGTCATGGAGAGACGACCAAAATTGTCTTGGTCGCCGGGAAACCGTCTCACCCACCTCGCATGCATGAATTCAACGCCGGCGTTCAGCTTCTGGCCAAGTGTTTGGAGGGTGTGCCCGGTATCAAGCCGCACTTTGTGCTAAATGGCTGGCCCAAAGATGAGTCAATTTTTAAGGATGCTGATGCCGTTGTATTTTTCATGGACGGTGGACAACGACATGAAGTCGTTCAGGAGAACGGCCGACGATTGGCGGTGGTTGACGAGTGGGCCAAGCAGGGCATCGGGCTCGGCTTCATGCATTTCGGCGTCGAAGTGGTTGCTGACCAAGCCGGTGATCAATTCAAACGCTGGATTGGAGGACACTACGAACACATGCATTCATGTAATCCGATCTGGGAACCAAGCTTTCAGACCTTTTTAGATCACCCAATCACACGCGGGGTCAAACCATTTCAGATTAAAGATGAGTGGTACTTCAATATGCGTTTTGTTGCTGACGTCAGTGGCAACGAATCTGCAAACATCGACGGTTTGAAATTTACTCCAATTCTGGTGGCATCACCTTCCGATGCCGTGCGCAACGGACCGTATGTCTACCCGAAGGGGCCCTACCCACATATCCAAGCCTCAAAAGGTCGTGCCGAAGCAATGATGTGGGCGGTTGAACGCCCCGATGGAGGCCGCGGCTACGGATTCACCGGCGGCCACTTTCACGACAACTGGGGCAATGAAAATTTCCGCAAAGTCGTGCTGAACGGACTCCTTTGGATCGCCAAAGCTGATGTTCCAGAATCAGGTGTTCAATCTTCAATCAGCCAGCAACAGCTCGACGCTAACCTGGACCCGAAAAACCGAAGATAAGAACGACAACCATCTCTCAATGAGATCGGTGTCGAGTAAAGCTCCGATGCACAAAGCACTCGCCGAATACCTGTTGGTCACCGGCTGATTTTTTTGGAGCAAGCCCCGAGGATGCCGCAACCTATCGACCGGCGTTGCGGCGGAGGGGTCAATTTGGCAATCCACATCGCTGACTCATTGATCAAACCACTCGCCACGGCAAAGCGAACTCAGGGCAATCAGCATTTGCTCTCACCTTGCCCGGGAAGACATCGCCTACGAAGAGTCGAACGAACGGCGTTGACCAAGTTCGAACAGTGATCCTCTACTCGGCTTTCTCTGGGACTTTTTCGAGGATGTCGAGCAGTACTTGGTCAGGCTCAACACCTTCCGCCTGAGCCTCAAAATTCAACAACACACGATGCCGCATCGCCGGCAAAAAGACTCGCCGAATATCCTCGAAGCTGACGTTGTAACGTCCATCGAGCAAGGCTCGGACCTTCGACGCCAACGCCAGCGTTTGCGCGCCACGCGGACTTGCACCCCAGCGAACATAGTTGTTCGTCGCATCGACGGAGTGAGGACCATCAGGATGCGTCGCCAAATTCAAGCGGACCAAATAATCTTGAACGTGGGGCGCTAAAATGACTTGCCTCACCATTTCCTGCCATTTGATTAACTCAGGCCCATCCATGACTCTTTCCAGTTCGATGTGCTCCCCACGCGTG
>JARGNK010000003.1:22213-57981 GCA_029213145.1 Rubripirellula sp. | reverse complement strand
TCCCGACTGAGGTAACCAACGACCAGCTTAAAAAGGAATCGATCCAACTGAGCTTCCGGCAGGGGATAGGTACCCTCTTGTTCGATCGGGTTTTGGGTAGCTAAAACGAAAAAAGGCTTCGACAATTCGAAGCGGGTTCCACCGGCAGTGACGGTTCCCTCCTGCATCGTTTCCAACATCGCCGACTGAGTTTTAGGGGTCGCACGATTGATTTCATCCGCCAGCAAGATCTGGGTGAAAACCGGACCGCGTTGAAACTCGAATCGGCGACGTCCGTCTTCATCCTCCACGATCATGTTCGTTCCCAGAATATCGGCCGGCATCAGGTCCGGCGTGAACTGGATGCGATTGAAGTCAAGCTCTAGCACCCTAGAGAGGGTGCGTACCAACATCGTCTTGCCCAATCCTGGCACACCCTCAAGCAGGCAATGGCCACCGCACAGAACGGCAGTCAAAACGCCATGAACAATCTCATCGTGCCCAACGATCACCCGCCCGATCATCTCACGAACGGCGTTATAACGATCACGGAACTCTTCGGCTTCAGCCTGCATTGAATCGACGGTCGTACTCATCGGTGCGCTGTGACTCCGGTCAAGAAAAGTTGAAAGCGAATGGGCTGGTTTGCCGACCGGTGATCATGATAGCTCATCAGCACCAATTCGGGTGACCAGAATGCACCGCGAAACGCCCTATTTCGAGGCAAAGACCCGAACAATTATTGCGAAAGAGTTTGGGACACTTTCTCCACCTGGCGAAACACCCTAAGAATGTTGCCACCAAGAACTTTGCGGATCTGCTCCTCAGTGTACCCGCGATCGAGCATTCCCTGAGTGATCACTGGATAGGTACTCACATCACCCAACTGTTTGGGAAGTGCCGGTACACCATCGTAATCGGAGCCTAGACCAACATGATCAATGCCAGCCACCTTGACGACATGGTCGATATGATCCAAGACGTCATGAATATCACAAGCGTCGCTTCGCGGATTAGCTTGTTCCCACTTGCGAAGCTCGCCATCTGCTCGCTCCAGGTCCTCACTGAATTCTTGGTTGAATCGCTTCCGCATCGTAGAGCGTAACAGAGAACGTCTCGCGTCGACCGCATTCACAAAATCTGGGAAGAAATTGATCATCACGACTCCACCATTCTCAGCGGTCAACTTCAATACATCATCGGGCACGTTTCGCGGATGATCCGCGACTTTCCTCGCCGACGAATGAGAAAACATCACAGGTGCCTTCGTCACAGTTAGGGCTTGCCGCATGCAAGCGGGCGAAACGTGTGACAAATCGACGATCATGCCCATCCGGTTCATCTCTCGAACTACTTCTTCACCGAAAGCCGAAAGCCCGCCTGAGATCTCCTCGTCGCTGCAAGAGTCAGCCCATGGCAAAGACATTGAATGTGTCAGTGTCATGTACCGCGCGCCCTGTTTGTACAATTGCCGCAACACATTGAGGGAATTTTCGATGGAATGCCCTCCTTCGACTCCGATCAAGGAAGCGATTTTTCCCTCGCCGCATATCCGCTCAATATCAGCTGTCGAACCTGCCAACCCAAACGTTGTTGGATAAGCGGCAACCATCCGCTTGACCAAGTCAATTTGCTCTAACGTTGTTGTCAGCGAATTGCCTTTAGCTGAAGTCGATGTCGGCACGAAAACCGACCAGAATTGCGCACCGACCCCACCCTGACGCAAGCGAGGTATATCGGTATGGAACTGGGGCTGACTTGTCGACAAATCAAATTGGGCGAGAGTCCGCTCGGTCTCGCGGATAGCCCATGGCAAATCATTGTGACCATCGACAACCGGAGCGTTTTGATGAATCGCTCGTGCGCGATCAGAAACACGAATCGGGGGCTTCGACGCCGTTGTCTCCTGCGCCAAGACACCAAGCGGCAACAAACCAATTAAACCCAAAACCATCACATTCAATCGGTACATGTAGTTTCTCCCCAATGCATCTCTCGACAAACCGAAGCACTTGCCAACTCGCCAACTATCAAAATAGAGTCCAAGGCGGATTCTTGTAAGCCAACTGCTCTTCGTTTCGATAACCGTGAGTCACCAAAGTCAATCCTGGCCCAAGGATTTGCTAGGTGGTCATATCTTGCTTCAACCGTTTTAGCACATCCCGCTCTGGACGCCTCTTATAGAACGGATCTAACGGATAACAGCCACTGACCAATCCATTGCGTGGCGCGGTGGTGCAATCGCTGAAGGTACGACAAATCTTTTTCCGCGTCATGAGCTTCCCTTCCAGTACGTCGGCGGGTAGATCAGGGTAAGACAGCACCATCCGCCCCAAACCCACGGAATCGGCCATGCCAGCTCTGACCACAGCCTGCCCCACATGGGGTAACCAATCCTGCAAATAGCTGTACCCCGAACCCACAAATCGCTGCTCAGGATACTGCTGCTTTAAAGTAGCCGTCGCATGAATCTGCCGAGCAACCCCGACCAATGGATCTTCCGGCGGCTGGTAGCCATCGCAAGGTGGAAAATACGCTGGTCGCTGGATATGCGGGTTGTAATACGGACTACCGGCTGTCGTGCAAATCAGGCGGATGCCCAGCTCTTGAAGCAGTGCAATGAACTGAGCTGGCTCTCGCAAATCAAGGTCTTGCCCACTGGGGTCCCCTCCGAACGCCAATCGTGCATCTGCAGATAACTCTGGTACTCCGATCTGATCTGGACCTGCTCGGAAGGGAATGAAATCAAAGACGCTGAGTCGTACGCCGATCATGAGCGACGGCGACTGAGCGCGAATGCCACTAACGATCTCGCGTAGAAAGCGGGTCCGATTTTCAAAGCTACCGCCAAATTGCCCAGGTCGGTCGTAGCCGCTCAGAAGTTCATGACCGAGGTAACCGTGACAATGTTTGATATCGACAAAATGAAAACCCGCCTTTGCCGCCAACCCTGCCGCTACAATGAATTGGTCAATCAATCGATGTAATTCATCATCGCTCAAAATGGTTGAATCATCGACGATGCTCAACCTCGCATCGAGACAAGGATTGCGTTGGACCGTCAGTGGTTCAGCCAAGCCGCGATCGTTGGGCCGAGCAAAACGCCCCGAGTGTGTTAACTGCAACCCAACCAGCAAATCATCCACGGCTCCAAATCGTTCATGATGTGTCGAAATCAATTCCGTTCGCAGCGATTCAATTTCCTGCAAGTTTTGATCGTTGATAATCAGTTGATTGGGGTTCGCGCGACCATCATGGCGTACCGCGACTGCTTCACCACCCCAAATTAGCTTTGCGCCACTGAGGCCAAAATTCCGCCAACGCTGAATCGTCAAATCACTCGGGCGACCATCGGCCGTACCATCCCATCCTTCCATCGGAAGAATACAAAACCGATTACCTATTTGGCGGCCTTCAACCTCGAATTTTTCGGCCAGCGGCGATTGGCTCGATTCAAGACTCTGCTCATCGCATGGTAAATCGATCCCAAGCTCTTCAAACCGAGCGAGAAGATCTTGATGTGTTTTAAGACTAGCAATTCTAGGAAAACTCATTCGCCGTATGCCTCCATGCGCCGATCCAGATCCGCCGCGATCTCGGCCAGTACACTCAGATCTGAATCGGGACGCCGTGGCGATCTAGGGTGCGGATGACTTTCCTTGATCATGCCACGAAGTTTCAAGAACATTGCCGCGGAATGCTTGTAGGCGGGTGCGGGATCACGAAAGCCGAATGCACCAAGATACTGGAGCAGGTCGTTCAATTCGTAAAATCTCGCATCACCTGCTTCCCACATCGCATCCCGCCTGGCAAAGGCGTCTGGCGCAAAAGTGCTCAAGCCGAGCAAGTAGTCACTTCCATACATCACCATATCAATCGCCAGATCGTTTCCAGTGAACACTTTGAAATCGGGGCGCACTCGATTTCGCAGCTCCAATCGCTGCCATTCAGGCTCGCGCTGTAAAGAAGAGTGCTTCGCACCGATGGCATTCGGGATCTGCATTAATCGCTCGTACACTTCGAGCGAGTAGATTCTGCCAAACGGGGCAAAAACCTTTCCTAGCTCGAAAAAAAGAAAAGAGTCGCAATCTGCGGCAAGCATCGTGTACGCATCCACAATCTCTGGATCCGGCAATTCGATCAGACCGTATGACTGAAAGAAAACCGGAGTTCCCGAAGCGGATTGAATCGATTCGATCCCTCGACGATAGGCATCAGGGGCGAAGGGAGCGTCCGCCTGATCCGCGACAAAGACACCGGCAACAAAGTCCCGCCCCGCCGCGATCTGCTGACTTCGATGCAGCACCTCAGTTCGCGTCGCCTCATCAATCAGATTGGCATAGCCTGTATCCATATTGACTGCTGGGATTAGTCCGGCGTCAAAAGTACGGCGTAAGTGCTGGTCAAATCCACTCCAGTCAACCTGATCTGCGCTCTCAAAGGGCAACAAGATTGCAGATATGCCTGTGATCTTGCGTTGAGGCACCACCAATCGGAGTGGGGCGATCGAGTTTTCGGTCGGAGTTGACATGTCGGTTACCTGTGCGGGGTTTTTCCACCTATGCTGGGTTTTGCCAAAGAACCCGTACGTTACTTGCTTCGCATTCATTCGTCTTGGAAAATCGGGCTTTCGGACAGTTTGCAATTCGGGCAAGAAGGGGATTCATGGCGATTTCATTGACCGATCGTGCTTTGCCAGAAAAACTTCCAGACTGGGGTGTTTTGGTTCTAGAAAGTCACCATAGCCCACAATTCAAAATGGAATGGCGAACTCACCCATTTGTGAAGGTCGTTTATGTGCTCCGGGGCTGTGGCAGATTCCACCTTGGCAGTAAAAACCAAGCTTTTTCGGCCGGCGACGTCATCCTGATCGCCCCTCAAATCCGCAACCGTATCGTCGACGATCCAGGGTCCGCAGCCAGCCTGTACGTCTGCTGCATGGCAACCTCGCTGTTTGACTTTGATACGCGGCTGCTCGAACGTCTACCGACCCGCGTTTTGGTTCGTGACGGCCAGTTTGCTAATCGGGTCGCTTCACTTCTTCGCCGATTGGTTCACTGGCAAGATTCTACATCCCGCAGGCGTCCAGCAGGGATGGTCGCAGACGCACTCAAACTCATGATCACAATCGACCAGCGAAACGAACAGATCGTGCAGCGTCCCCTGCTGACATGCGATGAACGCGCACTTGTCCAAGCATATCTCGATTCCTTGCCTTCCCGATTCTTTGACGAAACAACCATCGATGCTGCGGCCCGCCAGTTGGATATCCCACGTCGGACCTTCACCAAGCTATTTACAGAATTGGCCGGAGAAACTTGGCTGCATCGAGTACGGCGACTAGCAATCGACCATGCGAAGCGTCGATTGCAGCACACCGAACTACCGATCGCATCGATCGCGTTCGAATGCGGCTTTAACGACCTATCGACGTTCTACCGACAATTCAAAACCCAGACCGGCCAATCACCCGGCCATTACCGAAATCAGCATGAGGCCAGCTGATGGTTTTACTTTCCAATCCGATAAAGCGCTTGATCGGTCCGCAGCAGCAAATCACCATCCACAACCGCGAGTGACGCAAGTGTTCTCTCACCGATCTCATTTTCGGCCACCTGATCAAACTCGGGCCCAGCTCGAATCACGGTCGTCACTCCATCTTCACTTGTAAAATAGAGGTTGCCGCCCGCAAGTAATGGAGATGCAGAGAATCCACCGCCAATGCGTTTTCGGTAACGAATCTCACCCGTCACCGCATCCACGCACAGTGCGATGCCATCGTCGCTAATCGAATACAGCAGGCCCTGCGAAGCCAACATAGAAGGCGTCTTCGGAGCGTTGCGATCAACCCGCCATACCACCTTGGAGTCGGTGACAACACCGCGACCACTGGGGTCAATCGCCAGCATTTCTGGCCGGTCAAAACTTGTGGAGATGTACACCAAGCCACCGTGAAAAACCGGCTTGGGAACGACGGAGTATCCCTCGTACCGTACGTCCCAAATCACTTTTCCATCGTCAGGATTGAGCGCCAAGACACAATCACTTCCGGGGGCAATAATCTGCTTGCGGCCATCGACTTGAATCACTGTGGGCGTACAAAACGAGAAGGTCTTTTTCGCGGATACGGTCCGGGGTGTCTCCCAAGCCAACTTACCCGTTTCGGCATCTAGCGCGACGACCCTGGGATTCTTGTCGCCATCACAAGTAAAAACCAATCGATCATCCACCAACACTGGGCTGCCACCGTTACCGTGGGTTGGTCGAAAATACAAATCACGATTCTGCCATAACAATTGGCCGTCACGGGTCAAACAGGCGGTTCCTTGATAGCCAAAGTGCACATAGATGCGATTACCCGACAGGATGGGTGTCGGACTGGCGTGGCTATTTTTTGCATGAATCCGCGCTGGACGCTCCCCTGATTGCCGCATCACGTCGATCGTTTGCAACAACTCGCCTTTCTCGACATCCACAATAAGTAAACAGAGTCGTAGCTCATTCTCAACATTCTCCACTGGGATCGCTGCTGTCAAATAAGCCTTACCATCACCGACAACCGGTGACGACCATCCTTGCCCTGGTATCTCCATCCGCCACCGGATGTTGTCGGAAGCTGACCAATCAACGGGTGCCTGTTGATCGGCCGCAACCCCGTTACCGTCGGGCCCACGAAACGCCGGCCACGAATCTTTCCCCTGAATACTCGTTATCGGCACAACCAAGAGGACAGCAACTTGTAACAGCAAACGCATAATGAATTCCCTTTTCGCCAAGATCAACCCTGGCACCCTTTAGATTGACCGATCGCTCAGCGATCTTCGACTCTATCACAAACTCCCCGTTCCGCGATCGATCATCCGCGATCGATCATCCGCGATTAACCAACAGTCGTTTTCACAAAGAATGATCGACTATTATTCAATCACGAAAACGCCTTCTTGGCTAAACGACCAAACAAGGATGACGCTCTATTTCAATGCAACGATGTAGCAGATCCAACTTGGATCACTAGAAGCATCATCGGCACGATACCACTCGCCATACTCGTCGTCACTCTCGTCCTCACTCTCGCTCTCCCAGTAAACATGACTCTCACGAAAGCCCGCTTCGGCTAGCATTTCTCGAACCTCGGGAATGGTCCAGAACCGCCAATCGTATTCAAACGCATTTCTCAACTTGCTGCCATCAGCAAACTTAAAGCTGATTGAAAAACGAGCCTCTGCGGTAACGGGATTAAAGGAAGCTTGTTTCCAATGATATTTAAAACCCTTTTTCCCTTTCACGATCGTTCGCTTGTCGACCAGATCTTCTTCGTAGCATTCGCCACCGCCCATCATGTCCATCACCATGATTCCATCAGGCTTAAGATTCGAACGGGCCACTTTAAAATACTCAATCACTTCGGATCGTTTTTTAAAAATCCAAAACGAGAAGTTTTGGGCCGCCAAGATATCCACCTGAGGCCGATTACGCTTGCGTACATCCTGCGACAGTAGCCGAACTCGTTGCTGCTGCGACTCTGACAACTTGGACAAATTGTGTTGGCGACCCCAATCCAAAGTCTCATCACACAAATCGACTCCCAAGGATGTTCGACGTGGGTGTGACTTAACCCATTCACAACAAACAGCAAATGTGCCACAGAAATCCTCTCGCAACGTATAGGGTTTCCGGCGATTGGCATCTCGAAAGGCTTGCTCAAAAAACTCTACTTCGTGATCAGGCGTCTGCACTGACTTCTGGTAGCAGGCGAACTTATCCGCTGCTGCTGCGAGGTTCGACTTTCCGTTCCCGTGCTTCTGTTTCGATTTTGCCATCTTAGTTGTCCGTCATGTCGTGCATCGTCGTGTTGCGAGATCGCAGAATGGATGGCGCTCGACTGAGCGATCAAATCCAACGCTCGCAGGGCGTAACGCCAAGCGTCGCCGCCACCTCCAATTCTATCCATCTTGCTCGGCCGAATCTCGTGACTTAGGCCATAGGCAACCGAGAGACCAACCTTTTTGCGATCTGCCAATTGCCGGTCAGACGACGTTCTACTACGGGGAATGTTATGTGGCAATTGCCGCGTCGGCATTCGAGGCGTTTTGCCCAAAGGTCTCGGATGCTCGTTCGGGCTGAATAGCGGATCGTTGCGACTCGTCGACCTTCCCACCGCTGATGTTCCAGTTCGCCACTACCTGCATGCTCGTCGTCGAGTGAACCGAGTAGAATAAGCCTTGGTGGTTGTGATTGCCATTTTTTTAATAAACCGTCCGCTCTAGCTACTGTTTCTAATCGATGATGACCCTCGACACCCTGACCGCTACACGTCGCCAGCTATTTGAGACCTGTGGGGTTGGCTTGGGCAAGCTAGCACTTGCATCTTTGCTTTCCCGTGAGTTTGCATCGTCAACGGCGCGGGCGGCGATGCCGACTTCAGCCGACGGCCTGCACCATCCTGCTCGTGCTCGCCGCGTCATTTACCTGTTTATGGCAGGCGCTCCCAGCCAGCTGGACCTATTCGACAACAAACCTAAACTTCGTGAACTGGAAGGAAAACCTATCCCACCCTCGGTGATTGCCGGGCAACGCTATGCTTTTATCCAGCCTAATGCGAATGTCTTGGCGCCTCGGTTTTCATTTTCCAAACATGGTCAGTCGGGTGCGGAATTAGCAGACGTGATGCCACATTTGGCAACCGTCGTTGATGATGTCGCATTCATCAAAAGTGTTCATACAGATCAGTTCAATCACAGTCCCGCGCAATTATTTTTCAATACGGGAAGCCCGATCCCTGGACGGCCCGCAATGGGCGCTTGGTTGAGTTATGGAATCGGCAGTGACGCAGACGACTTGCCGGGGTTCATCGTTTTAAAGAGCGGTGGTAGTCTGTCGGGAGGTGCCGCAATGTGGAACGCGGGGTTCTTGCCAGGACAACACCAAGGTGTCCCCTTTCGATCCAGCGGCGACCCGATTCTACATGTCGCGAATCCGAAAGGTGTAGACACAACTGCACAGCGGCAAACAATTGATCTGATCCGTGATCTCAATCGCCATCGATTACAGAGCACAGGTGCCGCAGCCATTGAAGCACGAATTGAATCTTACGAAATGGCATACCGAATGCAGTCAAGAGCGCCTGAGTTGATGGACCTCTCGAGCGAGGATGCGACGACGCTTGATAGCTACGGAATCAAGAAAGAAGACTCAGGTTCCTTTGCAAAGAACTGCCTGCTTGCTAGGCGATTGGCTGAAAGGGGAGTTCGCTTCATACAGGTCTATCATGCCGGCTGGGATCATCACAGCAATGTAGAAAACGGAGTACGCGGCCAGTGTCGACAAACGGATCAGGCGGCAGCCGCGCTGCTAAAAGATCTCAAACAACGCGGCATGCTAGATGACACACTTGTCATTTGGGGTGGTGAGTTCGGCCGAACACCCATGGTGGAAGCGAGTGCTGCACTCGGGAGATCGCTCGGTCGCGACCACCACCCTCAAGCATTCACGATGTGGATGTCGGGGGGTGGGATCCGTGTTGGTCAAACGATCGGAGCCACCGACGAACTTGGCTTTCACCCAGTTGAAAACCCGGTGCATGTCCATGATGTTCAAGCGACCATCTTGCACCAATTGGGTATTGACCATGAGCGACTAACGTATTCCTATGCTGGACGCGACTTTCGATTAACCGACGTCCATGGCCATGTCATTGAGCCACTTGTCGGCTAAGCTACCACGGAGTGCCAAACTTCAATTCCCCTAGCCGTTGCTCCGAATGACCTCAACGTCGCCATCGCCTGCCAACAAGCAAACGCAAACCGACCCGACTGATGATCGAGAACTTTACGTCATCGATGACCTTGGCTCGATACCGTGGTTACAGTCCCGGCCCTTGACCACTTCGTTCGGAAATTGGATCGCCAACGGCTGGCGTTATAAAATCTTACGAAAGGAGGCACATCCGAAGTTCTTGGTCGAGTGCGGGCGGTTCGTCTCGGCGCGACACGTTCCCAAGCGAATTCAGAAGTACTTCGACCAACTCACGCCGAATCTGAGGTCACAAGAGTTCATCGAAGCATTTCAAGGCACGATGGCCTCCCTAGGCCCTTATTCCACCGCGACCCTCGGCATGAGTCGTAAAAATGGCGAGATCCATTTCTTTGCGACTCAGATAGTTACACAATTAAATCAGCAGATTCACGATGAACAATATTTCGGGTTCATCAGTTGGCTTTCCGACGAGTCTTCGATTTGGACTTTATCAAGGTGCTCGCTACCATCATTTCGATCAGAGGTTGACCGAATGATCTTGGCGACCGACGAGCCAAATACGGTCCTGCGAAAACACGAAGAGCGGGTTCGCAAAAAGAAACTGCAATGCATCAAGCCGGCAAACTTCTTCGAAACCTTCAAGTCCGAATACGCCAAGCAAGTGAGCGACTGGGAGCGACAAAAAATTGTCCGAACCGCCAAACCAGCTGAGATCGCTAGGATTAAACGCGGAAAAGCCTAACGAACGCAGGACAGACCTTCAGGGGCGGCATCAATGAGAGACAGCCCTGCCGTCTTCAATACCGTTGACCAGTCACTGCTGTAACTAACGACATCGCTATCCGCTTCAGTTCCCGATCATCCCCACCAACTGCGTGCATTGAAGGCACCCCCTCTTTGAAGACCGTACCCCGCAAGGGTTGAAAACAAACCGCTGGCGGTCAACGTGCCTCTTAGAAAAGCTTGCGGTGGAATGCCAGGAGCCCCGTCTCTCAACGCCCCAACTTACGAACGATCACTGTCGCACCATCCACCAAACACGGTGCAGTGAAGTATTTTCGTCTTCGACCTCGCGAGTCACTTCTGCAGCTTGCAAGACCGTCTTTGGCACGCGACTTAGTCCGCCCAAGTACGCAAGATGATCCACTTGACTTGAATAATCTTTGATGCGGCGAAGCCACTGAACCGGCACTGAACTAGTACGCTGCGGAAAGTCGGCGGCCAAATTCTCAACCTTGCCTGGCCTTGCCCGCTGGTTTCCGTTTTCGCCAATCTGCGCCACAAAAGGCTGACCATCGACACCCAAGCTAGCACCGACCGATCTCAACGCCTGAGCCACTCTTTCGGAACGACGCAGACTTGGTCGTGGCGGTAGTGTGGCACCAAACGCATCAACAGTCTCCATAGCCTGGTTCACCTCAGCCTCGTCTGCAACCAAAGCATTCTCAGGCAACAGCACCGCGGGAACTCCACGGCTGGTCACGGGTGCAGCAATGATCAGGCTAAGCATCCGAGCAACATCAAATCGGGACTGAATCAAGTCATCCACCAAGTTCGATTCAAGCCGATCGAGGGCATCATTGTGTGGTGCGTTGATGGGATCGATCACTCGACCCCGCAAGGGCTGCCCGTGTACCAAATGCCAGAGAGAGTTGACCACACCGCGCGCTAATGCGTCGGAACCTACGAGCGTCTTTGTCCAATCTGAAACCCGCTGAATGCGGGGCAAGCCTGAACGGCCAATCCAAGCCGCTGGCAGTTCTGGCTCAGCAAAACGTTGCCGACCATCAGGTGTTTCATAAAAGACAGCAGCCGCGTGATCGTCGGTTTCCGGATCGATCTCGAGTGTGTCGTTGCCGCGCCGCACACCACGCCGCAGTAATGCAGTAAATGACCAATAGTCCTGCTGCCGCTCCTTTCCTTCGATGTACGCGTCGTGACAGCGGGTACACCGCAAATCCACGTTCATCGTGATGGCAGCGAGTCGCCGGATCATGCCAGCTTCACCATTCGCATCGGCATGCCCAGCCAAGGTCGCGCTGTAAAACGCAGCCGCGTTTTCGCTCTTACCGTTGAGCCATCCCGCTAAAAGCAAATCGAATTCGCCACGCTCTTGCAGCGACTTCGCCAACTCTTTGGCGAGCCGCTTACGCGGTTCTTCTTCCAGTCGCTTCCAACCACCTTCGGTAATGTGACTCAACCAACGTCTTGCAACCGCACCTGAGAAAGCAGGATCGGCAAAGGATTCTTGCAGTTGCTGAGGGTTGTCTAGAGCATCCAAAGGCAACTCTATCCCCAGCACAGCGGCTAACCGCGCACTAATTTCGACTCTCGTCGCCGGAGGTGCGGGAGTGATTCCAACCGCTTGCCAATACTGCTCCATTTCCGCCTGCACTTGAGTCGAAACCAACGTCAGCGGTTCCATTGACTCCTTCGCTCCGGGGAGCGGCGCGGTAATTTCATTTTCTTCGAGCAGGGAATTACTGCTCGCCTCTGGACGATCACTTTGAACCGCTAACGGAACGCCCTGAACCGGACGCCTAGGCGCAAGTGGCTCTTCGGGGCTGACTGGAATCGGTTCGATCTGAGGTGTCTCTACCCACGGATCAGAGATATTCTCGCGAGCTTCTGTTCCCGCCAAGCCGTTCAACGGATCCAAATCTTGCCCAGATCGCAGCCAGAGTGCCAGCATCAGCGACGCTGCCAGGACCGCGACAACAGAGACAGCTACCAAAATTCCCTTCTCAAGCTCTGGTTTGCTCTCGCCCGATTCATGATCAACCGAATCACCCGACTCCTGATCGTCAGATCCTAGGTTCGCCTTTTTGACTTTGCGGCTGACCGCATGAAGATCAGTCGGCTGTTCCGCAAGCTGGCGGAGGATCTGACGGGTCAGATCCGGTGGTTGCCGGTCGTTGAACGCTTCATCGAGCCAAGCATCAATGAATTGTTCGTCGGTCGTGTTTAGTTCGTCATTCATCAGTATTTAATCGCGACTCAACGCACTGGCGGAGTTGCTGTTTTGCACGCTGCATCAAATTGCGTGCCCCGTGGTCTGAAATACTAAGAGCTTTGCCAATCTCGACTCGAGTCGCTTGCTGGGCCAACCCCATACACAGTGCAGTCTGTGCCCGATAGCGAGGAAAGGCACTCCCGGAGGGCTTCGACGGCGAAGTTTCCGGTCAGATCTTTCCCTGCCCAGCGGTCCCACACTTCGTCCAGGACGCTCGATTCGACGATGGTTTGTACTCTCCCTTGTTTGCGATGGAGTGAAACGAGCAAGTTGTAAGCCGTTCGACGCAAATAACTCGATGTCGCTGCATCATTGTGCTGAACGAAATTCTCTCGTCGCAGCACGCGTAAAAACGTCTCCTGGGTTAAATCATCGGCAGTTGCCGCATCACAGCCCAGCACTCTTAAATATCGCCAAACTCCTTGTTGGTGTCTTCGAATTAAGTCCGCCGGCCCCAATTCGACGGAGTCCGCTACGTGATCCTCATCCGTGTCCTGGATGGGTGACTGCGAATCGGAACTCATGGGGCCTCACTTAGCCGTCTACGAAACAAGTTCGCTGATGACTTTGCCACCACCCGCGATCTTCATTGGACGGCCATTCTTACTCGTGAACGTTTTCTCGGTCGAGATCCCAAGTCCACGGCAAACCGTCGTCATTAAATCTTCGCTGCTGTAGGGCTGAGTTTCAACCGCAGTGCCTTCGCTATTTGTCTGCCCGACGGCGACTCCCCCATTCAGATCACCGCCACCGACCACGCACGACCAAGCTCGCGCGAAGTGATCGCGACCGGCACCTTGATTGATTCTCGGAGTTCGGCCGAATTCACCCATCCAGATCACGACGGTATCCTTCAGTAATTCCCGCTGCTCCAAGTCCTCGACCAAGGCGCTCATCGCGCGGTCGAGTTGAGGCAACTTCGTGTCCTTCAAGGTCGCATGGATGTTGTTGTGGTTATCCCAGCCACCCAAATCGACTTCAACAAACGGGACGCCGGATTCGACAAGGCGTCGGGCGAGGAGACATCCCTGTCCGAAGTTATCAGTCCCGTACCGCTCCTTGACCTCCTCTGGCTCCTTCTCAACCCGGAAAGCGTCCATCTGATCACTGGTCATCAGATCAAAGGTTTTCTTGAGCACTTTCGCATGCTCGCTCGCTGGCAAGTCGCGAGTACGACTCGCGAAACCTGTTTCGATTTCCTGCAACGCAACCATTCGCTGCAACAATCGACGATCCTCGATTCCCATCTCAAGGTTACGAATTCGACCGTTGCTGGAAACGTTAAATGGTGCCCAGGACATACCAAGGAAACCGGGACCTGAACTCGCACCGCCAACCGACACGAACGGAGGAATCTCCAACTCAGGCCGTTGTTGAATTGTTTCGTGGGCAATTACCGAACCGTAGCTAGGGTGCTCAATGTTCGGATTTGGAACATAACCAGTGTGCATGTAGTAGCGACCACGATTATGGTCTGCTTCGCGTGTCGACATGCTTCGAACGATCGACATGTTGTGCATCTGCTGAGCCATCAGTGGCATGTGCTCACAGATCTGCAAATCGCCCGTTGTCGAAATCGGCCGAAATGGCCCGCCGGTCGGTGCACCTGGCTTGAGGTCCCAGATGTCGATCGTTGCCGGCCCACCGCCCATCCACAACAAGATCGCGCTCTTGTGGTTCTTTTTGAGCTCATCCGCATTGGCATAAATGGCGTTGCCCATTGTGACCGAGGCAGCAGCGGCAGCCGAGGAACCAGCTAAATGCTGCATGAAGTGCCGTCGTGTCATTCCGTTCGGAGTTTGCCAAGGACTGTTCATAAGAGATTCTTTCGTTAGGGCTGTAATTCGATTTGGATGTTGTGATTGATTAAATGAACTTGAAAATCAATGTTGCATAATGAATTCGTTACTGTTGATGATCGCCCACCACATGTCTTGCAGCATTTCCTTTTCGTTACCCTCGCGGGCAACCAAAAGCTGATTCGCCACGGTGGCTTCTTTCCGGGTGGGCCGTCGAGCCAAACCTGACATAAACAGGTTGGTCAAACGATCACGAGGCGATCTACCACTCGCAGCAATGCGGTCGATGAAACTGCCTTTGCCTGTGCTGGTCGCTTTCTTGGACAATTCACCGTTAAACAGCATCAAGGCTTGAGGAATTGAGCCGTTGAACGTGGTCGCCTCGTCACCTTCATCCGTTCCGAACGTGACGACGAATTGATTCAGCCAGCGCCGACGCTGCTGTTCTTGTTCTTCATAACTACCTGTTCCAGCAGCATCGGTTGCAGTTACCATCGATTGGTACAACTGCTCCGCCGTCATTTGGCGTAGGTAGAAGCGAGAAAACTTCGGCGTTTCTCCAATCGATGGGTCGTCGATACTGTTAGACGATCCAAGGACCGGCGAAAGCTGATAAGGCTTGCTCAGTGTGATCCATGTAATCAGTTGCTTGAGATCGTAGCTGGACTGCCGAAATTCCTTACCAAGTCTTTCCAGCAATTCCGGTTGCGAAGGCGGATTGTGTGGACCTAAGTCATCCACTGGTTTGGTGAAACCGTAGCCGAGGAATTGCCCCCACATCCGATTCACGATCATCTTGTCCAGGTTCTCGCTCTCCAGCATCAACCGACCAAGCTCGTTACGCCGGTTGACGTCGCTGACGTATCCACTGACTTCGATTGCCGTGCCGTCGGTGAAGACAGGATACGCGACTCGTGTCAGACCGTTACGCAGTTCGTAGAAAACTAAAGCGTCGCTAGCGTCATTCGCTTCACCCGCAAAATCTTCGTTGATCAGTTCTGCATAGTCGATATCCCGAGCCCCATCCACGAATCGCCGCAGCGAACGCGTCTGGCGGAAGAACGAATTGAACTCCCAAAACATCTGCTGCTTCCACTGGTTAAACGGGTGATTGTGACACTGCGTGCACTGCACCTGCTGTCCCAGAAAAATTCGCGATGTGCTGCTAGCAGCGAGTACACCTTTGTCGGCATTGACCTTATCGACCAAAAAGTTGACGGCCCCATTGAAACCTTCAGCCCCCGGTTTGGTAGCACCGGTCGCGGTGACCAGCTCGTATACCATCGTGTTGTAGGGCTTATTCATTGCGAATGCGTCTCGCAGATACTTCTGCATTCCATCCCGGTTCGTCATCTCTCGACGGTCGTTACCACCACCTCGACCGATCAGCAAATTGGTCCATACCGTGGACCAGTGCCCGGCATACTCCTCGGTGTACCGATCGTCGTACAGCAGTTTTTCGATCAGCTTGCTCCTTTTATCGGAGCCTCGCTCGTCGACAAACTCTTTCAACTCCTGGTGGTTGGGGATCCGCCCAATCACATCCAGAAAAACGCGACGGCACCAACTGGCATCGTCCGCTTCAGGTGCAGGACGGATATTAAAATCAGTCCAACCCTGCGCAATTAGCTCATCGATCACCTCGACTTGCGCTGGCAAGACGGGCGGCGCTGCCATCGCTGGGACAGACAACATGATCGCAACAAGAGCGAGGGACAGTCGAGTCATTCGCGTCACTTCTTTGGGGCACTATTGATTTGGAAGGACAGGTGGAGAGCTTTCTTGCTCCATGTTGATTGAAACGCCCGCCAAAGCAGGACGTACCCAATCAAACCCGCGACACCCATTCTATTTAGTTTTCCTGAGCACCACAAAGACCGGATACGGTGAGATTCTCGATCCTACACCGTAAAAACCGCAAAATAGTGGCTGTCCGAGCCAAATCTCCAAGGATTTGCTCGCCGATCGAGGGCCCCAACAAAAAAACCGAACCACCCAAAAGAGCTATGCCAAGTCAGGTCAGTCGGCTTTCGACGACCGATGGGGACACTGACACGGTGAGCCACACCTGAGGAGTTCCAACCGACGACTCACGACAGGCAACGCGAACGGGTCACTTGATGGCATCAGCGAGTGAGCTATTTCCGGCTTGGTGATTTGGTTTCATACCAAGACCTTTCGGCTTCTGCTTCGATGAAATCCCATTCACCGGAGTCGGTCTCCGCCTTCCAAAGATTGGAAAGTTCTTCACCCGTTAGCAGACTTTCGACCACCCAAGCCATCGGATCGGGGATCACGATAGCGATCATGTCGTTACCACTTTTGCGAATGACTCGACGAACCGCCTTTTCAGCTCGGGCTTTCGCCTCCCGAATCGACTCTCCATCCGGTGGGCAAATATCGGTCGGTGCATCTTGGCCTTGGCGATAGAGCCTAGGGTGGTTTCGCTTCAGTTCGTCGATCAGCTTTCCGTGCCACAAACCATGATCGATATTACGAAACGCTTCGACGACTTTGGTGGGAACGTTGCGTCCCCGATCAGAGCGTCCTTTGGCCAGCCAATTGGCAGTTTCACGAGCTGACTCGCCTGGAGCTGTGTAAATCGCTTTGAGCGGGAATTCGGAAATCTGCTCAGCAAGCGAGCGGACTTGCTGTCGACCACGTTCGCTCATCGGCATATCGAGATTGCCTTTGATACGCCGTTGGTCGTCGAATTCAGTCGCACCGGGTCGAATCAGCAAAACGCGAGCGGTGCGGGCGGATCGGAGAATCATAATTCTGCATCCTCCGCAGCCGTCATTGCAGCATTCAGTTCCTTAAACGCCACACCATAATCGTCATGTCGAAAGATCGCCGATCCCACCACAAACAAGTCACAACCGGCCGCGCGAGCCTTGCCAATCGTCTCAGGATCGATCCCACCATCAATCTCCAGCAATAGATCGGGATACTCCTGCCTGAGCACGCGGAGTTTCTCCAAGGCGACTGGATTGAACTTTTGGCCGCCGAAACCGGCGTCCACACTCATGACGAGCACTTGATCGACTACGGGCAAACAATCGACCAGCGAGCCGATCGGGGTTTCGGGATTGAGCGCGATGCCAACACCAACACCCAGTTCGGCAATCCGTTCAGCCGTCGCTCTGGGATCGTGCACCGCTTCGACATGGAACGTCAGCACATCTGCGCCAGCCTTGACCATCGGCTCGGCATAAGCCAGCGGATCCGAAATCATCAGATGCACATCAAGGGGCATCTCGGTATGTCGACGCAATCCCTCGACGATCGGCATCCCGTAGGTCAAGTTCGGGACGAAATGCCCATCCATGACGTCTAGGTGAAGAACGCGGGCACCCGCCTGTTCCAACCGCGCCAGTTCACCTTTCAGATCACCAAAGTCGGTCAATAACAAACTGGGCAGGATAGCCGGCGAGGCGTCCCGAATCGCTTGCAGCGAGGCTTTCGCCATGCATCAAATCTCGTCGAGTCATAGGCGTCCGGACTACAAAAAGCAGATACACGGACAGGAAACGGACGGACAGATTGGCCAGCAGTCGGCTCGGTTGTCAATTCCGCCAAACGGCGAAAAGCCACTCCCTCAGGGGGGTCGCCCATTCGATTCCCACGCTAGAAACACACATTTCCCCTCTGATAATTTGCGTCTGCGAAGAGAACCGAACCTAAAAAAAGCCGTAAAATTTTTGGCTCACGACTGCCAGCTACCCCTCCGAGGAGGTACTCGAATTGCCCCTCAACCAATTCGCAGCATCCGATAGGGTCACCTCCGCATCGCGAAACTGATAGCCGAGCTCGGCTTGAGCACGTGAGCTGTCATACCAGTGAATTTGACGACTCATACGAACTGCCGCGCTGTTGATATCAGGTTCCTGAATGCCAAATCGCGACGTGAGCCCTGACCACAACTCGCCTGCGCCAGCAGCAAGCATTAACTGGATCGGCCCGGCCTTCATGACCGGTTTGCGGGCCTCCATGTGCTCTGCCATCCTTTGCCATAAATCTAGGTAGGTCAAATTGTGGCCGGCCAAGATATATTCTCGTCCGCTCTCTACATCCATTCGCAGCGAGTGCACGACGGTCGTCGCGACATCTCGCGAATCGCACAAACTGCAACCACCTGACGGGGCGAGGGGCTTCCAGCTGCGTGCCACTTCCACCATCATTCTGCCGCTGCTTGGTTTCCAATCCCAAGGCCCGAGCATAAAGCCCGGATGCATGAGGATCGCGTTGAGTCCTTCACTGACTCCCCTTCGCACCTCCATCAAACCAGCTCGTTTACTGTCCACGTAGCTGCAAGGCACCTGCCCACCGGCGTGATCCAAGGGCGTCGTTTCATCGGCGATTTGATCAATCGAGCCAAGTGCTAAGCAATTGACCGCCCCAATATGCACCAGTTTTCGCTGATGTTTCAGGCAGGCATCCACGACTGTCGCGGTTCCGTCTCGATTGACCCGAAAAGACTCCTCGCGTCGCCGCCAGCCCAGGTGAATGAGGCCTGCGGAGTGAATAACCACATCGGCCCACTGTACAGCCTTCTCAATCGCATCAACGTCTCCGAGGTCTCCTCGAACAAAATCGGTTTTGATTCCCTCAAACACGCCTGCCTTGGGCTCGGTCCGGACAAGCGACAACAACGACTCACCCTCGGGCGAAAGCTGCCGAAGAATGGTGTTCCCGAGTAATCCAGTGCCACCGGTGACAAAAATATTCATAGAAAACGCCACTTTGGAAAAAGCAGTGAACGGAGTCGCGCGCTGTTCGGCATTGTCGGAAGCTCTTTGCTATCAGCATGAATCCATCTTGGGTTCGCGAGCCGAATCTGACTAGACTCCTAGTTGAAGTCTTTGATCTCGGCGGCGGCAAGGATGTACCCGTGAATAGTGACGATTTTGTGCTCGATTCGGTAGAGCGATCGCAGCGAAACCTGACGCGTCGCCGCCACAGTGAACGATCGAGACGGCGACAACTGTACGCTTTGACTGGTTTGCTATTGGCCCTCGCCCTGGGACTCAGCATCCCGAGCCTGGTCAGCCATTCCTCGATGGGCCGATCGATCCTGATTCGCAAGCTGGCGGAAAATGGACTCACTGCGGAAGTGAACGCGATCCGAATTGGCTGGATCACACCATTGCGGGTCACCGGTTTGCAAGTCAAAGGCGAAGCAGGAACGCAATTGGCGATCGACCAACTGGACGTCGATTTGACCGTCACAGACTTAATGGGCTCGATTAACCATTTCGGTGAGGTCACCCTCCGCGGTGTCGCGTTGGCATGTCAGCTCGACGAGGGCAGCACGTCCCTAGAACAAGACTTGGCAATCTTGCTGACTCCCGCCGATGAGAATGCCTCAGCCTCAGCCTCGGTGAAGGTTCAAGACTTGACGGTCACCCTCACCGACGCGATCACTGGCGGCGTATGGCAGGTAACGCAAAGCAGCGCGGAAGTGGAAACAGACGTCGACGAAATAAGTGCAACCTTTGCCGGCGTGTTAACGGAGCCCTCCGGTGGCGGTGGGTCACTTCAAGGCGAAGCACGATTCACGCTCGCTTCGCAGGCTGATGCATCCCGCCAAGGAACATCTTGGACAATGGGACTCGAAAGCGAATCACTGCCACTCTCGATCATGTCGCTCGTTCGGCGACGCTTCCCCGAGGCAGCTTCGTCAATTCCCTACACGCTGAGTGGGGATGCCACGGGATCTATCTCTATGACAGGCTCGAGTGATGGCAGCACCGAGGCTTCGATCAATCAACTTCAGATTCGAAACCTGCGAGCATCCGACGAGGGTTCGCGTGTCTGGCGCAACTCACTAGCAACCGTCGATGGACAATTGATCCTGCTAAACAATCGTTTGATTGGCAAACAGCTTAAGGCAAGCACGGACTTCGCTTCGACGACCATCGATGGAGCTTTCTCCAGAAACTTTTCGCTGGTTGGCGCCAATGACAATCCGCTGCAATGGCTGGAAGCAATTGAGGGAACCGCGACCGCAAACGTCGATCTCGCCGCCCTCGATCAATCTCTCCCAGGCCTGCTGCCACTTCGAGATGGCGCGGAGTTGTTATCAGGCCGAATCTACGCTCGATTGGATTCCGCACCCCAATCCAAAAACCGCACCAGCGAATTAAATCTGCGCAGTGATGAGCTGCGTGGCCGGTCACAGGGCAGGGCAGTGTTAATCGATCCGATCGAATTGACCGCGACTGTTTCGAGTACTTCGGGCGTGCTGACAGCGGAGCAGTTTCGCTGGACGAGCACCTTCGGAACCGCGATGGGACAGGGTAACGCACGAGCCGGAAACGTTGATTTTGACATCGACTTCGGTCGCCTTTCGTCGATGCTGCGCCCCCTCGCGGAAATTTCTGAAGCCAACTTGGCTGGGGTTGCCAAAGGGACGTTGGCTTGGAATTCGACTGCCGACGGCACTTGGCGACTAAGCGGCGATGGCAACGCATCCAATTTGTTGATTGCACTGCCGGATGGCCAGGCCTTCAAGCGTCCCTCGCTGAAAGGCCGCATCACAGCTGTCGGCCAGTGGGACAACCAAACCCTGGAACAACTCTCCGAAGTCATCGTTGACCTTAATAGCGATGGCTTGGACATCAGCGCCGAGCTTGCAGAACCCATCACGCAGCCCTCGGCCACACTCGCGATGCCATTCCGGATTCGAGGAGCGGGTCGACTGGAAACACTTCACGCAACTCTTGGACCGTGGCTGCCACCCGAACTGCACCAGGCCTCGGGTGGCTTCACGATGAACGCAACAGCAAATTTATCTGCTGCGACTGCGCGGTTGACGTCAACCGCGGTTGAATTGACCAATCCACATCTTTCCTATGGCAGACGACAATTCACGCAGCCAAACATCAAGATTCATTTTGAAGGCGAGTATGTGTGGCCATCTGGATCACTGGATTCACGATCTTTCACCATTGCTGGTGATGCCTTCTCCGCCGCAGCGAAGGGGTCCATGACGGTCGCAAAAACCGAGATGGACATTAAATGGCGAGCAAAGCTTGAGCGATTGCAAGGTAGTGTCAGCGAAAAAATCAGCGTGAGAAATCCGCCGACAGTTCAACAGGTCAGCTACGCCAGTGAATCGATGACCAAGACGGGAAAAGATTGGCTGCTTATGGGAGACTGCGAGGGCTCCGTCACAGTCACTTCTCGCGATCAGTGGTTCGACATTGTCGTTCAAACCGACGGAACGAGTTTGGCAATCGTCCAACCACCTCAAGCCAGTGCGCAATACCAAACCGTAGGTCCACCACGACCGGGCGCTCTGGGGCGGCCAGAATTGGCAACCTCGCAAATCGTCTGGTCCGAACCAAACCTGACTCTCGATGGCCGTTTAAGGTATGACACCTTGAACAGCGATTTGCTTGCCGATGCGATTCAAGTCGCCGGCGATTGGTTCGCCACCACACAGACGGGAAAAATCGCGTGGAATGCGGCAACTGGAGTTGTTGAACTCGATGGGCCCGCTCGTTTGAAGATGAATGAGGTTGCCCAACGCTTGTCCTCTCTGGCCGGGATCGAAATCCAAGCGACTGGAATTCAACAAACACCACTTTCGATTCGTGTCGCCCGTCGCCCCGATGGGTTGATTGGCTTAACCATCACTGCGAACCTGGGCTGGGAATCAGGGGAAGTTGCCGGCATCCGTTTTGGATCGGCTTCGATCCCGGTACGACTGGACGAGAGCAGTGTGTCGGTTTCTCCTGCCACGATCCCTGTTGACCAAGGTTCGCTTCGTGTTGCTGGGCAAGTCCATTATCGCCCAGGCTCCCTTTGGATGCGAGTCGAGCCCGGAGTGCTAGCAGAATCCATCCGATTGAGCCCCGAGCAAACGAATCGCTGGCTAAAGTACGTCGCACCCTTGGTCGCCAACAGCACCAGAATCGACGGCATGATTGGTGTCGAAATCGATGAGGCGCTGATTGTGTTTGACCAACCCGAACAAAGTCGCGTTGCAGGGCGATTGAACGTGGGTGGTGTGCAAATGATGGCAGGGCCGCTGGCTCAACAGATCATCACCGGTGTGAATCAACTGAAATCGATCAGCAATCCACTTGCGACGCAGGACAATCCACCTGTCAATCAAACTCTGATCAAGATGCCACCACAAACCGTCGGCTTCACAGTTGAACGAGGATACGTTTCACACGACCGCTTGTTCATGGAAGTCGATCGCGCACAGGTCGTCACCAGTGGGCGAGTCAGCTTGGCGGGCCAGTTGGCATTAGTTGCACAGGTGCCACTCGATCCGCGATGGCTGGGGCGTGACCTACAAGGATTGGCCGGACAACCAGTTACTTTGCAAATTGATGGAACTTTGTCCCGGCCCAGCCTCGACTCCAATTCGGTGCGGAATGTCATCACACAACTGGGTGCACAAGCAGTTCAAAGCAGTGCCGAGAACTACCTGCAACAACAGATCAATCGGGGACTCGATTCCATTTTCGGCCGTTAGGCTGATTCGATCCTCACGTTCCAACAGCCAACACTTACATTTGCATTTCGCAAATCGCGAGTGCATCAGCAGCGGCATTGGCATCTAGGACAGGCGACGTTTCGCCATGGTCAATGCTTCGCGCCGCGGCGTTGATTTCGGCAACAAACGCATTGACTGGATCCCCATCCCCCAGCTCAGGTTTTTCCACCGTTCCATCCTGCTTCATGATGGTGACCGGAACCAACGTCGTTGATCCATCCGCGTAGCCGGCGAACTCGAACCGCACCGTCGCCTGCTCAAAGCTTACTTCATAGCCATGAGTGAACGGTCGCGCTGGCGAGTCAATGACACCTCCCCCAGCAGCCACAGCCACGCCTGGCTGGTCGAATTCAAAAATTGTCTCATAAAACATCGGCACGCCTTCTTTCCGCCGACTGACGGTATGTGCAGCCGTTGGCATTCCGAACAGCAACCGGATCAGATGGGCGTCATGAACGTGAAGATCGACGAGAGGTCCACCAACACTGGACCGATCGTAGAAATCGGGAATCCAATCAGGTGGCCCGATCGTGCGATGGAACCGCCCAGAAACGGGCTTTCCCCATCGCCCATCGCCGGCTGCAGCGACGAGCAGAGCAAACTCAGGCATCAGGGGCAGAATATGGGCCACCATCAACTGACCTGGCGCCGCCTCATCAGCCAACTGCCGGGCTGTGGCAGCATCTAGCGCGAGCGGCTTTTCGCACAACACGTGTTTACCCGCTCGCAGGCATTGGCGAATCGTCTCGGGGTGGAGGGCAGGGGGAAGGCAAATATCGATCAAGTCGATGGAATCGTCTTCCAACAACGGCTCGATCGACTCATGAACGGCCATGGAGGAAACGTCAATTTGCTCGCCAGGAGGGCCAAAATTACCTTTGATTCCCCGCCAATCACCAGCTCGTTTCCCGGGATCACGGCTGCAAAAACCGACCATCTCCGCGAATTCGCTTCGTTGGTAAGCCAAATAATGGATCCACCCCATGAATCCCACGCCAACTATTGCGGCCCGCATTTGAACACTCCACGTCTTTTCCAGAATCCGGTACGGTGCAGAGAGAGACACCGGTGCCCTCTGAACTCGCCCTAGCTATGATCATCGATTGTCGGCAGGATCGAAAGCCGACACCCTCACAATTGTCCGTTCACGGAATACCTGGAATGAACCGAATCTGGCCAGTTTTGATCCTAGTTGTCGCGACCACTACGACCACGCCCCAACTTTGCCGAGCGGAAAACTGGCAAGGCTGGCGAGGCCCCCAAGGTAATAACCACGCCTCTCCACAAACCGACGCACCAATTCGTTGGGATTTGAACAACGGGACCAATATCGTATGGAAAACGCCTCTACCCGGTCGGGGCCACTCCTCACCGGTCGTGATCGAGGACAGCATTTTCCTGACCACCGCCGAGGCCGAAACTCAATCGCAATCTCTGCTGAAATTTGACCGCGAGAGTGGTCGATTAGTGGATCAATGGGTCATGCATCGAGGCACCCTGCCAAAGGTGATTCATCCCAATAACTCGCACGCATCACCAACTCCGGCTTGGAATGGTGAAAATCTGTTCGTTGTCTTTTACACCGACGACGCTATCTGGTTAACCGCGATGACACCGTCGGGCCGCGAGGTCTGGCAAACTCGAGTCAGCGACTTTAAACCGGCCGTTTTTCAATTCGGTTACGGAGCCAGCCCAGTCATCGAGGATGATGTGGTAATCGTTGCCGCTGAATACGACGGACCGGGCAGTGGCATTTACGCCTTGGACACACGAAGCGGCAAGATTGTCTGGAAGGTGCCCAGACCTAGCAACTTGAACTTTGCTTCTCCCGTAGTGGCGTCGATTGCCGGACAGCGTCAGTTGCTAATTGCCGGAGCCGATATGATCGCTTCCTATGACCCGCTTTCAGGTCGCAAACTTTGGGTCGTTGAATCGAGCACCGAAGCGATCTGCGGGACGGTCGCATGGGACGGTCGCCGCGTGATGGTAAGTGGTGGAAACCCTCGCTCGGGCACGTGGTGCGTTCGCGGTGACGGGACGCAGTCACCTCTGTGGGAAAATCGCGTGAAGTGCTACGAGCAATCCTTGTTGGCAATCAAGAATTTTGTCTTCGGAATCGCTGACAATGGCGTTGCTTACTGCTGGCGAACAGTGGATGGCAAAGAGACTTGGCGAAAACGTCTGTTCGGAGGGCCAGTGAGTGCTTCGCCTTTGCTGGCCAACGATCGCCTGTACATCGCGTCCCAAGCTGGCACCGTCTACGTCATCTCGGCGGTACCAGACCGTTTCGACCTTCTGGCGGAAAACAACTCGGGTGACTCGATTTTCGCAAGTCCAGTCGCAGTCGATGATCACCTCTATCTGCGAGTTGGCGTCGGTGTCGGCAAAGAACGCCAGGAATACCTGGTCGCCACTGGTCGGGTCACCCAGCAACCGAGACAACAACGCCGCGGTCTCTAGAATCCGAATCACGCTGAAATCAGCACGCCCCATAACGAGCTGATGCGAATTCACTTTCTACCTTTTGATGAGCCTGATTGATGCCACGAGTTCGTTTCCTTATCGCTAGCTTGACTCTTGGGCTTGGAGCCGTGCAACTGAACCCCAGCACGGTCGTGGGACAGCAACCGACGTTCCTCAGAACGGCTCCTCTTAACGATCTCACGCCGCAGAATGTATCGGAACAAAATGCTGCGCCGGCGAAAACGGCGCTGCAGGAGACAGCAGCACGAGCCAAAGCATTGATACCGCGGTTTGTTGGGAACAATGACCCCACCGCCGATACCGGCGGTAATGATGCAAACAATTACACCGACCCAATGCGGCAACTACAAACCAAAGCAATCCTCAACCAACGGGCGGCTTGGGCGTCCTGGGGCAACGACTTGGATAAGTTCACGACCTGGACGAACCACAGCAATCGACTGATCCCCGTCTATACCTTTGGCATCACACTCGACTCACTACGAGCTCGCGGGAGTGCTTACACGGACCCTGAACGACTGACGGAGCTGTATGGAAGCGTGCCGCAAGGCACAGTCAATCCAACTGCGACTTACTATGACCAGACTGATATCTATCACCTACAACTCGCGGCTGTCGAAGCCGGCTACAGCAATATCATCTTGATGGTGTTCGATGGGATGGACTGGCAAACAACACGGGCAGCAGCTCTTTACAACGAACCTACACGGGGATACGAGAGCGGTCGCGGAACAGGCTTGAAATTCTTGGACGATCGTCGAATCCGAACGGACTTTGGATTGGTTTGCACCAGCCCGCGATTGACGAGCGCGAAACATGACGTCAATGCTCAAACCGTCAATGCTGGAAATACACCGGCAACTGGTGGATATGATCCGCGAATCGGTGGCGAATTACCTTGGTTGGAAATTCCTGGCAGCGACTACCTGCTCGGACTTTCACGGGAACAGCCTCACTCGGTCACCGATTCGGCAGCGTCCGCCACCAGCATGACGACGGGCATCAAAACCTATAACGGTGCGATCAACTTTGACATCGATGGAAATCAAGTCATTCCGATCGCCCGACAATTGCAAGCCGATGATGAGTTTCGGATTGGTCTCGTCACCAGCGTCCCAGTCAGCCACGCGACACCTGCGGCCGCCTACGCAAATAATGTCAGCCGAGGTGACTATCAAGACATCAGCCGTGACTTGGTCGGCCTGCCATCTTCATCACACCGACGCGAACCTCTTCCTGGAGTTGATGTGCTCATCGGTGGAGGTTGGGGAAAAACCTCAAAAGCGGACAGTGGGCAAGGCCAAAACTTTCTACCCGGCAATCGCTATTTTCATGAAGATGACCTCGCCAAAGTTGATCGCCGGAATGGGGGTCGTTATGTGGTTGCCCAACGCACCCCGGGAAAGAGAGGGCAGCAAGTCTTGATGTCTGCCGCTCGCGAAGCCATTGATCAAGATCAACCGCTGATCGGCTACTTTGGTGCCGAAGGAGGCCACCTTCCCTACCAAACCGCCGATGGCATGTACAACCCAACCTACGGTGTCACAGGCGTTGAAACTTACTCCGAAGCCGATGTCATCGAGAACCCAACTCTGGCCGAGGCAACCCGAGCCGCTTTATTGGTCCTGGAGCAGTCCATTGAAGGATTCTGGTTGATGGTAGAAGCCGGTGACGTCGACTGGGGAAATCATGACAACAATCTGGACAACAGCATCGGAGCCGTGCTCAGTGGCGATGATGCCTTCGGTGTCGTGATGGATTGGGTCGATGAGAACGACGCCTGGGACTATACCGCTGTCATTGTCACCGCCGATCACGGACATTACTTGGTATTAAAAGACCCGCAAACCATCAGCCGGGCAGGAAAAGTGTCGACTCAGCGTTTACAGCTTCGTGACCAATCAACCCCTGAATAATTGTCACTGAAAGATCTGAATAATTGTCACTGAAAGATCTGAATAATTGTCACTGAAAGATCAATCGGATCCTGTCCAGACCGATCCTGGCCAGATCATCGGTGCCCCGCTATTATGGCGCTAGTGGTCACACACCGGTGATTGGGTTAACACAACCCAATCACCGGCATGTGACATGGATTGTCCGTCCTTATTTTGCTGGCGGCCCTCATCGGATGACCTTCGCCCTCAGGCAGTAGTCAATCGAGCGAACGGGCCCAAGTCTGCCATACCGTGAACTCATCGGAAAATGTCCATCCCGATGCCTCTGACATCCAATTGGTGGATGACTCTGGCAGTGCAGACGGCTCTGACCAGGCTTCCAAACTTGCGCGATGCCAACAAATCATCGATTACAAGTTTGAGGATGCCGGGCTGTTGCTGTCGGCGCTAACGCATGCCTCGGGGGCTTCCCATCGACTGGAAAGCAATGAAAGACTCGAATTCCTGGGAGACGCGGTCCTTGGATTAACCGTCTGCCAATGGCTGTTCGAGGATTACCCGGAATATAACGAAGGTGATCTGACAAAAATCAAATCGGCCGTCGTGAGCCGCCGCTCCTGCGGTAAAGTCGCGTGCAGGTTGGGGCTAGATCGTTGCCTAATCGTCGGACGCGGTGTCACCCGCAATCGTAGCTTTCCACGCTCACTGGTCAGTGATGTTTTTGAATCAGTTGTGGCCGCAATTTATCTCGATGCTGGTGGTGAGGTCGTCAAAGAACGACTCAAAAAGTGGCTGGCCGAGGAAGTGCAACACGCCGTAGAGAGCCAGGGTGCGGGTAATTTCAAATCGACTCTGCAGCAATACGCACAGAGAGAGTTAGCCAGCACACCGGTTTACCGACTGGTTCGAGAGTCGGGTCCCGATCACCGCAAGTCTTTTCTGATCTCGGCGGTCATCGACGATCGCCCATTCACCGCAGCCTGGGGAAACAACAAGAAAGATGCCGAGCAACGGGCAGCATCCAATGCATTGGCGGAGCTCCACAATCAGGCGTTACCCTACCCGCAAGAAAGTGATTCGCAGGATGGTGACTCGCAGCAATGAGCTGCCTTGGATGAGACAGAGCGTTTTATTACCAAGCAGTCAACGCCCGATTCATCCACCGTGTTCAGCCGATCACCGCTGAGCCTCGATTCACGTATTCCTTTGCTTTCGCCGTTCCAGTCAGGCACCCCTGTCAATTGACAAGTGCGCCTCTCCCAGATGTGTACGATCCCAGCTGCAAATGCTCATTCGCTCGCGTTCGGCATCCCAAAGGGAATCGAAGAAGTGGAGCCACCCTCGGTTGGCCTGATTGGCATCGGTCGTGTAGCCGAGGAGGGTGTTTTCGTTCCGCTTGAGATCGACGCAGAGACTGCTCCAGTTGGCAGAGCCATTCCGCTTAGAGCGGGACCTTTAGCAGCCTCGGGACTCACCGTCGCTGGGCTAGGCGGATTCACCGACGCCGGCGTCTGGGGATTCACCGCTGCTGGAGACGACTGGCTGGTCTGCCGAATGGCTGTTCCCTGCTGGAATAACGCCCCTCCCGCAATCGTCGCTTGCGGAGCAGCCTGCGCGATCGGCCCCATCGTAGCATCGATCTTTGCAAGTAGGTCTCGCGATCGCTCGACCGCTCGTTGAGTGGCTGCGTCCTCAGCAGCTTCCGGTTGCGATTGCATCGCTTGACCAAGATGATTCTTGGCATCCAACAGCTGACCATTCTTGAAATGCAAGTAGGCCATATTGAAGTGGGCAACGGCTGGCTTGTTGTTTGCGGCGAGTACCTCATAGGCTGCGGGAGCTTCGCCAGCTTGGAACTTGACGCTCGCTAAATTATTCGCGTAGCGTGAAGTCCCGGGCGCAATCTCAAGAGATTTCTCTAATGCCTGTGAGGCAGCTTGATGATCACCCAACTTACTGAAGGTCAATCCGAGGTCGTTATGCAGGCCTGCATCGTTCGGTGACTGTTCGATCGCGAGGCGGAAATACTCAGCAGCTTGCTGATAGTTGCTCTGTCGATAATGCAAACGTGCAACACTGGTTAAGGCAGGGCCGTTACTGGGCTCACTCTTCAAAGCCAGCGAATAGCTCTCCATTGCCTTTCCAAAATCACCAGTCGATTCCCACAGTTGGCCCTGGGCCACGTAGACCTCTGGACCGATGTTTGTCGGTTTATTCGCCAGCGATAGTGGATCGTTGGTCGCTGTCTCGAGGCTTGATTCCTTCGCGGCAAATACACCCGTCACTGCATCCTTTGTTTTGGTAAGGGCGCTCCGGGCTGTCGTTCCGAGCGAACGGATCTGATTCGTCGAACCGCTGGCGGTCGAAGCGATGGAATCGCTTAACGAAGTCTGAACACCAACTCCAGGCTGGGCCGCTGCGGGAGACTTTGCGAAGGGATTCACCGACGCAACAGAAAATCCGCTTGTGGTGCATCCAGTGAAGAAGACACCGCTGCCAGCTATCAGGGATGCTAGCAGTGCCTTGCGAACAGGGTTTTCGGGTTTCACAGTCATCTTCTCCCCCGGTTCTGCAGCTTTGCAAACGAATAGTCAGCACCGATGCAGAACCCGGTCGTATCGAATATTCCAGTAATGCCGTTTAACCTGGATCGACCGCCGCAAGCGGAAAACTTGACCTCAATACCGCGATCCGATCAAACCAATCAAAAAAGGCGACCTTCCGCATGGAAGATCGCCTTAGGAGAGCAGCGATTTTTCTTAACTGATTTTGCCCAGAGCAACGCTCACAATTCGTCAAACAACTGGCGTATCGCACCGAATTAACACGTACTAGCTCTGCTCGCAGGACTGGTTAATTGCCCGTGGGCGTTGTGACACCTGTTTGCCCGCTTGGACTTTCACTTGGCAGACGCGGAGCAGCCAAATTTTCCAACCATTCGCGGTTGATTTTGGTAGCCCAGTCACCTGGCGAAGTGGCGGGTTCGACGTCGGTCACCAGAACAGTCGGGACCGGGCCATTGAGGTTCATTTGTGAGAGAGCCTGCTGCACCGATGCAACTCGGGCACCAGTTTCGGCATTCGACCCGCTCTGCAAAACGTAAACGGTTCGACGATTCGCAGGAGCCTGGGTTGCGATCCATCGGACACGATAATTGCCGGACGCCAGTAGCGCTCCGTCACCAGGTCGGAACAACTCGTGCCCAATCGTGTTGTGCATCTTCCATCCGTTGGCCTTCATGACTTCGAAGGGGGCCATCACCTGAATCGCATCGGCCTCATTGAATGGGTCTGGCCAAGCGTTATTGCGATGAAACCCGATGTGAAGCTTGTGCCAGAACGAATGCCAGTCAGCCGAGGCGGAGGTGGCTGTCGTAAGTAATGCGAAGCCAGCGATCATCGTTCTGGCAACCTTGCTAGTAAATTTCATATCCGGCAGTTCCTTCCGCCTCGATCCATGGCAAACTTTGCAGCCTGCGTGGTCTGTGCTTGACATCAACAGCTTATTTTAATTCAGCCGTCGCCCGTAGTCAGTTCATCGGTCACTTCACGCTGCTGACTTGGCTAGACAATCTGGCGAGCGTTTCATTTACCAGAACCCGCAAACTTTCGCACACTTTTAAAGTGGGCGTAGCAAACGTGAACCAGCAAAACGCTCACCCCTCAAAAACAAACCGAAAATGCTCCTGTCTTGAACCTATTCACATCTCGAGCCTACAGGTTCAGATGCTGGAATATCCGCTGACCGTGAGTGTATGGCCAAGCACCTCGACAACATCCCCGACCGTTAATTGCTTTCGACGTCGCACTTCTACATCCCCGTTGACCCGAACCTCGCCGGATTGAATCCGGACTTTTGCTTCCCCACCAGTTCCCACGATCCCTTCATGTTTCAGGAAATCATCCAATCGGATCACAACTGATTCTGACTCTTGTTTGTTCATTGTTTATTGATTTTTTTCGAGTTCCGTTGCTTCCAAAACGACCCGCTGGGGTGTTTTTAATCAGCTTGATGGGACTCAACGGTGCTGGATGGTCGAATTCGTGATGCTGGAATGGTACGTTTCGCCGACTTCGCGAGGCCACATTGTAGAGAGCCGTGGTTGGATGGTTTAGGATCATTCGCAAAACCAATTCATCTATTCAATCTCAACTGCGAAATATGAATCAATCCCCCAGCGACCGTCCTTGGTACCGCCGGATCGGCCCGGGCCTCATCACGGCATGTGTGGTAATCGGTCCCGGCAGCATTGTGACCAGTTCAAAAATTGGGGCGAACCACGGCTACTCGATGCTCTGGATCGTTGTTGTCTCCGTCGCCTTCATGCTCGTCTACATGACGATGGGCGCCAAATTGGGAGCGGTTGCCAAGGACACGCCGGGAAACCTGATTCGCGCAAAAGCGGGTCGCCCACTGGCCATAGTGCTTGCTTGCAGTGTGTTTTTTATTTCCGCCTCCTTCCAATCGGGCAACAATATTGGTGTCGCAACCGCGTTCGAAGCCTTCATCGATTCGAAGTTCGTGGTGGCCGCCTTGGTGGTTGGTTTCAATGCCATCGCCCTTGCATTTCTGTTTGCGTTTAAAAATCTGTACCGTGTCCTCGAACGCCTAATGATGGGTTTCGTGGCGCTAATGTTGGTTAGCTTTGCGATTAATCTGATCACCCTCCGTCCAAACCCGGGCGACATGGCAGCAGGATTTGTTCCCCAGCTAGACAACATCCTGAATTTGGATGTACTGGCCCTGATTGGCACTACCTTTGTGATCGCAGCGGCGTTTTACCAGGCTTACCTGGTGCGTCAAAAAGGATGGGATGAAGGAGAATTGCGGAGTGGAATCATCGACGCTCGTATCGGTTCAATCATCATGGCATTGATCACCATTATGTTGATGTCGACAGCCGCTGCGGGGTTGTTTACCGGGCAGCCGGTCGCGTTGAGTGATCCAATCGCCGTCGCCAATGCGCTGGAACCAACCTTTGGAAGTCGTGGACGCGCCATTTTCTGCCTCGGGCTTTTCTCCGCAGCCTATTCCTCCTTCTTGGTAAATTCGATGATTGGAGGCTTCATTGCCGCCGATGGATTTGGGCTCGGCTGCAAGCCATCGGACTTGGCACCGCGGATTCTCACTGCAGTCGCGCTGATCTGTGGGATGGTCGTGGCCTTGGCAGCGTTTCTACTAGGATTCGACCGATCACTTTCCATCATTGCCGCCCAAGCAGTGACTGTCGTTGCCGCACCAATGGTCGCCGCCATTTTGTTATGGCTGACCAGTCAGCGCGACATCATGCATTCGCAGGTCAATAGCATCGCTGCCCAAATTCTCGGTGCGTTTGGCTTGGTGTTGCTATTGATGATCGCTGGAAAAACAGCGTTTATCACTTTGCCAAACAGCATTCAGAAATATCGCAATAAGAACCAGCCAGCAGAAACAACACCGACGACGGAAAACAAAACGACAATCAGCAAGGTGTCGGTGCACTCAGCCACTTTCAAGACGGAGAACACATGATGCGGGATTGGCGGTACGTTTCTTTTTCGATCATGGCATTACTAACCACGCAGTGCATCCACGCAACGGAGCCTGCCATCTCGTTAAGTGATTCATATTCACCTCCACCCCAATACCGCGGTGAGTTTGGTGACTTTCGATCACCACTCCTAATGAGTAACGGCAAGACGGCATCCAATGCAAAACAATGGCAAGACCGCAGAAAGGAGATTCTGCTGGCCTGGCACAAGATACTGGGGCCGTGGCCACCTCTAATTGAAAAGCCCATCGTCGAAGTCATTGAAGTGACTACCAGAAAAAATCAGATCCAGCAGCATCGTATACGGCTCGGCATCGGCATCCGCGGCGAAATGGTCGATGCATTTTTATTAGTCCCGCCGGGTGATGGACCATTTCCAGCTGTCGTCGTTCCTTACTACGATGCACAGACCGGGGCCGGACTGGGCGTCCCGCTGCGTGATTTCGGCTGGCAATTAGCAAATCGCGGATTCGTCACTCTGTCAATTGGCAAACCAAACTCCGGAGTCAATCTCCAAGATGCTCGAGAAGCCGGCCACCGAGGACAGTACTTTGGCAGTGAAGGAAAACCGGTTCAGGTTCAACCATTGTCTGCGTTGGCCTACACCGCAGCTTGTGCCAACACTTTTCTTGCGCAACGATCAGATGTAGACGCCGACCGGATTGGAATCGTCGGGCATTCGTTTGGCGGTAAATGGTCGTTGCTTGCCTCTTGCCTGGACGACCGGTTCGCCTGTGCGGCATGGTCAGATCCCGGCATCGTGTTTGACGAACGGGACCGCCGCAAAGAAAACCCCGGTGGCAGCGTCAACTACTGGGACCCTTGGTATCTCGGTTTCGAACTCGGTAAGACGAATAATCCAGAGCAGTCGCAACGTTTCCGAAAATTACCCAGCGAAGGAGAACCGCGAACGGGTTCCTATCGGATCTTGGTAGAAGGCGGGCACGATCTCGTCGAGCTTCATGCTTTGATGGCACCCCGGCCTATCTTGGTCTCAGGTGGAACTGCGGACAAACCTGAACGTTGGATGGCGCTCAATCACTTGATTGCGGTCAACCGAGTCCTGGGATTCGAAAACCGCGTTGCCATGACAAACCGTGAACAACATTCACCGTCCCCTGAATCAAATGAGCAGATTTACGCATTTTTTCAGCATTGGCTGCAACCAGATGATCGCCAATAGGCACCGACTTGCCGGCAACTTATAAAGACTGTGGCTCTTCGAATCTCTCAGGCCCACAGCCACGGACCAGCTCTTGTCTACCCAATCGGACCATTCGCCAACCGATCCATCAGCAGCGGCGGCGGAAACCTTCCCGCCGTTGGTGGATGAGGCGATTATCCTGACGGGTCCGACAGCCGCTGGAAAAAGCGCGGTCGCCATGGAATTAGCCGAGCGAATTGGTGGCGAAATACTTTCCCTCGACTCCATTGCCGTTTACCGAGGGATGGACATCGGGACCGCCAAGCCAAGCCCCGAGGAACGCCAGCGGTTGCCCCATCACCTACTCGATCTAGTGGAACCCAATGAGGAATTCAGCGTTGCCTGTTACCTCCGCGAAGCCCACCGAATCGTCGCGGAATTGAAACAAGCTGGCACACCAGCCATCTTCGTCGGTGGGACACCCATGTTTCTCAAAGGCGTCCTGCGAGGATTTGATCCAGGTCCGCCAGCGGATTGGGAATTCAGACGCTCAGTTGAAGAAGATGTCCGCCGCTATGGGGTCGACGCCCTTCGGGAGCGACTAATACAAGTCGACCCGCTGGCCGCTCATCGCATCGGGCCGCAAGATACCCGGCGAATGATCCGCGCGTTGGAGGTTAAAAGACACACCGGCCAACCAATCAGCCACCAGCAAACCCAATTTGATCGACACCAAAAACCGGCGGACTGCAATGTCTACTGCCTGGCATGGCCCCGTCCGCAACTTCATCAACGGATCAATCAACGTGTCCACAAGATGTTTGCTGCAGGACTACTGGATGAAGTCCGCAAACTAGTGACGACCTACGGCGGACTTTCTCGGACAGCGTCTCAAGCAGTCGGATATCGCGAAGTACTGCAGTGGCTAAAAGAGAGTGGAGACAAAGAAGTGCTGATCGAAGAGGTTTCGGCACATACCCGGCAATTGGCACGTCGTCAGGAAACTTGGTTTCGATCGTTTCATGAGGTTAGTTCTATCGACGTCGCCGACCCATTAGAAACAAGCGAGGTCGTCGATAAAATCGTGCAGGCGATGGGAACTGCCCAAAAGACGATAACGGCACTGCAATGACTCACTGCTGCTAGGTGACCAAACCTTTGGTAACCGTCATAAACACGTCTTCAAGGGTCGGATCGCGGTCGTTGAATGACTTCATTCGGACGCCAGATTCAAGTAAATGTTCCATCAAGGCTGCTAGGCCCTCGTCATCTGTTTCCAGTTCGGCAACAACCGCGTTCGGTTCAATCTCCAAGGACCGCAAATGCGGACTACTGCGGAGAATCGACATCCCCGCATCCTCCCCGGATAGAAACTGAATCTCCACGATTCGATTGCGTCTAATTTGTCGATAGACACTCTCGATCGGACCATGCATCAACATCTGACCGCGTTCGATGATGCCAATCGACGTGCAGCAATCTGCAAGCTCAGTCAGGATGTGACTGCTGATCAGAATCGTCTTTCCCATTTTCCGCAGCTCTTTTAGTAGAGCCTTAACCTCGACTCGCGCCCGCGGGTCGAGGCCACTTGCCGGCTCGTCCAGAATCAGCACCGGCGGATCATGGACAAGCGTGTTGGCTAAACAGAGTCGC
>JARGNK010000003.1:0-22203 GCA_029213145.1 Rubripirellula sp. | reverse complement strand
CTGCTTCATTCCGCGAGACAGACCGTTCACAAAGTCATCACGCTTGTGCGTCAAATCCAACAACTCGAGAACGTTATCAATGATCTGTCTTCGCTCGGTGCGTCCGATTCGATAGGCGACGGCGAAGAAATCCAAGAACTCCCAAACTCGCATCCCATCGTAGACACCAAAGTTATCTGGCATGTAACCGACGGCCTGTCGCACACCGACCGGATCACCCATCACATCACATCCGGCAACTTCACCTCGGCCGCGACTTGCACGCAATAGTGTCGCCAAGAACCGAATCGTAGTGCTCTTTCCTGCACCGTTGGGACCGATAAAACCGAATGTCTCCCCGGCATCAATCTGCAGATCGATACTTTCAACCGCTGTAAAATCGCCGTAATCTTTTCCAAAACCTTCCAGAGTGATCATGCTGCTTTACCTGTCCTCACCGGAGAATTGTTCTTCTTCGATTTCATCGTCCGTCAACACCTTGCGAAGATCTCCGAGCAAGTTGTAATCCTTTTGCGGTGACCGATTCGGTGCATGCCGCAGATGACCGATCACGATGGTTTGTGAGGTACGTTGGATCGCCGCTGGTGTAATGGTCATGCCGGGAATAACTTGCTCGATTCGGGCAACCAAGCGCATGGAATCCTTCGGCATCGATTCTGGTGAACCCAACAATTGAAGCATGGCCCGGGTGCGTTCAGGGATTTCATCGGAAATCAACAATTCTTTCTCGTCGCGAAAACGAACACTCGTCGCCAATCCGCTTTCGCACATTCCCAAAGCCGCTATTCGAATACGATCATCCGCCATTTTTTCGACTACGAACGCATCCAATAAATCATAATCCGTTCCATTCACAAGCTGGCCGTCGGAACTCATTTCAATCGTTCCACCAACATCGACCATTTGCTCCGCGTGCAACATCCGCACGGTGTTACTGGCGACCGCCAAATCCGCAAGGGATGGGCCATCATTGAATCCAGTACGAAAGCTGGCTTCATCATCCTCCACATCACCAGTCACAATTGGTGATGCAGCCGCATCGACCGTGTTGAAATCAATGTCGTACTTGCTAGAGAGCGAGTTATAAATCGACACAACACGAGACAGATGACCGCGGTCGTAATCGGGCTGCAACTCCAACATCGCGATCTCTGTTTGACTACGAGCGAAGCCAATGTCCAAACGTGCGGCTCGGGCAACCCACACCGCACCCCCGACGGCGATCAAGGGCACCGCCATCCAGGCATATTCAAGTCGGCCAATCAAACGAAAAACCAAGTAATTGACTGGCACTAGGATCAGCAGGTAATAACCAAGTGATTTGATCACCAAGGTTGATTTCGGTATCTCGATTCCAGATTCATCCCGCAGCACCTGCTGGGCCACTCGAATCGCATCACTTTGATCCGTCCAACCGCCAACCCCGGTGATTGAATCAACGGCAACCAATGGGTCAACGACACTACGAGATGCAGTTACCGCAATCTCCTCCAACGGCAGACTCGTACGAAGCACCGCATCGCGGGCTGAAATCCTGAATTTCGAATTCATCACTGGATCCGAAAAAGCATTCGGCCAATCAGGATATTGCTGCTGAATCGAATCGAGGCCGATACTGGATTCCGATTTGACAAACCGACGGCGTGGCCGGCCTAGCAGAGTGGCATTCACAAAACTGTCGTAACTCTTCCAATCGGACAACCAGTTGCTGCTGATGTCAAATCGAGGCTGTACGACGGTTCCAGCTCCCACCCTTCGGGACAGAACCAAATTGCCAGTTCCCGGTACGCTGGTGGATTCCTCCGCGGCATTACCATCCACCGCGACCCGCCCGGACTGGCTACGGAGCACAGCTATTTGTTTATCGACCGAGGCATCGGTTTCGACGCTCCAGGAACGCAACAAATCAGCAGCAGAATCAGTATCGAGTTCGATATTACCAGTCGGCTGTAACGGCAGCAGTGATAATAGATTCGTCTTCGCGATTGAATCCGAAGCAACTGCACCGTTCACGATTAGCCTGCCCCCGAATCGCACCCAATCAGCCAGTGCTGTTTGCTGCTGCGGTGTCAATGCATCCGGCGACAAATCATCCCACAGCACAACCGCAGTGCTGGTCCAATCCAACATTGTTTCGCTAAGTGGCAGTAGATCCTTGGTGGGTGGGATGACGATTCGGTAGTTCGCAGCCGTCCCACTGAATTCAATCGATTCATCGCGATACGGACGCACCCAGTCAGCCACTTGAAGTTTCGTAAAACGCTCAGGCCGATTCGTCAGAACGATGAAGAAAAACTCTTCACCAGAGAGAACATTGAACGGCTGAGAGCCGGTCTCAAAGAAAACAGACCGACTATTTGAACGAAACTGGCTACTCAGGTATCCACGTTTCTGATCACCCGAAACAGGTAGCGGTGCAAGGATTCGATAATCGAAACGTCTGGACTGACCTTTGGGCAAAACGATGGGGCGAATATTGGGCAACAAACCTTGGGACGTGGTCTTCGTGCCAGTTTCAAAACTGGCACCTGTCGCCGAGGATTGGCTGAGCAACTCGCCGCGAGCATCTTCGTTGTTACTTTTCAGTACCTGCGCTGCCGTCATCCAGTGGCCTGGCTTGATGGCACCCCCAGTCGCATTCGCAGGCCCCGGAAAGGCTTGTGCGGGCCGTGCGGTAAAATCGGCCTGAGCAGGCAAATCGTCATCCGCACCAGGTCCCGAATCTTGGCGGCATCCCTCGCATCCAATCACCAATGGAAGGCAGAGTAGCGCGAGCAAATAGGAAACGCGCGGCATCAATTTTTCGTGGTCGGCAGGACGGTCGGACAGAGTCTTCTATTCACACTTAGCTTTTATTCACATTTAGCTTCGCGAATCAAATAGCTGGCATCGGCTACCAGCCCATTACCATATTCGATTCAATCGCTTTCCGGGCGTGCTCCAGGTCACTGCCGGTTTCCATTCGATAAAGCCGAATGGCATTCACCTTATCCCCAGCGGAGCGACTCAGGCAGTCCCGGGCAACGGTGCAGGGGTCCAATCGTGGGCTCGTCAGACCCAACGCTCCCTTACTGATCACCCACGTGTCACGCGGACGCTTGGTCAAACGCATCACTTCATCGTTCGGGTACGCATCGGCGACTACTTCCCGGGCTGAATCCTCGCCGTCAGCCCAGGTAATAATTATGTGTGAATCCGTCTCGATTTCAAACAATGGCATCGCTCGACTCCCTTATGAATTGGGCAGAGTGAAACTCGTAGCAACAGGTTTCGAGTTAATGATACCGGTGACCCACCAGAGTGCAAATTCTTTGCCAAGCCTAAAACCCGCAGCAACTAAAGGAACAAGTAGGCCGGGGAACAAGTAGGCCGGGGAACAAGTAGGCCGGGGAACAAGGAAACCAGGCCCGGGGGGCGAGAACGCCCTGAATAGGCCGCTCGACGTCTCTGATGCCCAACTTCGCTAGCGGCGACTTCCAATCCGCCAATCGTTTCGATTACCGGCGGGCTTAAAAAGGGGCCCAGCTATCAGTTTTTTCTAGCTGAGCAAGACCTGTTCACCCATCTGCCAGCAGATTCGGATCGGTCGGATTTGGAAAATCTATGAAGAGAATGCTTTTTGGACCAGCGGTCACCTGATCGCTGGTTTTCCGTGCCGTTTTGCTCAGCGTTTTGCTCAGCGATTGATACCGGTGCCCTTCAGGCACAAAAAGCCAAACAGCACGGCACACCCAGCTAACACGCCGTAGTGAGTTTCGTCCATCGTGCCAAAATAACGGCTCAACTCGCTCCAAGCGTCAAATAGCCAAGTCGAGAATGAATAGCGGTCAAACATTGAATTTAGAAACCCGTTTTCAGTGTAAGAATCCGAGAAATCAGCGAAATCGAGCGTTCCGCTAAGGAAGGTTAGGTCAAACCAACGCTTTCATTGACTGATCCGGACCGATGTAGGGGCCTTCCGGGCCGACACAGCCCCGCGTGGCCCCTAAACCCGCGTGACCCGTAAAATCGACACCTGCAGAATCGCTTCTTGGCGAGTCGTTCAATCTTCGAACAGGCCGGACTTGCAGGGGAAACAGCCGGCGATATACTTTTGACTTCTGGCCAACCCAAAGGCGCGGTAGCTCAATTGGTTAGAGCCCCGGACTGTCGATCCGGAGGTTGCGGGTTCGAGTCCCGTCCGCGTCGCTTCGGCTTATTCTTTTGACGAGCGGCACTCGCCGCGACTGCCAACGTTGGCAAAGAACATGTTCCACACCTCTTTTCGGGTATCTCCCCAAAAAACCTTTCCCAGGAATGTGCGAAATGGCTCGACCCAAATCCGTTTCCGGCTAGCAAAGGCACGGTAGCGGACAGGTGACTTTGCCACCTTCTCCGAGACCACAACCAAAGCAAGTTTCAGGCGTTTTGCATGCCGCGAGAGGGAGAGTCGACCGCAGAGGTTTTTCAAGCAGCTTGGTGTTGTCGAGCAGACCGACTACCGCTGGCGGCGTGAATACGATCGTTTAAAGGTCGATCAGGCCACAAAGCTCAAAGAGCTTGATAAGGAGAATGCTCGGCTCAAACGGCTTCTCGCGGAGGCAGAGATGGACGCAGCGATCTTGAAGAAAGCCACCTCAGGAAACTGCTGAGCCCGAAGAAGCGACAACGGAGAGGGTAGGGGAGCAAGTTCGCGACGCCCTGGGCCGACAAAAGGTCTCCAGACGCCGCGTTCCTCTACCAACCACAAATGGGGCAGTCACGCTCCACTCAGCGTCGCAAACGGAACATCCCCGGTGATGAACCGCGTCCGTTTCGGACAATAATCAAACTGGCCACTCAGTATGATCGCTATGGCGATTGCCGAATCGTGGGAGTTGATCATTCATTGCCAAGTTTCCCGTCTACCGCGTCTTCGGTTCGTCACGTTGCTTTACGTTCTTGTGCCTCTCTGAATCACTATCGACCAATGTGACGACCATTCGATTCGCCGAAAACGTCTTGGGGGCTTTGCTTTTGCCCACGCCCTCGGTGACGCGAGTAAATCCTCCCAACTCAAATGAATCGCCAGGTTTAAGCGTGATGGTAGTTTGGGTCGATGAGCCTGGTAGCAATTGCGAAATTCGGTCGAGACTAGCCGCATCGCCTTCAACTAGACGTATCGCCTCCATGACTTCGGCAGTAACCTTGCTGTACTTGTAGTAAAGACTGACTTTAAGCTTTGACTCTTTATCCTGAATAGACGAGCCACGAAGTTCGATTCTCTCTGCACTGCTCCAACATGAAACGGAAAATTTCTTGCCCGGTATGATTTTAGTTTCAATCTGCCTCAGAATCGTCTCTTTCGGATCGCCGGAACCGGCTTCAGCGTCCTCATAGCCCAAAGTCACGACACGAAGTTTTAAGTCGTCCCCACTGACCGTTGGCGAGAACAAAATAACGAACAACGCAAGTAAACACGGCTTATTCATTGTGTCTCCATACGACTCTCGGTATCACGGCCCGGATCAGCAGGGAACGCCATTCAGAATCACCGAACCGGCGAGCCATCAACGGAAACGACGTTCACCTCGTCAGAATATATCCAGCCGATAAGACCGGGGGAATTGCAGACACAGACCATTTCATGTGCTCCGCTTTCCGTATCAGCTACCCAATCGCCAAAGAAGGCGTGCGGTTTCTTTGATTGATATGCCCCATATCCAGCACCGAGCAGAACAAGTTGTTCGCCAGTCTATGTATGCTTCACAATCGTTGCCACTTGACTGCACCATTTAGAATTTCGAGATGTAGAAATAAACCATTGTCCTTCCATAAACGTTTACGGATAACCGGGCCGCCGCCAAATGGTTCCCCATTTAAAAATCGACCGGTTCGCCGCCTTGGGTCGATTCATTTGTTCGCTCCCCTTGTGCTGCTGTCACGCAGAAAAGTAAGCCCAACCTCCGAGGGCACCGCCAATTAACGTGCCAGCAAAAACGCCGAGTACCATCCCCGTTATGCCAAATTTCCAGAGGCCACGGCCGCCAACAACGATGGAACCAAAAACCGTGCCACCAATTGTCCATTTGACTGTTGTCCAAGTTTCCCGAAGTAGCTCTTTGCCGACATCTCGGCCTACTCCTTTGATGAACCCTTCGGATCTTTGATTTACTGGAGTCTCGCGCGAGGCCAAAGTGTTTGGTTTTTCTTCTGGTGTCATCATTTATTCAGGTTTCCTTCAGATGAACTTTATTTAGGTATGCTGTCATGGTGCCCTAAAGACTTGATAGCGCCATGGATATTCTTGGACTGATTTTGCAGCGAATGCCAGCCGTCACCGGGTGGCTACGAAAGACTCCCCATTTCAAAACCGCTTGATGTCGCCGCTTTGGTTGACGCCATTGTTCCGCTAATTCTTGACGTGGGCGTCAAAACTAATTCTTGACGTGGGCGTCAACACCCGGGATGCCCCATGTACAAAACGGTTACGCCCCAATCCATTCCTGTCTGGGACTCGACGACGAGCGAATAGGTCCCGCTTCAGGGTATAGCCATCATGCCAAGACACACTTGATTCCCGTCCAGGCAAACGCATTCGGACAGGAAGGTCCGATCCTCGCGTTGGACGCTCACTTCGATCGATCCCTTGCACGTGACAACCCGCAAGGCCGCGTCCGATTGCAATGTGAACGCCTCACTACGCGCGCTTCCTGTCCCCCAAAACGTCAACATCTGAGCGCCCAATGGAGAAGGCATTGGCCAGGGCACAGCGTTATCGGGACCAGGGAGTGGGCGGACCAGACCTTCGGAGGACGAGGCAGTCGGTGCTGCCATCGCATCGGCAGTCGGCACCTGTCGTGGTTCTTCGCCAATCATGTTCTCGGGCGTCAGTTGGGAGCACATCGCAATCGGCTCGGTGGAAACCGAAAAGGCGGCTGCCCAGGCAGGGCCCTTGTACTCTGGTAGCGGAACGCCCGCTGGCTTGGACTTCTCGCCAAAAAGCCGAGAGAGAAAACGCATAATGTCAGCCTCCCAAATAGTAATTGCAGTGCCCCGACGGCCCGGATCAGCGGGCCGCGAAAGGTTTTTGCTATTTTAAAGAGCCCAGCGTTCGCGGTTTCGGTGAATTCAATCGTTATTCCGCGATTCGGTTCAGGAATTCGGTACGGTCGGTGTCATCCATCGCTGCTTACATTCGCGAATAACTTGATGCCCACCGTTTTGCAAAGGGAAGTGGAGCGCGGCATGATGCAATTACGGGTGCAGCAACCTGATTTCGTCTTCACGGTGTGGTTTCGAACGTCCGAACTTGCCAAGGCAACAAATGCAACGGTTTGTGGACAGAGATGCGAATTGTCTTGCCGTCGTCCTCTCCCTTGATTTGGAACTCAGCCTCGGCACTTCGCCCAAGAAGGCTGTTCGAGTAACCTCCAGACAGGTACAGCAAGTCCTGTCTATCGTATCCTGCACGCTTCTTGATCTCGGGAAACACGCCATCGATTGGATCACCGATAATGGAACCGGCGGCATTCACCAAAAACGCGACGCCAAGGAGCGTGCCTCCTATCTTCAACCATTTCTTCTGGTTCATCACTCACCTCTACTTTCAGCATAATGTCCGCGTCCACCGGGTCACGGCGAACGACATTGACCTCAAACCCGCGCGGCCCGCGGCTCTGGCACAAAAAATCGTGACGCAAATTTGTCGGACCCGTTCTTAATGTCTCCGTACTTATTTGGTGGTTGTTTTCTCCGAGCGGAACAGCGCACAAATGGTCACAGAAACTCGTCTTATTGGGCATGCAGTCATTTAAATCTGATGCTCTCTACTTGTTCGTTATGTTTGAAATGCTCCATTGAGGAAATCTTCTTACCTCCAATTAAAACATTGTCGAAGGTCAATTTCGTAATTTTGGCATTGGGGGTGCCCCACAGTATGTCGGGTTGACCCAAAACGCTCGCGTTAGCGATCTCGATATCTTTAAAAACGACGCCTGCAAGGTGACCAGCACCACGTGCCTGAGCAGGATCGAAGTAGGGTTGTAAGCCTTGCATCGCAATCAAAAAGTGCTGCAAGGTCGGGCGCGGATCCTCGACAGAAATATTGCGGAACACTACACCTTCGCCGCACGCTCCTTTGCCTTCACCACGCATGTTGAACAGCCGCCCGCCGCTCCATTTGTCCCAGCCGGCTCGGGCATAAATCACGTCGCAGTTTTCTATGATCAGCTTTCGATTTGGAAGGGATGTTAGAACAAACGTTGAGCCGTTGAAGTCATTCCAATACGTCACGCCACGTATTCCCAGACCATTTGCATAAGTGGAATCATCCTGTGTTCTGATGAAACAATTCTCGATCAAACCGTTTTCAAATGGATTGATACCATCGCCGTTCACGCGCCAGCCAATGATCTTAGCCCAACGAATGGTTGTCGGTTGATCGGGGCGGTGGCTGTCTATGAGCATTAACGAATGGTAGGCTGGATCAGCGATTGTGATACCTTCGACAGATGAGTTTCTCGCTCCTACAATACGAATCGAGTTATGAAGATTGGCCCGCACGGGGCGTGGTGAAGCATGATTCGGATGAGCAATCCTTGCCATCGAGAGCGTGCCATAGCCAAAGACACGGATATCGTGGCCGTCATCCCATTGCTCATGATTGCTCATCGTTCCGTAGACAATTGCATCACCGGGGATGTAGTAGTTCCTTGCTGCATGAAGCGGAAACGCAACCCCGATGTCGTGAACGCCAGGGAGAAAATAGAGAGTCTTCCAAGGCCCATCGCTCGGTGCTTTTTCTCCCGGTTTGACCGCGTGTACCGTTGGGTCAGTGGGTGAGGGACGGTCTCGCATCAGTGGGTTTGCGAAAACCGTTAACGAGTGAATGGGAGGCCCTGTGTATCCCTTGCCCGTGTCGTGATCTTCCATTTGCCCGTCGATGTCGACCGACACTTGGCATGGTTTGTCGAGTGTGACGTACGCCTTTCCATCGCGCACAACACAGGAACGCACTTTGCGTTGCGGTCGGACGATCGCTTTTCGAATCGGTTGACCGTTGACCTTTCTAATTTCGATTTCAACCGGCCCACCCATTTCGATGTTGATATAGCTATGACTCCAGCCACTCAGATGAGGAAAGTAACCGTTTTCGCCCCGAATTCCATTCTTACATCTGGTTATGAATGCGAAGGCATCTCGCCACCGCTCTTCTTTTTCGGCCGATCTGACCGCGAGGGCGTACTGATCTGATGCGTTGGCGCCAGGAACTTTGCCATACACGATCAGCGCATTTTCCCGCCCTATGGCGGAACCACTCGTGAGTCCGATAAGAATCAGGCAGGTAATGAAAAATCTCATCTAACTGACTCCTGTTGCGATGGGTTTTGTGTACTTTACTTGACGCTGCCTCTTTGCGCCATCGGTACAAGAAGCCACCGAACCACTGAGGCAGAACGTCGCGGATGACCGAGTGGGGAGTTAATGCTTTCGAGCGAAGCGAGCCGTGCGGTCAATCCCGCTTCGATTCATCTGTTTGTTCTGTCGTGTTTAGTACCCTCGTTTTGTGTCGCGTAAACCTAGGAATGAAAACGGTTGCCACAATAGCAACAGGAGCAACAACAAAGACCAGGATTCTCCACAACTCAAGCGGTAGAACATACGTGTATCGCAGGCTTTCTAGCTCCCTTATTTCACTGGCATCAGTAAGGCGACCATCTTGCCATACGCTTTCGTCATCCGTTGCGTCCGGCGAAGTGATTCCGTTGGGTAACACCGGCGACCAATTTGGCTTCGCTCCGGACAGATAAACGCGAACTCTCGTGCCTGTGCCGGGAATAGGTCGATGTCCACTTGGTGTGTAGTACTCCATTGTGCTTCGACGGGATTTGATGCGGAAGCACCTAAACTCGATCTCGGCATCCGCCAGTTGACCCCTCTCGACACTTTCTATCGCCAGAGTAACGTAGATCCCCCAGTCGTAATTCCCGAAGGCACGCTCTATCTGTGAATGTTCAGATTCGATTCTGATTTGCTTTATCGTTCCAACAACAATCAGCTCCGCTTCCTCCAACTGATCCAGACGTCGCGGTGCGATCTCAGCCTGGGCAGGATTCGTCAAACAAATGACAGCCACCAACGCGACGATGGCAAGGGATGATGATCTCATGGCTTCGCGATTCCAGTGCATTGCTTTGTTAGGCCGCTATTTGCCACTAGCCGGATCGCAGCGCGAGATAGACACCAACTGGATCGCGGACAACCGCGTACTTTTCCTCGGCGAATTCCTGAATGACTTCACCACCGCCCTCGCTCACTCGTCGAAGACTTTCAACAAGATCGTCAACGGGTAAGTGAATCAGCCAAACTGCTGGGATACTTTTATGTTCACAACGATGTTGACAGATTTCTGATGCGGCAATTTCATTCTCTCCCTGCATCTCGAAGCTTGTGAATTGCCCTTTGCTATTACCCATCTCAATGGACTTAGCGTTCCATCCCACAACATGTTGATAAAAGTCTCGACTCGACTTAGCGTCTGGAACGGTCAGCGAAAGCCAAGAGATGCAGCCAACCTGTTCTTTCTGCCCGATGGAGTATGATTCGTCAGAAACGACCGGAATAACACCGAATCCAGCGCCAGTGGGGTCAACGAGAACTGCCCACAGACTTTGCCCATCGTCGCCTTTGCCGTGAAACAGCTCTTGGCCTCCAAATTCGAGCGTCCGCGCCGCGCTCGCAGCGACATCAGAAACCTGGAAGTGCGGCATCCATTGCAGCGGAAGAGCTTCGTACTCAGGTGAACGAACGCCGAGGCCGATGATCGGTGTGCCCTGGTTATTCATTAAATCCTCACGCCAGAGCGGGTTGTCACCCGTCGTGAGAGTTTTCGCGTAGAAATCGAGTTCACGCTCATGATCCGGCACCGCGATATCGGCGCTCAGGATTCCACCAACACCTTGAAAAAATGTTTTTCGCATTGTTTCTGGTTCAAGTGTTTCTTTAGGTCAATCTACAACAGGCGAAAGGAATCGGTACACTCGGCGACCTAACGTTGGCAATCACGCGGTCGCGACAGGTGATCTTCCATTTGAAAACTCCCCAATTTCGCGACTCGCGTTCAATGTTTTGTTATCCGACGTTTGAGGGGTCAGTTGTCATTTTCTTGTGGCATTTTCGTTTCCAAGGCCGCCTTTAGTTGGTCCACGGCGTCCTGATTCGCCGGCTTGAAGAATGCTCCCATCTTCATGGATTGCTCAGAATCAGTGTAGCCAAGTCCGACAATTGCAATTTTGGTTTTTGAGTCGGAAATTTTTGTAAAGTAAAAAACGGACTACGTTTCTTTAGCGGCTGCAACAAACTCAAATCCCCTGGGGAACCTCGTCGGCTTTATGGAAAGCATACGCTTAGGGTCGTAACAGAGGATCGTGTTTTCAATTGTTGTCTCGTCACCTAGCGAACCGGCATTGTTGTCGTTTGCACGCCATTTCCCACCCACGCGAAAGACCGGCTTCGCGACTTGGGTGCAATGCCTTGTTATCCCGCGTCTTGCCTGCAATTGCAATGTTGACGAACTCCGTGTTTCTACGTCAGGAATACCGTTCTCCGGTCTGTGGGTCGTAGAGCACGCATTTGAATTCGGATGCAATGTCGATGATCGCATTTAGCATTTCGATCACATCGTCGTTTTCAGGTGGCGTCGATACGATTTGGAATGCGTAAGGGGGATATAGGTCAATCGTGAAGTAATGCGATCCAGCATCGTACATGTTCATTTTGAAGCCGGGAAAAGCGTTCGCGATGCGATTCTTGATTGCATCGAGGTCGAGTTTCGCGACGCCGACAAGGTTGCCGCCCTCGCAGACTCGCTGAACGATCGTTCCCGGGCGATGGCGACAACTCTTTGATTGTTTCCAGAACCACATGTCGTAGCTCATTGATCGCAATCCTTTCGCCAGAAGTTGCAGAGGGATAACGTTGGCAATCAGTCAGTCACGACTAAAAATTGTCCATTGCCAGAACACCCAACCTTCACGACTCGGGTGCAATGAGTCGTGCTGGCTCGTTGCGGCAGGCACGAATCGGCCAATCCAAACCGACCGTACAGCCAATCAGAATACCATCGAATCATCGGCCGCGCAACTTCAAGCGTACCAATTAGACGGCACATCTCTTTTCGAGCGCACCCTCGTGCTCAGCGAAGCGGTACTGGTACTCGATTCGGCGCCGATGTGAGCGAACCGTTTGCAGTCAACGATCCTCTCTGCGGCATTTCACGTTCCTTGCTGTCGCGCGGACTCGAGTAGGAGTACGAGTACCGGCCTACGGCCTGAGTAAGAGCACGATTTTCAATACCAGAACGTTGGCCATTACCCGGGCCGCGACGAGTGATTGTCCATTGAAAAACAACCAGCTTCGCGGCTCCGGTGCATTGCCTTGTTATCCGGCGACAATTGCAGGCACCATCAGTTGACCTTTTTTACGTCTGGCATTTTCCACGACTTGTCAAAGTAGGTTTCCAACGGGCCATACAGTCGAAGATAAACGAAAAATCCTTTATCAGGATTCGATTCAATCCAGTTGTCTTCATAACCGTTGGGCGCTTTCCTGCCGACGTAAATCTTTGTACTGCCATCTTGCTCAGTCTTGATCTTCGCTTGAGCCGAACTGATGTCTGATTTTCCCTGTGCGTTCTGGATGATGCAGCGGGTATCGTTGTCATAGACGGTAATGGACCAGAATTGATTCGCGGGCGCGTCTTTGGGAACCACGATTTCGTAGGTGTTCTTTCCATCCAGCCAGTTGCCATCGTCGTCGATATACGCACCGAGATACTTTGACCCACTTCCGACATTGTTGAGTACCATTCCTTTGGACGTCGTGATCGCTTCGTAAGAGTACGATGCAATTTCCATGACCTCAAAATAGTTCGGATGCACCTGGTCGAGATGCTCCATGTTGAGAATGTAGAGCCAGTTGCGGTCCGGCCAATGCTTCTCCTTGTATGATTCCCTGCTGAAGGTATTCACCATGGCAATGGCATTTCCCATGCTTTCAGCTTGCAGCAATATCTTCTCTTGCCGAGCATCGGGCTTGAACGGCTTCCCCTTTTCGATTCCGGAGCCTCTCAACTGAGTCAGAATAAACCGGTTGCGGTCGACGACGGGTTCATTCTGAAGAACTCGATTCAAGTCTTCCCAGAATCCGAGACCTCGCGACTGATTGCCCATCCACTGAGGTTTACGGGAAGCGGCAACGAACTTTTGATCGTCCCCGTTGCCGCCAACCTTGTATACGCGGTGAGCCTTCAAGCTCTTGTCATATGCTTCGCCTTTGAGTCCGATAATTCGTGTTCCAACAAAAACCAGATTACTTTTGGATTTCACTACAAAGTCAGCGTCGTGGCCGTTTGGGACATCTGTCTCTGGGCCGACAATTAGATATTTCCCGCCCTTTCCTTGATCTGGGCCAAGGACTCCGAGATCTGCTTGTGGTGTTTGGTAGATATCAATGACCAGTCCTCCAATCGGGCCCGCAGGAATCTCGACGTAATAGCTTGACGTTGCGAGGTCCAGAAAAGTGACGACATAGGGAGTCGTCGTATTGGCAGTGAGAATGGGAATCTTTGTTTCTCGGTCAGCGTAGATCAGCCATTCTCCATAATTGGCTTCTTGCAAGAAGCCTTGATGCCATTTTTCAAGACCAACAATTGGAAGAGCGTATTCGTAAGCGGATACTGCCTTCACTCGAAGATGTTCATCCCGGATACCATTGACAAATTCTTGTTTGACGTATCCGTTGTCTTCAAATTCGACCTTGATTGGCGCAACTTCCAGATCTTGCGCCGTGCTATCCGTCCTAGTTGATTGCGCGTTCGATGACGCGGCTGAAAGAAACATCACGATGACTACTATTAGCGTATTTGATTGCATGCTCTTCTTGTTTCTAAGGGATGTTATACGTTTCGTGAATCGCGAATTTTGGGACGGCCAGGAATTTGACATCCATCCATCTGCTTAGCTGGATAACGGCAGGGATCACTGGGCCGGGACGGTTGATGTTCCATTTGTAAGAACGCGAAAGCCCAGCCCCGGTGCATGCCATGGTGATCCGCCTGCATTGGGTCGCACAGAGCGGTCCACGAATGCAGCACGGACAGACGGCTCAGCGAGTAACCGAAGCGACAAGATACCGAATGGTACCCCCACAATCTTAAACGGTGTAATGTACGTTACGCAAGCAAGCCACGCCCCCAGGCGAGCCACGGTGAGCGATTCAATGAAGCCGAGTTTTGCACCACTGATAGCGATAAGCACGAGGCCGGCAAGTTGGATAGTGGCAACAACGAGCCCAAACTAGTGGTGGGAGACGAATCCGCCGCGAGCAACAACAACGGCAGCGGAAACGAGGTAGATCACAACAAAGACGGATTGGATCGACGCCATAACGATGAACGCTGTTGCAGGACGAGAAACACGCGTACGAATTGCCGTTGTTGAGTCGGCGTCAGGTGCGACGTGTTCGGGTGGCGACTCGTATGGGTCAATTGCGATTGTGGTCACGCTGTGGGTTTCGGTCGGATAACGCCCGCAATCACCACACCGGGAGAGTTGAATCAACCGTTGCCGAGACGCTCGCAAGCGCGACTCCGGTGCGTTCGATAGTTATCAACGTCATGGGTTGGAAGATTAGTCATACGGTTTACTACGAACAAGGTGGGAAATGAGATTGTTCATTTCAGTTGCGTAGCAAACCAAGCCACGAACGAAATCGGGACGATCGTGCAGGCCGATAGAAGGGCGGAAACCACAAACCCTCGTCGAAAACCAATCGGACCGAAGCGTCGTTTGGTACAGGCATAGCAATGGTCTTGAAGAAGTCGACCACATGCAATACCGCCAACGGCAAAAAAGATTGCTGCCGCTGAGATGACAGCAACTGAAAGACGCTGAGTCACCCAGTAAGCGATAAGCGAACCAGACATCGTCGCCCCAATCAATATCGCCATCACGGTCACGCCGGTGTCCCGTTTGATATCGCGTTCAACCACCGTCTGGGCAATCAGGACGAATAGGTCAGCAGAGAAAAACGCCACAACGAAAAGCAAAAAAGGTGGCAAAACAAAGTAGATCGCTAGTTCCAGTGAAAGAACGTTGGCCATGTCACCACTTCAGTCAGATAACGACACAAATCACCCGGCGGCGACGAGCGACTGTCCACTCATATACACCCGACTTTGCCGCTCGGGTGAATCAGATTGTGATCCTGCAATCAATCCACATAGTCTATACGCTCTTGCCGAGAATCATCAAAAAAGCAAGCGCCGACTGAGCCAGCGAGATGCCGGACAGTGCGGCCAAGACGGTGGTCTGTGCACTCCGTGTACGCGATCCAGAGGTGAACCACGATGAGCAGCCAATCCAGATAAAAAGCCAGATTGCGATGATGGCAATTCTAAATGCGGTCTCGCTTAGGGGAAGAATCACGTAAACGGGCAAGAGAAGCAGTGCAGTAAATCCACCAAAGAACAGCACCGCCTCTGAAATCTTGTCGAACATTGAGAAACCCACGGCTATGCCGAGCATAGGCCACACGGCCATTGCACCGAATGTTAACGCGAGAAATGCCGGAAAATGCCACGCGGCTCTGTCATTTGTTGTTGCTATATTCACTTTCTTGATGCTTTGATGTGCGAACGTCGGCGAAATCTGCCGGCGCAGGACAATAACAACAATGGCAACCCGGCGGCGGCCAAGTGACGTTGAATTCAAAACCAGCCCGATCCGCCGCTCGGGTTGAGCGCCTTACTCTATCACTTCTCGGGTGAAGACGCGGCAACGTACTTCGGCTTTGCTACTTCAAGTTCCGTACGTACACGAAAAATCGGTGACGCTCGCTTCGTTAATCTTTCGAACCGCCTCAGACTCCGCTCTGGAGTTTCCCTTTACACATCGCCATTCGATGCCCTTGATAAACACGAGTTTTTGTTGGACGCGTGCTATTTCGCTTAAATCAGGACTAACCGCAAGGCGCATCTTGTGGAGCCGCTCTATGGATTGAAGGAAGCCATCAATGTCACCCATGTCCTGCTGCCAAACGTTGTAATGGTTCGGCATTTCAATGTTGGCCGCATTGAAGCACTACTTGAGAAGTTTCGTCTGCACATCGTCAGCATTTAGAACCTGTATCACGGTCGGCCTTCTTAGGACGTCAGCGAAAGGGTTTTCACCTTGCGCCAATGCCGAGTCGGAGACCGCAATGATCGACACAACCGGGAGGATTAAGAAACGCATCCAGTTGCCTTTCGCCGAAAGCAAGTACAACTTCGCAAAATAATGCCGGCGTTCCCTGGGCCGCGGCAAACGTCATTGATAAGAACAAACCGTCCGGCCCGCGGCTACGTATGCAACGAATCGCTCTGCAGCCTTCGCTATTCTGCGCGGAGAATTTTCGCGATCATTGGACGTGTTTCTTTGATGAGCTCGTAGTTCAGTTCCAAACCGTAAGGGCCGAGAACGCCCTGTATGAGGTCATAGACTGGCTTTACGTCCTCGAAAGGCCCGGCCACAGAATCAAGGGCTGTTAAACCTGAGTTATTCCGCGCGTTCCGATCCGCGCCCTTTGCGAGAAGTGCTTTGACGATCTCCGTGCGACACAGAAAAGCGGCGGTATGAAGTGCAGTGGAGCCTTCATTGTTTTTCACTTCGAGATCAGCGTTGGCTTCAATCAACAGGCTTGCGGTTGCGTTTTTCCCATACGACGCCGCAGCAATAAGGGCCGTCGAGCCGCTCTCAGGATTTCGTTCATTCAGGTCGGTGCCCGCCGCGATATGCCGCCGAACCGCTTCGACATTTCCCAAAACGGCGGCGTCAGTTAGGGATATATCCGGAGCTGAAGCGGGTGCCGGTTCGAACGCAGTTTTTGTGGGAGCGGAGTCCGGCGTTGAATCATCGGCTGACTCCGGCTGCGATTGAGCCATCATGTCCCGTGCTGCCGAATTCGTATCACTATTCGATGAATCGCCGCATCCCACAAACCCGATCGTGGTGAGCACAGCGACAACGGGAATCAGTTTCGCCCTTCGATCGTTTTTTTTCATTCTGACCTTTCTACTGCATAACGCCCCGGTTCACGGGGCCGCGAGGAAAAACATGGATTCAATAACAGACACTGACGCGGCTCCCGTGCAACCGTTTGCTAGCCCATCTTTTCGATCTACTTGGTCGTTGGATGTTTGGCTTTGGACGCCTTCCTTATTGCTTCTTGACCGATACCTTCATGATTGCATTTGGACTCGGAACGTAAGCTCGAAGCACCCCGTAGAAGTCTTTGCCCGTCGGAATTCCGTTCTTACCCTCCCCACTAGGACTAAAAGTCAGTGTGTAGGTGCCGTCCTCATTCGGTTCCGCAGAAAAGGTTGTTTGATCGTAGACCTTCTTTTCGTTCGGAATGAGCAGTTTGTTGTCGATGCCGTATAGCGTGACCGAGAAATAGCCGCTTTTCTCGTTCAGTCCTGCCGGAACGGTTGCGATATAAGTGGCATCTCCCTTCAACGGTTGCCCGTTATCATCAGTCAGTATCGTGCCATAGCGTACCGTATCGGGAGGCGTCCCGAGCTGACCGATTTTCACCCCAGCCGCCAGGTTAAGAAAACTCACGTCACCGCTAACCTTTCCGAAAGCATCGTCTGGATTCACGAATGAGACCACGGTATCGATGACGGCATTGGCCTTCCTATCGGTCTCCGGAGAAAACCGCTGGACGTTTCGCGTCATGTCGCCCTTCCCCCCCTGCATGACGATCTCTTTACTGAGTTTGTTGACCTCGTCTAGATTATTGACGACTACCATTCGGGTAAGTGCCAACCCCTGGTCGGTCTCCAAAGAGACTACGTGAAAGTCCCCTTCGGGCATCTTCTGGTCGGGACGCTTGATCAGGATCGGCTTTTCAGGGTTGACAATGACGGCCGGGACGTTGTGCTTCATGTCGAAGATCGAGACCGAGAAGAATTTGCCATACTTTACCGCGTTGATGATGGCCGGGCCGTCTGAAACAGAGAACCAGTTGTAACCATAGTTCACCGTTGCCTGCGGCGTCACAACGGTCGCGTCCGATGGATCGACCAGACCGGTGAATTGAAATGTTCCTTTCTCGTACTTTTCAAGCCAGGCATTCATCATCTTGACCTGTTCCTGATTGGGGTATTCCCGCAGATACTCTTCGACCGTGTCTTGCGCGTTCGCTGTGTTGGTAGTGATGAGTAAGGCGCTGAAGATTAGGCAGGCTGATAAGTGGGGTGTCTTCATTGTTTGTTTTCTTGCTTTTCCAGGGCTAACGACCTGGTTCACGGGGCCGCGACGAGTGATTGTCAATTTGAAAACGCCCGGCTTCGCGGCTCCGGTGCATTGCATTTTTATGTGGCGGTTCGTTTGACGTAGATTCAGGGAATGATAGCATCAGTGATGCCCAACAAGGCGTACGCCTGGTCGCTTGGGCGTGGTATTTGGGAATACCAATCCATCGTATCAGCGAGTGTTGACGATTGAGCAACATTATAGCCCTGATCGCGGAAGTCGGCGGCAGTCGCAAAATGAACGGCGATTGATTCAGCAAGATTGCGATATTCGGTGATTCGGGTGCGAGCGGTGCTGTGCATGCCGCGCTGCAGGAAATCGGCGATTTGGGCAGCCGAGCCATTCAACATATCGGACAGTTCTGAGAACGGTCGATTAATCAACAGGTTGTCCAGGCCAGCATCGTGCCATTCGAAGAAATCCATTCGACGACGCGATGAACGCATTAAATCATCATCGAACTCCGTGGCACATTGCGGGCATGAATAGTCATCGTGAGTTGGGAACAGACGAGCCGACAAGTCGTGGAGATCAGTGTAGAGAAATTCGCATTCGTAGCAGAGCACGAGCGGACGGCGGCATGCATGGCATTTGAATGGGAACAGGTCTTCATCGCCGCAGCAGTTGAAGATGTGCCAGTTGAGCGATTGTTTGATCACCCACGACGGTCACGTTGTTTCTTGCGACACAGTCACGGCCCATTTGCCACATAACGTCCGCGATCACCGAGTCGCGGGAGTCGATTGTCCATGTCAAAGTCGCCCGACTCCGCGACCTCGGTTCATCGCATGGTTATCACGCGATTTCTGGACAGGCAAGATGTGACTAGCTGAGTTGTGATTGATATTCCTGCTCAGCCATTTCCTTAAGCTGGACATGGGCCTCAGCTTGTGGGTTATTCGAACTTAATTTGGAAAACAACATAAAGATGGGCGCTACAAATTTCATGAATCCTTTGAATTTTATCTGAGTATCTTGGGTCACTTCCGTTTGAGCGTCGCTCAAAAATGTCAAGCGATACCCGACGTCCAATCCAAACATATCGCCTGTCATGTTGACGCGTATAAATTCATTCTCGACATATTCCGTGATTTCACCAGTCATTTCGATGGTCCTGCTTTTTTCTACGAAGACCTGTCGAAATTTGGAACCGATTTTTTGACGTGTCTCAACAATGGATTCATCCTCGACCAAGTTTGGTATCCATCGTTTAAGTCGATCACTATCTTCGAGGTAGAGAAAAACAATTTCTGCTGGAGCGTCGATAATCGTCGTCATTGTCGTCTTAATTGTTTGCTCCCTGTTTTGTTCGGTAAGCAAAGTCTCTGGCGTTGATCAATCAGCACGAGAGAACGGTTGCAATGTTACCATCGCGATTTGGGTACTCGTTGGAAAACATGATAACGACCACAATCACCGAGTTGCCGCTAGCGGCGTTGATTTCAAATTCAGCCGGATCGGCAACTCCGGTGCATTGTTTTGTTATCCCGTCAGTCGGCGTAAAAACTCAGATTGATCCACTGTTAACAGCGAGTCGTCAGGAATCCACGCTCTCAATGCGGATCTTGCCGCCTTCGACACTTAAGTAAATGATAACCGCAGGCGAGTCCAAAATTCCATTCGTGCTATCTCCGAGTGCCGTCATCGAGTGTACGCCGATCCGTTTTGGTTCGCCTCCGCCTACCTTGAACGGCAATTTCGTCTCCGGCACAGCTGTCGAGCTTCCCTTATGGTCGACGAGGGTCAGGCTCCCATCGGGGGCCAACTCGATTGCGCAGGGGGCATTGAGCATCAATGCCGCCTCCTCGTATCTCTCATGATAGAGATGACCGAAGAATTCCTTTCTAATGCGTTTGGGACGTTCGATCCACGAAACGGTCATCGCGATGCCAACAAGCAACACCGCGAGAGCCAGAAGTGATTTCTTAAAGATAGTCATTCAATTGTAGTCCGCAGGGGTGAAACCCTAATCTTGAGACGGTCCTGCCGCTCTTCGGGATAACGGCAAGGATAACCGGGCCGGGAGTTGACGTGAATGAGCGAAGCGAGCCAGCCCGGCTATTCCGGCTCCGGTTCATCCGTTTGTTATCCGACGACTGTGTCGTCACGAGGTGACCCATCAGCATTGCGCATCGGGTAAAGGGTCCACGAAATCGAGCAGCGGGCATCAACCACCAGTCGAAGAGCCGTGTGCGATAGCCCCCGGTTGTAGGCCCAAGAGTCCCAACATTCATAGCCAATGTTGAAATCGCGGCGCGAGCAGGAATCAAACTCTTTTTTTGCTTCAGGTGAAACACTTGCAATTGCTTCCAGGATCGCTGTGATGTCGAGTCCCGCGTCTCGATCGCAAGTGTTTTCGTCGTGTGATGCCTCGACGGTCATTTGCCAAGTGCCAGCATCGTTTTCCGTGCAGTGAAGTACGTCACAGGATTTCCGCAATTCCTGAGCCAGCGTCGCCAACGAATGCGAAGATTCGAGATCGAGGTCTGTGTTCGAGTATTGAGTCTCTTGCTCATTCATGCGTTTAGCCGGATAACGCCAGCAATTACCGAATCGCCGTAATTGATGTTGATGTAAAACTAGTCAGAGCTCGGCGACTTCGTGTTTATCGCGTTGTTCTGTCGCTTGCTATCCCCCTCAGGCATTCTTCCGCGGAAAATGATGACCCGCCAAGCTAGCCAAATGAAGAAAACAAAAGTTGCAGCCCAGAGTGTTATCGCAAGCTGGGTATACATCGTACCGGCGTTGCCAGCGATTAGGTTGAGAATTTCCAGAGTAGCAAAGGCGTTGATTGAAGCCCACGCAACAGTCCCCACTAGCGACAGCAGTGTGGCAATGTGTGTAGACCAGTGGATTGAGGGTGTCTCGCGTTTCAAGTACTGCTCGACACAGAGCACGAGCGCATATGGCGATGACGAACCCCACGTGAATAGTCCGATTACTGCGGGGATGATTGGTTTTGAGACACGCGGAGTCTTGAGGTTATCGGTTTGCGACGCAGGCTGATTGAGTGGAGGCTCGTAAGGGTTTCTCACAAGTACTCCCGTGATTGGGCAGCAGAACGGACAAGTTGACCGAGCCGCCAGAAACGATTGAATCTGGTCGAGCGGGGATAAAATGGTGCGCAGCAGCATCCCCGCGAAGACAAATCATAATGCTAAACCGGCTTCGGTCCAACGCTTTGTTATGTGGGCATCTGCAGCCCTAGAAAATCAATGAACGTAGATAAATTGGGAGCAATTTGATTCCATCGGCTTTTCTTCGGAGGATCCGTCCAAACGAAAAGAACTATCCGAGGATTTGTTGGTGATGTTCGAAAATCCATTGCGATTGGCGAATCCAGTCCCATACCAGCGTCGCCAATCAGCACTGTGTTTGCGGGGTCAATATCACCAGGAAGTTGGTCTATATCCGGCGTCCCATGCAAAAAAGAGTCCGTACCAGCAAGGTCTATCCAATTGCTAGTCTCGAGTTGCATTTGTTGCGGTAGATATAACGTTGGGCCACCGTAACCCGTCGATATAGCTAGCCCAAAAAGCTTGTTTAGCAGCGATTGATCGGACGGCATGGTCCATCGTTCAGCCTCGATCAGGTTATTTATTGATTCGGGCAACTTTTGCCCGTTTACAGTAGTCACGGCGAGTCCTTCGCAAGTTTAGATTGCCCACATAACGTCCGGCTTCACCGGGGACGAGCAGAACGGTAGCTGCTGTCTAACCGCGTTTTCGAGTCCTCCGCGTGCAAACCAGGGTTCATCATTTTAGCAGTTCCAATGGGTCTGGGCCGTGATTATTCCTTCCCTTGGTTCCTCTCATCATTCCGGCAGTGAACAACATAAACATTTGGCCCAAAGCGGGAATCAATCCGATGAGCACCAACCATCCGGTCC
>JARGNK010000115.1:15507-25327 GCA_029213145.1 Rubripirellula sp. | reverse complement strand
TTGCATCGACCGTTTTTGCTTCTGCTATCGAAATCCATAAAAGAAGCGACAGCATCCGTTAACAAGTAGATATCAAACGGCCGCGATACGATGCAACCAGAGTCGCTCCACCCCATTCACGATATGCTTCACACCCTCAAAATCAACACTTCTGATCTTCTGACTTCGGACACCACACTAGGGCCCTGGGTTTCGCTGCTGTAATTGAAAAAACCCACTTAAAACCAAATCCAAGACGCTGCAACAGAAACGGAACGCCACAGAAAACAAACAATGCTTTAGGCCGCAACACGAAGGGCGCGAGAAATATTTGAAACGCCGATTTTAACGCGGTTCTTTTTCGGATAAATGGTCAATTGATCGCGGCGTCCATGCACCATTTTGTCGCGAACTAGGTTCGCCAGCATTGGAAACAGATTCAACTCACCAAGAACCGCCTGTCGCGCTTGCTCAATGGCAGATGTTCGCTGAACATCCTGATCCGATGCGATGAGGGAGCGAATCGTTTCAATCGCCTCGCCCATCCGAAAAACATCGATGGCTGCAAAACTCTCGCTGGGAAAATAATCACGTGCATTCGGGGCACCGAAATAGAATGGAAAACAATATCCCAGAAAAGCATCCGTCAGCTTTTCAGTGATGTAGTTCCTTCTAGAAGCGTTCTCAAGCACGATGTGGTAGCGATAGTCTTTCAATGCCACCCATTTATCGGCAATATCATTGTGCCCACGTCCGTAAACATGCAACTTCTCCCCGAGGCAATTCTTTAGCATTCTGACAAACTCAAGCCGTTGGCGATGCGCCTCGGTCGTGACCTTATTAGAGATGATCACGCTCACAAGCTCACTCTTCTCAGGTGGTGACATCCTGGCGAGTTGGTCATAATCAAGATTCGGTAAAAAACCATCAGCAACTTCCACGCCTGCGTGCCATGGTTGCGACTGCTGAGATTCGATCAATCCCGGGTGCTTGCACGGGTGACATGTTTGAACCCACCGAAACTGGGTTAGAAAACCGCTATGAAACGTTCGTATTTCAGGCGGTTCCCAGCTTACAAAAAATAGGTTTTCGCGATTGCACGTCGCCGTAACAGGCATTGGCGGATTATCCAAGACGACCCACGCATCGAACGACCCTTCGGCGGGATCCGTGACAAACACAAAATCTTCCCAAACACCTAGGCTACCGGGTGTTTGACGCATGAGTGGCCAATCAGCACAGCAGCTCGTCAATAAGACTCGTTTCATTCCTGCGATGCCAACCTCGATCGGATGTTGAGTTGAAAAGCGGAGGCTAGCCGGGAGGTTACAAAAAAGCTTGAAAACCGGTCAAGCGTAATCTCAGCTAGACAAAAAAGTAAACTCGCGATGCATGCTCGTCCGGCTCTGGCCGAGTGTTGGCGATCAGATTTGGCTTCACCTTTGACAAATCAAAAGAACTTGTCGCGTTACATAACTGCAAAGCAACACGAGCGGAAATCGGTGTAAAGTGGCACAGAGATGAGATCAGACGAACAACTCCGCTGGATTGATGAATATAAACTCAGGGACGACAACGACTTAGGCAGCGACGCTGGTGACCCCACAAGTTCACACCAGCGTTCAGGGCAGCCATGCTCTCCCATTCGAACAAACATTGCGATCAATGAATGATTAGCGGCATTGAACCCCAAGCTAGACAATGCAGCGTTACCCCGCAGACCCTAATGCCATGGGTGCGAAACGCGCGGTGCCGAACGATTGCGAACATCCTGGATGAACGACGCTCCCAAAAAAACGGATCGATCCATCTAGCCTTGCTGTCGCGATGAGAGTGGCTATCAACGATGCGTAGGCAGCAACCTCGGACCAACAAACTTCAAGATGCACGCCTTGTACTCAAGAATTGAACTTCATGAGGTAACGACCAAAAACAATTATCTTGGCCACACCGAATTGCGTCAGATATACTCCGCATCCCAAGTACTCTTTTCTAAGTCATTCCTAAATCCCCAGCAACTCGATGCGAATCGGCTTTATCAGTTCGAACAATGGTTGGGGCGGTGGCGAAAAGCTATTAAGCCATCTAATCAAAGAAATTCGAGATCAATCGCACAGCATTGCCCTGGTGACAAGAAAGGAAAGCCCCATTGCGGCGTGGGCGTGCGAAAGTCAGATCCAGGATGTTTTCTATCAACGCGGCTACGGTCGTCATCCAGCTTATTTAATGAAACTGAGGAACTGGGTCCGACATAACGAATTCGACATCATTGTGCTGAATGATCCCCACGCGATCACCAGTGGTGGAATTGCAACCTGGGGATTGCCCACCACGCGTATCGGAATGCGACATACGATTTTCCCGATTCGCTCAGCTTGGAAGCATCGTTACCTGGTCGATCATGTCACCTGCGTCTCTTCGGCGGCACAACGAGAGTGCATTGCAGCGGGGCTATCCCCTGAAGAGACCAGCGTGATCCATGGCGGCATCCCATTTCCCAAAGTGATGGCATCCGACTCAAGGGAAGCACGCCAGAATTTCCAAAATGAATCGAATCAACAATCCGAGCAACACATCCTAGCCGTTGGAAGCCTGCTTCCGGTGAAAGGCTTCGACACGATAATCCGGGCAATCTCCGCCGGAATCCAAAGTGGACACCGTTGGCGACTCTGGTTGGCAGGTGAAGGCCCTGAACTTGGCCAATTAGCGACCATCGCCGGAGAAGAAGGAATTGAAAATCGAGTTGAGTTTCTCGGTCACCGGGATGATGTTGCGACGCTCCTCACCGCAGCGGATCTCTTCATTTCGGCATCACACAGCGAGGGTCTCTCGCTGGTGCTGATCGAAGCAATGATGGCGGAATGCCCGATCATCGCGACGCCAGTGGGAGGGGCCCGCGAAGTGCTACGAATCCAAGAAACTGGCGAGTCACCATATGCGGAGACTTTTCAACCTTGTGACACCTTTGGTCTCACAAACGCGATTATCAACACCCTGAGAAACTCCGACGAACGGACCTCAAAAGCGAGGCAAGCCAAACAATGGGCCGAGCAACAATTTTCCGCTCAGAAAATGGCGGACGAACACCTAGCACTGTACAAAAAACTAAGCGGATCAAAATCTTAAACCCGGCTTGAGTCCCCGCCAAACGTCATGATCGGAAATCAGCAATTTTGCTGTAGCTAAAAAGAGCCACAACAATCCAAAGGGACGATGAACGAGAGCCCCTGGCAACTCAAAACTCTGCATTGAGTTACACCAACATCACGCAGCGGCAAGGCCCAATAACGCAGCGCGGCCACATGCCGAGAAATTTCGATCATTCTCTAAATACCATTGTCTGGCGCGCTTCCCCAAGTCTTCCAGATGAGCATCACCCATTGCCAAAACCGCGTTGATATTTGCTTCCAGCAAACTGGGATCGACAACAAAATCCGTCCCAAGATTCCTTGCAATTGATCGGTTCCAGCCGACGAGCATACCTCGGGACGAATCAACCAATTCATTCATCGGTGGTGCATCTGTTGTCACCACCACCGCCTGGCATGACATGCCTTCAACGATATAGTGCCCCCATCCTTCCGACGAGGAAGGGCAAAGATGGATTCCATGCGTATTCTGCAAATGACGCAAACGATCGTCGTTCAAATATTCGCCGATCAAATGAACGTTTTCGGGCACCACTTTCGGTGCGTTACTTGGATGCTGAATGAGAGTCAAGCTTGGCCAATGAGGATTCGCCCACCACAGATCCAACAGCGTATCAGTTCCTTTAAGAGTACTTCGACCAGCAACATGGATGAAACTCTTGTAATTCCGTTGCACGTTGGGCAAGAAGCGATCAAATGAAGTAAAACCGATGAATTCAGCGTCCACACCAAGGTTTTCAAAAATCGTCTTGGCGTGCATCGACTTACAAAACACTCGGTCAACACGACGCAGTCTTTTCAGATGCCTTGTAGGAAATCTTTCCTGATTTGGGATCAAGACCCGACGCCCCGTACCACGCAGCCATGAGAAAGGAATTCTCTCAAAGAGAATGTTCCACCACCCGGGCGATTTGCCATGAGGCTGAAACGACTCACGAAAAGGCACGAGCGAACGCACAGCATGACGCTCAACCGTTGCCTCCAAGGGTAACAAGCGTCGCACAAGCTCCACGTCACGATCGAGCCCTACACCGTTACTTCGGGAGATAATCCGAAAACTTGGGGGGGGATTCATTGGCGTCGTCCATGGCATTTATAAACCTGTGCGTTGGGAGCTAATATCGTTTATACAGATTCCAAATCTACGACAACAGCAATCCGCCTTGATGGACAAGGAACCTCTACAAAGGATCATGCCATGCATGGAAAAGAGAATTGCCAAAAAGAGAATCCACCACCGACAAGCGGCCACGCACCATTAAACGAAAATCATCCGTATTGGCTTGAATTTCCACTCAGTCGCCTCACACGCGAGTCGTGACCAACGACACAGAGCATCAGGGGAATTGGTTGAGAAACTCCCCGAACTGGGGATTCCCCCCCACAGCTCATTCAAGCGAGGTTCATCGCTGTGCAAATGATCAAGGCCAACAGGAGGTGCCGGTGTTCGATCCAAAATCCACACCATTCGAGATGATGCAAGCGATGGGGCCTCCACCGAACCGCTGTCGACATATCGGTAGAGACGCGGCAGCCAACACTCAACAAAATGCCCCGCTTTGACCCTGGTCCGGTAGCGAGTTCCTAGCCAACCGAGATTAGGCAGCCCATTAAAATTACTCGAACCCGTTTCGCTTTTCTTCAAAACTGGGCCATACAACCCAACAGGCGGTAGCTAACGCACACCAGACACTTCAGAGGAAACAATTCCCTCTGGAGAAACAACTGCCTGATTCACAACAGAAAGTCAGCGAATCGACCTCAGGAGAAGCAGCACAGACAAAACTGTACGTAAAGCTATCGAAGAATAGCGGTTATCAAAGGCTTGAAGCGACTTTCGCTAGTCACTCGACAAACGTTCTGCATCGGAACAACGCCCAAACATCCCAAGCTATAACGCGATTAGCGATGCGCTATAGTGATCGATATTAATGTTCAATGGCAACGGGCAGCCGATAAACGGCTACGGCCTGCGATCAGGATCGCTCAACCTTCGACTTCAATGCCCATGCTGCGGGCAGTACCTTCGATCATTCGAACGGCTTGATCAATACTTCGAGCATTGAGATCGGCCATCTTTTTCTCGGCGATTTCAGCACACTGCTCGCGGGTCACCTTTGCGACCTTGTCCTTATTCGGAACACCACTCCCTTTGGCAATGCCAGCAGCCTGCTTCAACATCGAAGCTGCTGGTGGGCTCTTGGTGATGAAGTCGAAACTACGATCGTTATAGACCGTCACGATGACGGGGATCGGAGTGCCGTTGTATTCCTTGGTTCGGTCGTTGAACGCCTGGACGAATTGACCCAGATTTACCCCGTACTTACCCAACGAAGTACCGACGGGAGGTGCCGGGGTCGCTTGCCCACCGGGAACTTGAAACTTTGCTTGACCGGTTACTTGCTTAGCCATGATTCGATGTCAGTTTTCAGATGTCAGTTTTCAGATGTCAGTTTTCAATTCGCAACGCGGAAGATTTTCGCCGCCGAACAAGGGCTACCTTCCGTTCGCGATTGCTACAGTGGTTCGACTTGCCAGTGATCCAGTTCCATCGGCACACTACGGCCAAAAATATTGATGATAACTGTCACGCGGCCATTCGCCTCGTCGACAGTATCCACGTCACCTTCCTGATTTTCGAAGTTGCCTTCTTTGACACGAACGCGATCACCAACCTTGAACGGGATCCCGATTTTGACTGGTGCTTCCTCTTCCTCTTCTTCCTGAGGCCGAGTGATGAAGCGTTCGATATCCGACGATTCCATGGGCATCGGTTTTCCCGCCGCCCCGGTGAAATCGCTGATCCCGCTTGTCTCGCGGACCAGGAACCATGTGTCATCGTTGATCAGCATGTGGGCCATGATGTACCCAGGCAGTAATTTCCGCTTACTGATCCGCCGCTTACCATCGCGGGTAAACGTCGCCACGTCTTCAGTCGGAACAACGATGTCACCAAAGAACTCTTGCATCCCTTCCATCTTGACGCGTTTTCGCAAATTGTCAGCGATGGAATCTTCGCGATTGAAGGCAACTTTCAAGATGTACCATTCCATCTTGCCTCCCTCGTCCGGCTCCGCTTTCTCGACTGCCGGCATGGCAGCTGCTGGTGGGGGAGCGGGAGGTGGAGGAGCGGGTGCGTCGTCGGTCGAAGCCTGCTCAGCTTGCTCGCCGCTTCCTTCGACTTCCACTACCGAATCATCGGCCATCTCCTCGACTGATGGCGCCGAGGTACCCTCAGCTACACCCTCGGTCGCAGCGGCCTCTTCCGGCACGGATTCATCCGGTTGTTGAGCGTTATCGGAGGTTTCAGGTTGATTCACGTTGTCACCGCTGACGGCACATTACAGGGGAGGAAAAAACGGGCGCTGGATCGTCTTGGACGAGCGACTAACTCGTGATACCGATGAAGCTAAACACCGTTGATGAAGCCAAATACCGTTTGCCAGATAATATCGAAGCTAAACAGCGCGACCGCGAGGAAAAAGATCGTGAAAATCACGACGATCGATGCCCGCACCAACTCGTCCTTACTCGGCCAAGTAACCTTGTTCATCTCGGCTTCCACCGCGATCAAAAAGTCTGCGAACCTCGGCCAATTCACAACCCGAAACCCAAACCAGGCACCGCTAATTAGCAATAAGCCAGGCACCAAAACTGGCAGGTAGGAACTCCCACTACCCGCAGAACCACGAAGGGTCGAGTGGAGAGCCCAACAGCCCATTCCGATCACGATCCAAATGGCCAAGCAGGTCAACTGACGAACGATCCGACCCTGGTTCGGTTTGTAAACCGAGGCCTGGACAAGTTCCATGTACAAAGGGGCACTGTTCGATCCGGCAAGATCTCGGGACACCGGCTTGCTCCTGCAAAAGAATCAAAGGTTCGACCGCCCATCCATGGCAATCGGTAAATCAGTCATCAAGCTACCGCCGGCATCGGCCGATGGCAGCCATGTTATCGCTTCATTCGTGGTGAACGCCACCCGCCTGCCCCGCAGGGCAGCAGGGAGAGCCAAGCACCGTCATCTACTACTCACAAGCAGGGGCGGAGGGACTTGAACCCGCAACCGCTGGTTTTGGAAACCAGTGCTCTGCCAATTGAGCTACACCCCTGAGTATGGCTTCAAATTTGGTTTGGTCGAGATCTGGATTTCTGTTCGAAACCTCGATGTCTCCCGGAACCGGTCTTTTCTTTCTAAACCTTCGCCTCACGGTAGAACCGAACTCCATGCTGAGTTACGACCGTGAGTTTCGATCATAAAATCGTACTTGAAAACCCTGAAAAAACCAATGACCAACGAAGACGTCGCTTCGTTGGTCATTGGTGTAAGTTCATCCGGTGGAACCCTAGTCGAGGATCTTTGTCACAACGCCCGAACCGACCGTACGGCCACCTTCGCGAATCGCGAAACGAACACCATCGTCCATCGCGATTGGCTTGTGCATTTCGACGGTCACTTTGACGTTGTCGCCGGGCATGCACATTTCGGCACCGACCAAATTGGCGGTTCCGGTGACGTCCGTGGTTCGGAAGTAGAACTGAGGTCGGTAACCGCTGAAGAACGGCGTATGACGACCACCCTCATCCTTGCTCAGGCAGTAAACCTCGGCCTCGAACTTGGTGTGAGGGGTGATGCTGCCTGGCTTCGCCAGAACTTGACCACGCTGAATCTCTTCCCGCTTCACACCCCGCAACAGACAACCAACGTTGTCTCCTGCACGACCTTCGCCGAGTTCCTTGCGGAACATTTCGACACCGGTACAGGTGGTTTTGGTGGAATCTGGTGAGAGACCGACGATTTCGACTTCTTCGCCGACCTTGACGACACCACGCTCGACACGACCGGTCGCAACCGTACCACGTCCTTCGATCGAGAAAACATCCTCGATTGCCATCAAGAATGGCTTATCGTCTTCTCGAACAGGCTCTGGAATGTACTCGTCCAACGCGTCCATCAGGTCGCCGATGCACTTATTGGCTTCGGGATCATCGGGGTTGTTGTAGGCAGGCAATGCCGAACCACGAATGACAGGAACGTCGTCGCCTGGGAAGTCGTACTTGCTGAGCAACTCTCGACATTCCAACTCGACCAACTCCAACAACTCTTCGTCGTCGACGAGGTCGCACTTGTTCAGGAAGACAACGATGTAAGGGACACCAACCTGACGAGCGAGCAAAACGTGCTCTTTGGTCTGTGGCATCGGGCCGTCAGCGGCCGAGACGACCAAGATCGCCCCGTCCATCTGGGCGGCACCCGTGATCATGTTCTTAATAAAGTCAGCGTGGCCCGGGCAATCGATGTGGGCATAGTGACGATTATTCGACTCATACTCAACGTGAGCCACGGCGATCGTCACCGTCTTGGTATCGTCACGGACGGTACCGCCCTTGGCGATATCGGAATAACCCTTCGCCTCGGCCATCCCCTTGGCAGCCTGGACGGCAAGGATCGCACCCGTGGTGGTTGTTTTTCCGTGGTCAATGTGACCAATAGTCCCTACGTTGACGTGGGGCTTGGTCCGTTCAAAAGTTGCCTTAGCCATTTCTCATTCACCTGCACCTTACCGTGCCATTACCGACCCCGAGATACGCTCAGGACCGACCCAGAGGGACGACGACCGTGTTCACACCCACGGTTTGACCGCTGTCCACCCAGCCGCACTGGTCTAGCTCGTTCAACAAGTATCGAAACGAATTGAAAAACCGCGCATCCACAGTGGAACGCGGCATAAATACATTTTTATTGCGTCGCCGAAGCATCAAACACCCCGAGCGATTTCTCATAAGGCCCTAAGTTGTCGCGGAAACTCGCCAATCTTGCAATCACAGGTTGCGAAAAAAAGCAAATTCAACCGCCCCAACGAGCCGCCGCCTGAACCAACTTGGATGATTCCAGCTGCTTGGCCCTTTAGAAACCTGCCTCGGGAACGGGCCCAAATCTCCAGCAACAGGCCATCCCTTGCTCAAGAGCTGCTGATGGGACTTGAACCCATGACCTCTTCCTTACCAAGGAAGTGCTCTACCACTGAGCTACAGCAGCTTGCTCGAAAGCAAAAGCGGGTGAAGGGAATCGAACCCTCGTATTCAGCTTGGAAGGCTGCTGCTCTACCATTGAGCTACACCCGCGAATGAGATGAAACCGGCGAGCCGGAGCGGTGAAAACGACCACTCCCAACGCCAGATCCCAACTTTTCCGCCTCGAAATGGGGGCTACAGGATTCGAACCTGTGAAGGCTAAGCCAACGGATTTACAGTCCGCCCCCTTTAACCACTCGGGCAAACCCCCAATAGATCTCTGTCTGTTTTGGTTAGCTGACCGTGTCACCTCGACTTGGCTGAAACTACTCGACTCGCCTAACCAACGAGGCCGACAATTTTACAACTATTTTCCGAGAGAGCCAGCGGAGGGATTCGAACCCACGACCGGCTGATTACAAATCAGCTGCTCTGCCAACTGAGCTACGCTGGCTGACCGGCAGGCAAAAACCCGCAAACGGCCGACAACCAAAGCTTGGCCCTCGGAAGGGCAGAGTGTAGTGATCCGCCCACATCAGACAAGACGGATTTGGCAAAATTCGGTTCACTCCTTCCTCTCGACCCGACAAACACGGGCCAAACGAGCCACTTGGTGCTCAAAAACTGCCTCACACCGGCCCAGCCCGGCAAGGAACACAGGGCCCATCCCTGCCAGG
>JARGNK010000115.1:10168-15407 GCA_029213145.1 Rubripirellula sp. | reverse complement strand
CATCCCTGCCAGGCAGTCGCCGGCCAAAGACGCTCCGAGCGGAGCCTTTTTGCCGACCGACCTGACTCACCCACTAAGCCGCCCCGGCGTGATCCCCGACCTGACCAAGCAGCTTGATCACCCCAAGTCTTCAATCGCAGCGATGAAATCTCGCATCGTCTGAAACCTCGCTCCAGGTCGCTTCTGAATCGCCTTCATCACGACTTCATCAGCACCCGCGGGCATCTCCCGGTCCGGAGAACGAACACTCGGTGGCTCCGGATCACGAAGCTTGATGTTCTCAAAAGTCTCATCGATATTGCGGCCGCGAAACGGCTCACGAATCGCCAACAACTCGTACAAGCAAACCCCTGCGCTAAAAATATCGGTTCGCTCGTCGATCCCCCGATTTCCTTCCACCTGTTCGGGCGACATGTACAGCGGCGTCCCTGGTCGCTGACCACCGCCTGTGAGCGTTTGCAACTGCGAGGATTCCTGCTCGTGCTCGGTTCGCAAAACACTCATTCGAATCGAGTCGGTATCGTCGGTATGCCCCCAGACCTTTGCGACCCCCCAGTCCAGCAAAATCACTTCGCCAAAATTCCCGACCCAAATATTCTCCGGCTTCACGTCCCGATGGATCACCCCCCGGACATGCGCGTAAGCGAGCGCCTGACAGGCATCGACCAGGATGCTCAAACGCCGCTTCACCGGATAAGCCCGAATAGTCGCCTCATCCCCGGTCGCAATTCGTTTGATTACTTCAAAAAAGTTCTCACCTGAAATCCGCTTCATGACAAAGTAGATCCCATCTTGCTCGTCGTTGCCGACGTCATAAACCGGCACCGTATTAGGATGCTGCAACTGAGCTGTGACACGGGCTTCCCGCAGCAACCGGCGACGCTCTCCGCGGTCATTGCAACATTTCGGCAACAACGTCTTGACCACCACCGTTCGACCGGCGACGGGATCAAAACAAGAACGCAGCAGCCCATTCCCGCCACGACTCATCTCACGAAAGTTGCGATAGCGTTTTAGCCCCGGAGCAACCTCTCGAGGAAGATCCGGGTCCGTGCCGCTGAGAAGAATTGGTTCGCTTTGCATAACGAAGAGTATAAAGCACACCCAATGCCTCAGGGATCGCCTCAGGGACCCAAATAACGCTCAGCACCAGCCAGCCAAACACCTTTGCCAGCAGGCGTGCGCATTTTCACAAAAAAAGCCCGGCTCCATTCAACAAAAAAAGGCCCGGCTCCGCGTGACGCGAAGCCGGGCCTTCATTTCAAATACGAGTCTCACCGCCTAGGCAGGCTGCGGAACATCGGCCGTCTTAACCGTCGTGATGATCGCACTGGCAACCATGTACGGATCGGCATTCGACGCTGGACGGCGGTCTTCCAACCACCCCTTCCAGCCATGCTCTACCGTGAAGACAGGAATCCGGATCGAGGCCCCCCGATCCGAAACACCATAGCTGAATTTGTCGATCGATTGCGTCTCATGCAAACCGGTCAAACGCTGGTCGTTGTCCGCACCATAAACATCGATGTGATGCTTGATACGAGGCTCGAAGGCCTGACAAACCGCATCAAACACCGCTTGATCGCCACAAGTACGCAGAAGGGTGTTGGAGAAGTTGGCGTGCATGCCACTGCCGTTCCAGTCACCATGTACCGGCTTGCAGTGCCAATTGATGCCCATGCCGTACTTTTCCGCCACGCGCTCCAAGAAGTAGCGAGCAACCCAAATCTGATCACCGGCTTCCTTGGCACCCTTGGCGAAGACCTGGAATTCCCACTGCCCCATCATCACCTCAGCATTGATGCCTTCGACATTCAGGCCGGCTTCTAAGCACAATTCCAAATGCTCTTCGACAATCTCACGGCCGACCGCCTTGCCCGCGCCAACGCTGCAGTAGTATGGCCCCTGCGGACCAGGATAACCCTCAGCCGGGAAACCAATCGGCTTGTTGATTTCCGGATCCCAGATCGTGTATTCCTGCTCGAAGCCGAACCAGAAATCGTTGTCGTCGTCCTCAATTGTCGAGCGACCGTTACTTCGATGAGGTGTGCCATCATGATTCAGCACTTCACACATCACCAAGAAACCGGTGCCCAATCGGGCTGGGTCTTCGCAAACGAAAACAGGCTTGAGCAAACAGTCAGACGATCCACCGGGAGCCTGCTCGGTCGACGAGCCATCAAAACCCCAAACCGGTGCGTCTTCGACCTTACCGCTGAAATCGTCGAGAACCTTTGTCTTACTTCGCAGGCTCTGGGTGGGCTGATAGCCGTCGAGCCAGATGTATTCCAACTTGCACTTGGTCATTAAATCGATTCCCCCTAGTGAATCTGAAAACGAGTTTGACCGTGGTGAACTCGACCCACACGGGCCGCTCAATGGGTCACCCACCGCCGGTTTCAATTTCCTGCCTAACTAACAACTGAATCCCGCCATCGGAAACCCAGCCCGCTCCCTCCACGCTGACTGGCGACCAAGAGCCTCCATCGCTCCACGATCACTCTTTCGCTCTTCGGTCACTCCTAGGTGCCCTCTCGCTCCGCGCCCCGAATGCATCCGATTAAGGGCTTCGCGGGACGCCAACCAGTCACGTTCAAAATAACTAATTCTCGGAGCAGCGAAAGTGGTTTTAGTAATAACCACCAATTGACAAAACAAAGGCAGAGACGGAGACCACCTTAGGCGGCATTAAGGGTCTATTGGCTGCCTTAGAGCAAAATCACCCTCGACATTGACCCAACTTGCCTCGTCAGACAGGGCCCCTCAGCCACTACGGGGATTGCACGACCCTGCTGTTGGCGTAGCCCAATCGGCACGCTAACACCTGAACTGGCTCACCGGGATCGACGATTGATCCGGTATACAACCGCCAACTGCCCCATCCGCCTCCCTGCTGGACCCGATAGACAATCGAGGCCCCATCGGTCGGACAGGCGAAACTGAATCGGCCGCCACTCCAGCCGATCGTGGGCGGCTCCGTCTGGGGCGTCTTGCCACCTGGCTTCATCTCTTCCATCAGGACTGCCTCGGGAACCAAGCCGGTATCTCCATATTGCTGTTGAAATGATTCGGTCGCCGTCCTCATCCGAACCAAACGGTCGGCGTACTGCTTTTGGCTGGCAAGATTATCCAGCTCCCACGGATCCTTGAGCGTGTCGTAAAGCTCCTCGATCGGCTTGGGCACCTGGAACCAATTCGCTTGACCGCCCTCCAACTTCCCCGCAGCCGCTAACCGCCGCCAATCTCGCATGGCCGGCATTTCATCCATATAGTCCAGCCGCTGGGCATAGGTTTTGTGCGGCTCATAATTCCGAATGTACTTCCAGCGGCGATCGCGGACTCCTCGCTGCAGTTCGTAAACTTCATCCATTCGATCACGGTGAAAAAACAGATAAGGCGGCTCGTCCGCCTGCTGGTCACCGATCAACTGCCGGCCTTGCATGTAGGCGGGCACATCGACTCCCGCGACAGCCAGCATGGTGGGCGGAAGATCAATCACATTGACCAAGTCTTCACGAACGGAGTCCGCATTCAGCTTGCCTGGCCAACGCATGACCATCGGGATCAGAGTACCGGTGTCGTAAATCCATCGCTTTCCGCGAGGCATCCCCATGCCGTGATCGCTCCAGAAAACAACCAGCGTATTGTCGGCTAAACCATCGTCCTCAAGCCGCTGCAAGACCTCACCCGCCATCTTGTCCATCAGGGTGATATTGTCGTGATACCACGCCCAGTTTTTTCGCGTGGCAGGCGTATTGGGCAGATACGCCGGCATCGTGTCGGCAACCTTGACGGGGTCACGCTGGTTTTCCGCGCCGATCGCTTCGATCACTTCAGCATGACGTTTCTCGCCATGCCGAATCTGACTTTCGTGACAAACAGTGATGTTGATCACAGAAAAGAAAGGCTGCTCCGGATCGGATCGCTCTCTCCAATCCTGATGCTTGTTTCCCTGTCGATCCCAGATACTCGGAGTCGGCTCGAATTGATAATCCGTTTTGCTGCGATTCGTGGTGAAGTACCCAGCGGCCCGCAACAATTCCGGAAAAGCTTTGACCTCCGGCGGGGGAATGATACGACTCCGCATATGCTGCGAACCAATCGACGGTGGGTACATTCCTGTGATGACGCCGCTGCGGACGACGGCGCATACCCCAGCCGGCGTGAAGGCTCGATCAAAACGAACTCCCTGAGCAGCTAATCGATCTAGGTTGGGAGTGATGGCGTGAGGATCGCCGTAACACCCCAAGTTGGGCGAAATATCTTCGCAGCTAATCCAAACAATGTTAGGACGATCATCCGCCTCGCTGACAGAGACAAACGAAGCGAAGAAAAACAAAAACGCGAAGCCGATCAATCGATTCATCGTTTGCAAATCCCAGGAGCATGCAAAAAAGTTGTTCAAGCAGCCCTTCAGCTGCGGATAACGGTCGTTGTGAAATCTTGCTAAGGAGACGATGTCTGAATCTTTCGGAGCGCGTTCTTGGCCGCTCCTCCGATGTGGTAATCACCCCCTTTGACACCAGGTCGATGCCGGTCGTAGATCTGCTGCAAGGGTGCGATTGCTGCGGCTGCAGACGGGCCGAGCTGTCCGATCAATTCCGCTGCGCTGCAGGAAGTCCCGCGCTCAGGAAATCTCAAACCCTGAATCAACAACGCCAAATGCTGCTCCAACAGGCCTTGCCGGCACAATGCAAAAGAAGCCGCCATTTGGACAGCAAAGGAAGTTTCGTCGCCTGCCAATTGCTGCAACCGTTGCTGCGCAGCCTTCAGAGTCTCTCCACCAATCCGCCCCAAATGAACCGCTGCTGTATAGCGAACAGCCGCATCTTGATGATCCAATGCATCCCGCAGCGGCTCGGCTGCAGAAGCCCCGAACGCACCAAGTGATTTGACCGCCCGCAGTCGAACCACACGATCCTCGTGATCCAAATCGATGGCATATTGCTGAACCGTCCGACCGGCAACCCTCGGTGGCCCTACCTCGACAGGCAGTTCCGCCGCAAAAGCCACGGTCGTCAAAGAAAAAGCAGCAATCCAGAAGGCAACAAGCGGCTGATACATAAGAATCGAGGTCCGTGAAGGTGATGCGGCTATGACGGGGAGCAAACCTCCGGTCTAATAACGCCTCGTAGTTTACCTTGACGGAGCGACAACGGGGCCGATGAGGCAGAAGACAACGCAACGAGGCGGGCAGGCAACGGCCCTGATCTCACGCGGGAGAAGTGATCTCACGCGG
>JARGNK010000115.1:0-10068 GCA_029213145.1 Rubripirellula sp. | reverse complement strand
CGGTAGTGGTGGTCTCACGCGGGAGTGGTGAAGTCACCCGCTAAGAAACCGAAACCACAACTCCAGCGATCAATATCACCACCCACCGTCTCTGCGATGTCAGAGCACGATTGCGAAACACATAAAGCAAAAGAAGTGACAACATTTCGCATCCCTAGCAGGGTCAATGCACTGTTTTGCTGACCGCAAATGCTGATATTAAATCGAAATCCGACAGACAGCCCCAAACTGCTGATAGCTTTAGAAAGAACCGATCACACGGAACCATAAGGAATCAATCATGGCAAACGACCCCTTCGAAGAAACTTCGGCAGCAACCAGCCAGATGGAAACGGTCCCCGCGAAGAAGGGCTTTCGCGGATGCCTAATCGGATGCTTTGTGGTCAGCGGCTTGGTTTTGCTGACCTGCTGTGGCGGTGCCTACTTCGCTATGAATTTTGGAAGCCAACAAATCGCCAACGAGATCAAACCGCGTTTGGCTGGAAACCCGGCAATCGAAGAACACATCGGGGAAGTCGAGTCCCTGTCACTGGATCTAATCCGAACTTATACCCAAATGGCTGAAGCACAAACGAAGGACGAGAACAGCCCCGGTGTTCTGATCCTCCAAGTCAACGGCAGTAAGGGAAGCGGTGAAATCCACTTAAACCTCGACGAAACCAACGAAGTTAACTTCGACAACTGCACGCTCGTTCTGCCGGACGATTCCCGCTATCCGGTTGACCTGTCGTCCGCAGGCGATGACAACGGCTTTGATGTGGACGACCTCGACATGAACTTGGACGATCTAATTGATTCAGGAGAGAGCGTGACCGCTCCACCAAGCTTTGAAACACCAGCCGGAGCCGATCCGCCCAATTAAGAGACGATCTCTCATCAAACCACCACCGCGACAGAAACAAGACAACAGAGCCGCGGTAATTTCAACGGATGCTTTGACACACGAAACGCGACATCCCCGTCGCAAAGCGAATGTCGGGCGAGGAAGCCATCTCCGGCATACCAGCCCCCAACCTCGTGATATCCCAGTCAAGCCAGCCGCTGCAGCCGCTCGCCATTCATCCATTCATTTCCGTACTTTCCATTCGCGATTCCAATCACAACAGGCGATTGGAATCCACCACGCTTTCCCAACGAGAACCCAATGAAAGTTGCAACCTTCGAAACCGACAAAGGCACCATTCGCATCGAACTGTTTGATGACAAGACGCCCAAGACAGTCGAAAACTTTGAAACGCTGTGCGGCAAGGAGTACTACGACGGGCTATCCTTTCACCGTGTGATTGACAACTTCATGATCCAAGGCGGTTGCCCGGAAGGCACCGGCACCGGTGGCCCAGGCTACAAGTTCGAAGACGAATTCCATCCGGACCTCCGTCACGACGGACCGGGAGTCTTATCGATGGCGAATGCTGGCCCCAACACCAACGGATCGCAGTTTTTCATTACACACCTCGCAACACCTCACCTAGACGATCGCCACAGCGTCTTCGGCAAAGTCCTGGAAGGACAGGACGTGGTCGATTCGATCGTTCAAGGTGATAAGATGGTTACCGTGCGAGTCACCGAAGAATAAGCTGGCAGGTTTGATGGGCTCACTCAGCGGTGCTTCTACCGCTGAGCCCAATTGGAATGCCGCACCGACCGGAAAGACCAATGAAGTCGACCCCCGTGCAATCGCTGGTGACAACTTGGCTAGTCGGCGGCATCACCGGCACACTGTTGATTGCGTTGACTTCCCCACTGTTTGTTCGCAGCTACGCGCCGCTTCAAGCCGACACGGTGCGTCGCGTCTGGACCTTACCGGCAGGGCAAACCTACCGCTGGCGAAGTGAGGGTTATGCCAATACGAGCATTGGCCCTCACGGGATGCCGGGGCGAACTTCCCTGAGTGGACCTAAAAACACCAGTGGTCCGCAAACAAAGACTGGTCCGCAAACAAAGACTGGTCCGCAAATAAAGACTGGCCTCGCCAACACAGCGGATGCTTTCGCTTGGGGAACACGACTCGCCCTGTGGGGTGATTCTCAAGCCGAAGGGGTCTGCGTCACGGACCAACAAAAACTCTTCGCTCGCATCGAAGCGCAATCCGATCAGCGGGTCGCTGTTCTGCCACTCGCCCGCAGTGGCGAAGATGCGGCGGACTGGGTGACACAAATACCACTTGTCGAGCAGCCCTTTCAAATCGATGCACACGTCCTGCTGATCGTTGACCTTCCCGATCTGGCGTTGGCGGTCAACGCACCCGTACCAGCACCGTCGACTTCGGATGTCTCGGCAGCCAACTCGGCACTCGCCGCTCGCTTGCCAGCCTTCATCATTCAAGCGGCTCGTCACCTGCTGACCGAATCGGATGATACGACTCGACGCAAACTGCGGTTCCGAATCGGCCCTGTGGCGGAAACCTCCACACGGCACGCTGCGAACTCACCGGCGATCGAACAACAGCGTGACGAGCTTGACTGGCGGCCACCACTTCGTGCGCTCCGCCAATCGACCGACCGACCCATCGTGATTCTTTACGCCCCCAAAGTGCCACAGATCATTGGCGATCAGATGGTAGCGTCTGACCCGATGGCGGAATCGTTCGCAGCGATGAAACCGGTTGCTGAATCACTAGACATCCGAGTGATCGACGCCCGACCGCTGCTGCTCGAATCTGCATTGGCTGGCGATTGGCCACATGGATTTCAAAACGGGCAGATCGCCGCTGGCCACCTGAATGCCTGGGGCAACGACTTGCTTGCATCGCTGCTGGTCGATGCAATGAAACAAACCAACAAGTGAGGGGATGCACCATCGATGCTGTTCACTCAACTTGAGTTCCCGATCTTCTTGGTCGCCGTTTTGATCTGCGTGTGGCTGTCTCGAACACACACTGCGCGGAACAGTTTGCTGTTGGTCGCCAGCTATTATTTCTACGCCTATTGGGACTACAGGTTCTGCGGTCTGTTGCTGCTTTCAACGGTGGTTGACTTTGTTGTGGCAAAGCAGATGTTCCGGGCACAGACGACTTCAACGCGACGAAGCTTGTTGCTGATTAGCTTGGCCGTGAATCTAGGTGTGCTGGGATTTTTCAAGTACTTCAACTTCTTTATCGATTCCGCGCGACCGTTGCTCGAATCGATTGGGATGAGCGGGCAAACGCTACAGATCATCCTGCCCGTTGGCATCTCTTTCTACACGTTCCAAACGCTCAGTTACACGATCGATGTGTACCGCGGTGTGCTCAAGCCGGTCAATCGTTTTCTAGATTTTGCGTTGTACGTGGCATTTTTTCCGCAATTGGTAGCTGGCCCCATCGTGCGTGCCCGCGAATTGTTGCCGCAACTCGCGACAGTCCCAGAGTGGTCCGGACGACGATTCTATAGTGGTGCTCAACAGATCTTGCGTGGAACCGTCAAGAAGATGCTGTTGGCAGATCGGCTTGGCGAAGCCGTTGATATCGTTTTTGCGAGTCCGGATTTCTACGATGGACCAACCCTGTGGTTGGCGGCATTCGCTTACGCTGGCCAGATCTATTATGACTTTTCCGGCTATAGCGACATCGCGATTGGCGCCGCGAAGATGCTGGGCTACCGCTTTCCGATTAACTTTCGCCATCCCTACCTGGCACGCAGCACGGCAGAGTTTTGGCATCGGTGGCACATGACACTCTCACGTTGGCTCAGGGACTACCTATACATTTCACTCGGTGGTAATCGCGTCAGTTCGATCGTCACCTACCGTAACTTAATGATCACCATGACGCTGGGCGGCCTCTGGCATGGCGCAGCCTGGACCTTCGTGCTATGGGGTGCCTGGCATGGAATGGCGTTATCCGTCCAACGATGGTTTTCCAATCACACCCGTCGTCGACCACCGGCAGCAGTGGGCTGGGCATTGACGATGGGGGTGGTGTTGTTGGGGTGGGTCTTGTTTCGCAGTCCCGACCTAGCCATCGCTAAAACGATGCTGATCCGAATGGCAACCCTCGCTGATGGAATCGCTTGGCATCCACCACTGGCGTTGCTGGCACTTGCCTGTTTACTGGTGGAACATGTCGCGTGGCGAACTCGACTGCGAAAGGCGATGCGATTGCCCATCAACGCCTGGTATTCGCCGATCGCAACAACCGTCATGGTCTGGTCGCTGCTGCTTTACGCACCACGCGGATTTCGGCCCTTTGTCTATTTTCAATTCTAGGCCGATTTTCAACTTAAAGCCCCAGGCCGAAGAAAGGTTGGCACCAGCCTGCAAAGCGACGATCACAAAACTGACTTCGATCACCGCAGCGGATCGATGCTTTCAGCTCTTCTTAACATGGATGACTTCCCAATTGATTTGATGATCGACTGTAGTGACATTTCGGTAAGCCAACCACAATGCGACGACAATCCCGATCGCGATCGCAGCGGCGATCACAAACATGATCATGACCTGATACTTCACCGCTTCAATCGGCGGCGTCCCCGCCAATAATTGACCGGTCATCATTCCGGGAATACTGACAATCCCCGCGACAGCCATCGTGTTAAGAATCGGAACCATCGCCGTCCGCGTGGCGATGGAAAACACACCTCGACAGGTCTCCCACCGCGTGGCACCCAAGGCCAAGCTAGTCTCTAACTCACCGCGACGATTGCGCATCTCACTGAGAAAACGGTCAAGCCCAAGCGAAATCCCGGTCAAGGAATTACCAAGGACCATTCCCAGCATGGGAATCAGAATGGGTGGGCTATACCATGGATCGGGGCGAACGATAGCGAACACCGTCACCAAAGTTACCAGCCAAGAACTCAACCAGACCGAGGAAACGGCATTTAAATAAATGCCCGGATATCGGTGATCGATCCGTCCAACCGCCGAAGCCCCGGCAATGACCGTCATCACACCGGCCAAGCCTAGAACCGGCGCAGCAGTTGCCAAGGCAAATATCTGTTTCAACACGAGCCCGAGAATGGTCATCCGCACCGAACTCCAAACAATTCTGCCAGCCATCCCCAGCTGTAATCGAACCGACACCAGTGCATTGATCGCCAACAGACAAGCGGCAACGCTCACGTCCAGCCAACTGATCGCGATGTAGGAATCGGAAGGAGGCATCGGTCCAAATTCTTCGGTGAGTGGATTGGTTGCTTAACCAACTAGTTCATTCGTCGACCAGATCGCTCGATCCGTCGGGGCCCAGCTTCGATCAGCAGAGATTACTTTCCACAGATGGTTAACTCATACGGCCGGCCATTGAAACCGCACATCAAAATCTCGCGAATGGCCCTCCGATCTTAAGATCCACTGACGCGACCCGCATTTATCTGAATCACTCTGGTTGCGACACGCTGAATTTGCTGCTGATCGTGACTGACCCACACGACGGCGCGTGACACATCGCCGGCAAGCCATCGCTTGACACCTGTTTCAATCCCTTCGGTCGCAACGGCATCTAGCGACGCTGTCGGTTCATCCAACAATAACACAAGAGGCGACAAGGTCATCGCTCGGACGAGCGCTGCGATCTGCTTTTCTCCACCACTCAGTTGCTCGGCAGGCTGGTCCAACATCGAAACCGCTTTGCCAAACTGAACGAGTTGCGATTCGGCCTGCTGCCAATCTAAAGGTTGTTTTGATGACTGGAATTGAAAAATGTGCTGCAGATCTTCGCGAAGCGTCGGTTGAACCACGACCGACTGTTGCGAAACGTAAACGACACGTCGACGGTAAGGGGGAATATCATCTCCATGAACAGCGTTCCCCTGAAAAAACAACTCACCCTGATCCAGTGGATCGAGTCGAGCGATTGCCCGCAACAGCGTCGACTTCCCGCTGCCGCTGGGCCCCATCAAACCGATACATTCACCTGCATTGATCTGCAAAGTGGCTCCATCCAAGATCACCCGTTCCGACTCGGCGTCACGCCGTCGGAAGTCATGCACTTCGATCATTGAAGAAGAAATCAAAGAGCGATCCTTAGGAGCGTGGCTTTAATCCGTTCGGCGTCGCCACAGCGGAACGAGGATTTTCAGGCCAGTAATGCTTGGGATAACGACCACGCAAATCTTTGCGCACCTGCGGATAGGTTGAAGCCCAAAAGTTTTTCAAATCCTCGGTAATCTGCTGTGGACGATAATTTGGCCCTAGCAACTGCAGTTGCACCGGCACCCTTCCGCCGGCAACACGCGGCGTTTCTTCCCAGCCAAAGAGTTCTTGAATTCGCACCTTCAAAACTGGCTTGCCGCTGGCATAATCGAGCATGATCAAATTGCCGCTGGGCACTTTCAGGCGGACAGGAGCGTGTTGATCGATCTGCTGCAACTGCTGATAAGCGTAACGTCCTCGTAGATAATCCCGCCAGGGCGCGTCAGCCAATTGCTTCATGCTCGTCCGAGTTTGACACAACTCACGAAGTGTCTCTTCAATCGACGATTGATCAATTGGTGGCAAGTCGAGTCCCGGCATCCGGTCACAAAGAAATCTTACGCGTTGCAAAAACGAATCGTCCGCCGATTTTTCGCTTGGAACCACCACATCCAACCGAGCGACCGCGTGTCGAAACAAATGCTCGGCAACCTCTGGCCCCGGCTGGCAGGCAACCGGAACCTCCGAGATTCGCAGATCACCAATGTATCGCCTTCGCCGAGCCACAACACTTTGCGATGTATCATCAAACGCGAATTCATCTACAGTGCGAATTCGCTCTTCATCGATCCAGTCTTCTTCGATGGGAATCGCCGCGCGAACCGTCGCCTCAGGTCGACCGCCACTGGAATCAACATCGATGCAAAGCAACAACTCAGAGTCTCCCGCTGACAATTGAACACCGGCTCGAATCCCACGACCGCCGATCATCACACCGCGATCAGAGCCAGGCTCCCTGCGTCGGGCGATCCGATCAGGATAGGCAGCGAGAAGTGCTCGCGACAACGATTCTGGCGAACCCGCCACGGCTTTACCACTCGTTCCGCTTGGAACAAGCCGTTCAATTTGACTCGCGACCCGCATCACGTTTCGAGCTGCTTCGAGATTACCATCCACGCTTGGATCTGCCGCGATCAGATCCTGCAACTGCTGCAACCGATCCAGCAGATGGGACGACCCGTTCTGTCGACCTGAACGAAACGGATCGCGCTCGGTCAGCAACGCAGCGATCATCGCGGCCGACGAAGTCACTCCCAAGCGTACGGATTCGACCATGAAACGAGCCAATCGTGGATGCAAGGGAAAGCGGAGCATCTCTCGACCACGATCGGTGATGGTGTTGTCAGGATCAACTGCCCCAAGTCGCTGCAACAATCGAATCGCATTGTCGACCGCTTCCCGGGGTGGCGGGGTCAGCCACGGAAAATCGAACGGATCACGCTCGCCCCATTCCGAAAGTATCAGAATCGCGGCACTCAGATCAGTCCGCTCGATCTCAGGTAGCTCCTGGTCACGACGACTACGGTGCATGGCGGCTGGCCACAACCGATAGCAGCGACCGGCCTCGACACGCCCCGCCCGGCCTGCGCGCTGATCGGCAGCAGCTCGCGAGATCGGCTCGATCTGCAGCTTGGGAAGACCAACGCGGGGATCGAACCGCATCACCCGTGCCAAGCCACTGTCGATCACGGCAGTTACTCCCGGAATCGTCAACGAGGTCTCAGCCACGTTCGTCGATAAAACAATCCTTCGACGGTTGGATTCGCGCAACACGCTGTCCTGCTGCTTCGCGGGCAAGTCACCGAAAAGTTCGATCACTTCAACATGATCGGCAATCCCCTGCTGTTGGAGCAGGCGATTTGCTTTGCGGATCTCTCCTACCCCCGGCAGAAACACCAGCACATTACCGCGAGATGCCCCAAGTGCCTCAGGAATCACATCGGCAACTTGCTGTTGAACCGGTTGCTGCAAAACCGTTGGCGTGTGAATCACTTCGACGGGAAAAGCACGCCCTTCGCTTTCGATCGCGTTAGCATCACCGAGGAATGCCAACAACGGCGCGGGATCGAGTGTTGCCGACATCACGACGAGCTTTAACTCGGGACGAAACGTCTCACGAATCCTCCGCAGCATGCCCAACGCGAGGTCCGCCTCCAAACTTCGCTCGTGAAATTCATCCAGCAAGACACACTGCACTTCCTCAAGCAAGGGATCGCTTGCGAGACGCCGCAGCAGAATGCCAGTCGTCATCGCGATCAGCTGTGTCTGCTTGCTGATCCGCTTGTCGAATCGAACCTGGTATCCGATTTTGTCTCCGACCCGCGACCGATCCAATTCAGCCAAACGCCGGGCGACGGCTCGCGCCGCCATCCGTCGAGGTTGAACGAGCAGAATCTGTCCGGTATCGGCAAGACCAGCCTGCATCAAGGCGGGTGGAACACCGGTCGTCTTGCCTGCACCGGGTGGCGCACGAAGCACCACCGGTTGATCGCGAACGGCCGATTCAACCACTCGCTTCAGCACGGCATCAATCGGTAGCCCATTCACGCTGTCATCTCAGAATATCGCGTGTTGTGTGAGGGGTGCATGACGATCGACCCCTCACATCCCCGCTGCTGTTGCTGCTGCTGCTGCTGCTACGAAAAAAGAGCCATCTCATTCGCAACAGATCATTGCTTGAGGTGAAGATCTGCAAAATCGAGATACTGGGCCCAATCGTAATCCGTCACATCATGCTTACCGGTTCGCAAGTGGTACCCGATTGAGCCAGTCTTGATCGCCGAATCAGGAGCCGGCATTTTTGCAGGCGGATTACTGCCGCCAAGCCCACTGGTTCCCAACAATCGATAGACGGGATCAGCATACAGGGCCGCAAGGAACTCACCCTTAGGATCGGCCCAAAGATCCTCGGTTGCACTGGCAACGTAAACGGCTCGAGGTGCGATCAGAGAAATCAATTGATGTTGGTCAACAGGACAAGCATCCTCGTTCCGATTGTACTGCAAGAAATTGTCACAGAACCAATGCGGAAAAGATGTGTTGATCCGTCCAACCGTCTCACCAATCGCACGACGTGACAAAGCTGCTCCGCCACAACCCGAATCGTTGCTGATCACCATTTTGAAACGCGGATCACTGGCCCCTGCCCAAAGCGACGTCTTCCCTAATCGCGAGTGACCAAAAACGGCGACTGCAGACCCATCGATGAGCTTATCCTGTTCCAAGTAGTCAAGCGCGCGACTGAGGCCATAAGCCCAAGCAGCAATACTTCCCCACCGCTCCTTCTGCGGAATCGATTCGGCTTGCTGCTCGAATTGTCCGTGGACGCCATTGCCAAAACCATCATCAAAGTCTGGATCAATGTCACCGTAATAGATCGTCACTAACGCATAGCCACGGTCAATGATCATTTCGACCGGCCACCGATCCGCAGCGACGCCACGGGCCGCCGCGAGCGCCCGATTGTTTTTGACGGTTCCTTTTCGAGACCGCATCCAATTTTGATTTAACGCAATCGTCGGGTCGGGATCGACACTGTGATTGCCTTGAAAATTCAACGTCAAAAATGCCGGCACTGAATCCTCGGCACCCTTCGGGGTGTAGATCAATAACCGCATTGCGTGAGCTTCATCCGCCGCCCCGAAGCGAACATCAACTTCGCGCCGAATCGCTTTCCCCCCGATCGCTTTTTTTGCGCTCACCAATCGGTGTGAAATTTCACAAGCCGGTGGTGCTGTCCCATAGACCTGAGTTGCAAACAATTGCAGCAATTCAGGGCGTCGCTTGGCGATCCACATCGCAGCATCGGTCACTGGCTCCCCCGCCTCTGTCACCAACGGATCGGGCAAGCTGTACGCTGGAATTTTGGACTCGTCATAGTTCGCAACAAACTTGCCCTGCGCATTCACCATCGGGGTAATCAGCAAGCAACCTGCTACAGCCAGCAAGGGAAGACGGTTCATGTTGGATTCCAAGGATAAACGGGAATTGAGAAAACGAATTCGAAGCGTGAGCGAGTCACCGCGGGCGATTGAACCCTCGCTGATTGGTCAATGGGGATACCGGTTGCTCAGCGAGTCTCTTGGCCATTCACCAGTTGCCCTGCAATCTACCAGCTTTCCCGCAACAGACCAGCTTTCCCGCAACAGACCAGCTTTCCCGCAACAGACCAGC
>JARGNK010000114.1:22885-25750 GCA_029213145.1 Rubripirellula sp. | reverse complement strand
CAGATGTTTGCACTGGGTGGCTTGCGTCAAAATAGCATCGTGGAGACGGTTCGAGGCATTTCCTTCCTGAAGGACCTCAAATATATCGGGAAGCTGTTCCGCAGCCATGACACAGATCTACCGGAAAGCGAGTTGAACGTATTTCTCAAACCCGAATAGTCTACCCTCGCGCGGCGGTAAAACCTCCTGAACAAATAGCATCTATCGTGGCGGAGTGGCAATTGAATCGGATCCCCACGCTGAAGACGCGCCACAGACATGTTGCTGTAGAGACCCTAACTGCCCACACCATCATCCGCGACCAAGAACTAATGGCGGCAGTGATTCACTGAATTACGAGAGCCAACCTTTCGATGCCGCGAGAGAAATGCAAGATTTCAGAAAAGTCGAAATCATCACGCCGGGCGGTTCGTTAATTCACGAGGAATCATTGCAACCGCCGCAGAGAATCCCTTCCCTCACCTGCACGTCGATTCACTACCCCAGGATGCACCCTAGCTATCGGTGCGAAGGCAGGAAAAATCGGGAGCCACCTTTAGACGCCCGCTCAATGGCGAATCATCAGCATCTTTGAAGACTCACCTTAAGATGCTAGCTAGTTGCACCCCGGGTAAAAAATCGCGTTTGCCCACATTGTTCACCGCTAACAAGTTTTGGTTTGATTTGTTTGGGCCCTATCCTGAGTGTTCCACGATCGACCGAGTGTTTTACAGCAGCAGCAAAAGCCCATTCTTGTTCGACACGAACATGGTGCATCATTAGCTCAGAAGTGCAAAACACCGTGACACAGTGCTGATGACCGAATATTCCCAAAAAGGTCATGAGAAGATCGACGAGAAGCCATTGCCAGATAGCCAATGCGATTTAGCTCTCTGGGCTAGCAGTCTCACTTTCCTCTGTTTCTGGAAGGCTGATCAATGTCCAGGTCGCCATCAACCGAATGAAGACGCAACACGGGTAAATCAACCGCCGTTCAAGGGTGTCGACTTCTAAAAAAAGCGGCTGGTGGAGAAAAAGGACGACACAATATTCGCGATCCGTACATCCCGTCCAACTCTCCCTCCCAGATCAGGGCGATGCAGAACCCACCAAGTGAAGTGCTGACGCAGGTGCTGTGCCCTGAACTGATTGACCGATGTGCCAGATGCAAACCAGTCAACAAATGCTGCAGGAGGCCCTCATCGCAAAAGCAGCAAAAACGCGTGAAAACCGAAGCAACCAACCTCTATTTCACGCAACTGCGTCAGATAGAACGTGATGACGCAGTTCACTATCGAGATCGCGATGAACAGCCCAAGTCCGATAAGCAATCGAGAATGGATGGATCAAAACACCAACACTGATCGACACTCTTTGTGAGAAACGCTCGTAATGCTTAGGAAGACAAAATCGATTGAATCGACTGCCAGGACCTCTGGTGCATCACGATTCTTCGAAATTGAATCGCCCAGCCCCCCCACTTCGGCCAATCAAGGCCCCACTTTCAAACACAGACGTAAAGCGAGCTAAGTTTCTATAGTCGATTGAGAAATACTTTACCGGCAAACCGCTCGATAGAAATGAGTCTTCCTGTCCCTTGCATCGAGAGTGACCCAATCCCGTTTCCAGCGGTCGCCAGCGAAGGTATTGAAGCAGTATCTCGAGAACATCAATTTGAAGATTATTACCATGTCTTGCGGGATGCAAGAATCCTGATCGTTGACGATGAACCGTCAAACATCGCCCGCGTCCAAGATCATCTCAAAGAGGAAGGCTTTAAACACGTTTTCTTGGCCACCGACGCGAATGACGCAGTATCGATACTTCGAAACAGACGTCCAGAGCTCGTTTTGTTGAGCCATGAGCTATCAGATCACTCGGGACTCGAACTCCTGCAACGCTTCCATAATGAGATCGATCTTGCACCAACGCCAGTAATCTTGCTCACGGAATCGAATGATTCAAAACAGAAGCTTGCTGCGTACCAAATGGGAGTATCTGATTTTCTCTCCAAACCCATTGACCCAAGCGAGTTAATGCTGAGTTTGGAAAATGTATTGGCAGTTCAAGCCTATCGTTCACAGCTAGCTGAATACTCTCAGCGACTGGAGGAACAAGTTCAGCTCCGGACTCAGGAGGTTGTCCGATCTCGCCAAGAAGCCATTCACTGCTTGGCACGCGCCGGTGAATATCGCGACGATGACACTGGTCATCATGTCATCCGTGTCGGTCGCTATTCGGCTCTGATCGCGGATGAATTAGGTTTTTCAAAATCTGCGATCGATATGATCGAACAAGCTGCCCAACTGCATGACGTAGGAAAAATTGGTATTCCCGATTCGATACTTCATAAACCCGGCAAACTCGATCCGCATGAATTCGCGTTAATCCAAGAACACTGCGATATTGGCCGGCGAATCATTAATCCACTCAGCCACGAAGAATCGTCCCCTCTTAGAAAGCCAACGCCTAACGGACAACCGAGCAATGGATCAACCCGATCGCCCGTGCTGAAACTCGCAGCGGTCATTGCTGCAACTCATCACGAAAAATGGGACGGAAGCGGATACCCGAAAGGACTGTCAGGAAATGCAATTCCTGTTGAAGGTCGGATTGTTGCCGTCGCAGATGTATTTGACGCTCTCTCTTCCGCGCGTCCATATAAAAAGGCATTCCCGTTGGACAAATGCCTCAGTATCGTACGCGACGGACGCGGTAGTCATTTTGACCCCCAAGTCTTGGATGCATTTTTGAATCGGCTGGATGAAGTAATCCAGATTCATAACCATTACCAAGACGAAGAATTTGAGCTTTGCCCTGGGTCACCAAATCCCGCTGTCTAATCAAGCCGGCCCCTGGAACTCAACCCTTGAGACCACGCCTGAA
>JARGNK010000114.1:21252-22785 GCA_029213145.1 Rubripirellula sp. | reverse complement strand
ATTTGAGAGCTTGGCTGAAATTTGAGAGCTTGGCTGAAATTTGAGAGCTTGGCTGAAATTTGAGAGCTTGGCTGGGATTTGAGAGCCCGGCTGGGATTCATGCTACCGGATGCCCCCACCAGTTGTTTCACAGGGGAACCAAGCTGTTTCGGATCATCTGACGCCACGAAACCACCGAACGCCAAACTATTTCCTGCCCTTTCGTCTCACCCTCATCAACTCGAGTTCAATTCGGCCAATCGGACTCGTTTTTAAGTTGAAACATGGTGCTGAATACGGCTAGGCTGAGCTATCATGCGGGAACCGCTGTACACCGCATATTGCCCTCCAACCGCAGGTAGCCTTCATGATCCTTCGCACTAGTGTGATCTCCACGTTCCTTTCAGTCTTCGCAGTGATTGCCGTTGGTGACGATCCCGTATTTTCGGGCCCTCAAGTCGGTGAGTCATTAGTACCCTTCAAAGTTTTGGCCGTTGGCGGGACGCAAGCAGGAACCGAAATTGACCCCATCGAACGGGCAGCGGGTAAACCAACCCTTTTTGTCTTCGTCCACAAATTGACCCGTCCTGGAATGGCTTTGACTCGCGGCCTTACCAAGTACGCGACCGACCAAGAGGGAGTTGCCTCTGGCATCATCTGGCTGGACGACGACAAAAGCAAAGCCGAGGCCTATCTCAAACGGGCACAATCCTCTCTCCGCTTCACCGCCCCGGTCGGAATATCGATTGATGGTGGCGAAGGCCCCGGAGCCTACGGGTTGAACAGAAATGTTGAACTGACCATTCTGGTCGCAAACAATAATAAGGTGACAGCGAACTTTGCACTGGTGCAACCTTCGTTGACCGAAGGACCCAAGATTGCTGGAGAACTTGCCAAGCTGATTGGTAAACCCGCCCCAACCGCTGAACAATTGGCGAAACTTGTAAGCCCACGCGGAAACGCGATGCGGCAGCGTCCTGCCACCGGTGATGATTCAATGGATCTCCGGACAACGATGCGGGGGTTGATTTCATCTTCCGGTGACAGCGAAGACTTCGATTCGGCGGTCAAAGCAGTTGAGAAGTGGGTTGGTGAAGACAAGAACCGCCGCGCTCAATTGCAACGCATGTGCAAAGCCATCTTGGAGCGGGGCATCGGCTCGGAAAAAGCTCAAAAGCAATTCAAGCAATGGCTTGAGATGAAAGATTAAGTGGGAGCCAACAATCGATGATGTTTCGATCGTCAATCTTTACGCTGGCATTATTTGTTGCAACCATAGCCAACGCTCAAATCGATCAGCCGATCGACTTTGATACCGAGGTGATGCCAGTTTTCACTCGCCAAGGTTGTAATGCAGGCTCATGCCACGGCGCCGCGATTGGACGCGGCGGTTTTAAGTTGTCTCTGCTGGGGTCAAATTCAAAACTAGATCACCATGCGATTACCCGTCAGCTGGAGGGACGGCGGATCAACTTAACGCGGCCTGACCGCAGCTTGCTACTCCTCAAGCCATCGGAGCAGGTTGGCCATGAAGGTGGCTTGGCGATGCGTGAC
>JARGNK010000114.1:0-21242 GCA_029213145.1 Rubripirellula sp. | reverse complement strand
AGAGATGGATCTCTGAAGGTGCTTACCGCAGTGGAATTCGTCAATTGGTGAAGCTAACGGTCTCCCCACGACAAACAACGCTACCTCAGCCGGAATCGTCCGTGTCTGTTAGCGTGAAGGCGACCTACAACGATGGATCGACGAGTGATGTAACGCAATGGACGGTTTTCCAAGCCACCGATCCAGATGCAGTTTCCATCGCTGAAGACACAGGAACCATGACAGTTCACCGACGAGGTGCACAAGTCGTGATCGCTCGCTTTCTAGATCGGGTTTTGCCAATTCGACTGACTATCCCAATGCGGGACCAAGAACCACAAACGGGTACCGAATTCATCGAAAACAATCCGATCGATCGATTTATCAACACTCAACTGCGCCGTCTTCGACTGCCTGCCTCGCCAGCCGCCAATGACTGGGCATTCTTACGCCGGGTGACACTCGACTTGACCGGTCGCTTACCGAGTGCGGAGGCTGCAATCCAGTATGCAGCAGACCCCTCAGACAACAAACGCCAGCAAACCATCCAGAAATTATTGCAGTCCGAATCTTTCGCTGACTACTGGGCATTGAAATGGGCCAACGATCTCGGAATCGATTCAAAGCAGCTCCAACCAAAAGGCGCTCAGGCCTACCATCATTGGTTTAAAAAACAATTAAACCTGAATACAACTTGGGACCGAATGGTCATCGAGATGCTGACGAAATCAGGAGATAGCTTTGAAAACGGTGCTGTTAACTTTCTTCGTTCTGCTGGTAGCCCCGGCGAGTTAGCGGAACGCACGAGCCGTGCGTTCATGGGGGTACGGTTGCAATGTGCAAACTGCCATGACCATCCCCTAGATCATTGGCAGCAAGATGACTATCACGGATTGGCAGCAATCTTTGCGAAGTTGAATCGTCAACGTATCGTCGAAGTTTCGGAACGTGGTGAAGTGACCCATCCAGTTACCGGACAAGCAGCTGTCCCGCGAATTCCAGGCCGTAGATTCCTAACCAATGCAAAGGATGGTCGTACCGAACTCGCGGAGTGGCTGACATCAACAGATAACCCTTACTTTGCAAAAGCAATGGTCAACCGCATCTGGCAGCACCTCATGGGGCGTGGACTAGTCGATCCCGTGGATGACCTTCGCACCACCAATCCGGCAACTCATCCAGAACTGCTGCAATGGTTAGCAGACGACTTTGTGAACAACGGATTCCGCATCCAACACACGATCAAAACGATCTGTAATTCAGCCGCCTATTCACGTGACTCCACACCGATTTCCGGCAATGAAACTGATGTTAGCTTTTACTCCCACGCGCTACCCAAACCGCTCGAAGCGGAAGTTATCGCAGATGCCATCACTGATATCACGGGGATCCCGCTGCAGTTCAATGACGCTGCCCTACCACGCACGGTCACATTGACTGATAATCGAATGGCAATCCCAGGCTTGGACGTGTTGGGACGCTGCGATCGCGAATCGGCGTGCGGTCAAGCCGAAATCTCAGCCTCACTCGCACGGTCGCTTCACCTGATCAATGGGGAATTAATCAATCAACGTCTGACCGCCACAGATGGACGCTTGGCTAGACTAATGAGGCAGATAACCAGCCATCAGGAGTTGCTGGATCTGATCTTTCTCGAGACGTTAACGCTACCGAATGTTTCAAAACAAACTTATTGGCAGGAAGAGCTGGATAAACTTAAAGACGCAAGCCCTGCAGCACAAAAAACATTCTTTGAAGACGTTCTTTGGGGCCTGCTGACGAGCCGCGCCTTCATGGCGAATCGCTAAGTCTAGAGGCCGTAGCGTGCATACCTTTTCACAAAACGCTGCGACGAACCTAACAAGTTATCAGTACGACAATCTGTGCCGGTCTACGTATCGCGATAGTGTCAAATGTTATTGGCGACATCAGAACGATCATCACCGAACGCTCCCAAGGCTCTGTATAGCTCTGGTTTTCTAACCGGCTTGGAGACATAGTCATCCATTCCAGCGGCGAGACAACGCTGCCGATCACCTTCCATCGCATGTGCCGTCATTGCGATAATTGGAACACGCTGTCGCGATTCCGCCTCGAGTTCGCGAATTTGGCGGGTTGCCTCTAAGCCATCCATCATAGGCAATTGAACATCCATCAGAATCACATCAAAGCTTTTCTTTCTATATGCCTCGACGGCCTGACTTCCATCTTCCGCCACATCGACTCGGTGCCCCCACTTGGTGAGCAAACCAACGGCCATGGTCTGGTTCGCTTTTCCATCCTCGACTAACAGGATATGCAACGGCCGCATTGCCTGACCGGCCTGAAAGGTTTTCTTCGATAGTCCGGAGCCCCATTCCTCATTCGGCGTTGCACCTGAATCCTCATGCGTCGTCATTGCAGACAAGACGTTCACCAACTCATTCGGCTTCACCGGCTTGAATAACTGAGCAGCGATGCCAAGTTTCTTGCAACGCTGGATATCCTCATTTCGCATATTGGATACCAGCAAGATCGTCGGAACCCTGCTCAAGGTTTCATCGGCACGAATCAATTCAATTAGTTCAAAGCCGGCCATACCATTCATTTCTGGATTACAGATCAGCACTGGTAGTCGCCGCAACGCCGATTCCTTTAACGCCTTAAGAACTGAAGTAGCTGATTCGAATATCGCACAAGACACACCATGGTGCTTCAGTTGGTCCGCTATTTGACGACAACTCTCCGCATCATTATCGGCCACCAAAACCTCAAGGTGCCTAAGGTCTGGCAACTCGTGAATTACCTGAGGTGTTGCAGGTTGCATATAAATGGTGAAGAAAAACGCACTCCCCTCACCGACAGAACTCTCAACCCACAATTCGCCGTCCATTGCATGAACGAGCCTTGAGCTAATCGCCAAGCCTAATCCTGTTCCGCCATATCTTCGAGTGCTGGATGTATCGGCCTGGCCGAATGCACTGAAGATCGACTCCAACTTGTCCGGGGAGATGCCGATCCCGTTGTCTCGAACACTAAACAGCAGTTTGACGCCTGTCGCATCACGCTCATCCAATTGCACGTCGACGAAGACCTCACCATATTCAGTAAACTTAATGCCATTACCGACTAAGTTCATCAATATCTGCCGCACTCGAACTGCATCACCAGCCAACCACCGTGGCACCAATGCATCGACATGCCAAGTCAGTTCCACGTGGCGACTGTGAGCCTTGACGGATAGCGAACTCAATGTCGCACCAATGACTTCACGCACGTCAAGATCTGCAATGTCGAGATCCAAGGTACCGGACTCGATCCGTGAAAAGTCAAGCACTTGATCAAGCAGAGACATGAGAGACTCAGCCGAATCCGCAACGGTCTGAACATAGTCCCGCTGTACCGCGTCCAAATTGGTGCCCAAGACCAAATCGGTCATGCCGATGATGGCATTCATCGGCGTCCGAATTTCGTGACTGACGTTGGCTAAAAAATCATTTTTAACCCGACTCGCTTCTTCCGCGATATCTCTTGCACGCCTCAGTTCACGATTGGCTTCTCGCAGCGAATCTCGGGCGCCGGTTAACTCAGCCTCAGCCGTTTTCCGCGCGGTGATATCGGCGATGGTCGCTTGCAACAGCCTCCGTTCACCGTGCGGCAACGGAACCAATCGAACCTCGCAAGGGAAAGGCTTGCCCGCAGAATCGCAATGAACCCAATCGAACACCATTCGACTGCCACTGAGAGCCGTTTCGATCATTTCGTTCGCAAGTTCCGGCGTGGGAACATTCCCCGGTTGGAACGGCGGACTGAGGTCCGCGGGATGGCACTGAACAATCTGTTCGCGGCTCATTTTGAACAGTTCTTCCGCCAGCGGGTTGGCGTCGATGAAACGCCCTTCATCGCAGTCCAGCGTGACACATGCATCGGGAGCATGCTTGATCAACAGCCGAATCCTAGCCTCACTTTCCCGCAATTCGATTTCAGCGAGCTTCTTTTCGGTGATTTCACGTGCGATGCCATAAGTCCCGATCGGCTCTCCCTGAGAATCCCGCATCGGCATGTTGCTAATCAACAACCACATGGGACCTCCATTACTATTCAGCAGCTCTTCTTCCTTGTTTAGGATTGGAACGCCGGTGCGCAGCACCTCTTGATCATTCTCGATAAGCTGGCGTGAGACCTCGTCACCCCATAAGTCAGCATCGGTCTTTCCGATGCAATCCTGCTGCGGGAAGCCCACCATTTCAGCGAAGGCAGCGTTGACTCGAATGAAGCGTCCCTCCCGATCCTTGCAGAAAACCGGGTCAGGTATACCGTCAACGAGCAATTCCAACAGGAAATGATCGCTCGGCGACTGATCGGAAGCTGGTTTTTCTGTCATGAGATAACGGCCTTCTATTCGCTATTAAGGATAGCAAATCCCGCCGCTAAACGGGGATGCTGCAGTCGTGCTTTTACGGACGTTCAATCGACGAACGAATGCGACACACCGACTACTCAAACTGACCACCTTCGGTGGCAGAAAACTCTGCATAGACCGGTAAATGGCTGGTCACGGTCTCCAACTCGACCGGCGTCAAATCATACGTCCGCATCAAGTCAACCACGCCACCGCGGCCCACGAATTCACTTGTTACCGATTGACGAAACAACAAGTTGCTCGTTTGGTACCGTCCAAAAATGTCGGTCGGTCGACTTTCCACCGATGCCTTCATCTCCGAATCATCAAATGTTCCCAATAAATAGGCATCATCCGCCTGAAAAAGCCCAGCAATTACGACGTCGTCTTCGCTGCGACCATCGTTCGTGACACTTTTCATGATGGCTGGCAGCAAGGCGACCTCCTGGGGTGCCCTCGCGAGATCGATTCGGATGTTCACTAGAGAAAACGTCCAAGCACTTGCTGGCGGTGGTGTAGCTGCTCGAAACCAGCCCACCAATGGGTCAAAAGTCACTTTGTCCGCTGGATCGGAAACACTGTAAGTTTGCCTCCGATCAACCACGACCCGCTGTGTATCGAAAAGAAATGCTAATTGCTCTGGTCGATCGTCGGGGCCCGTCGGCTTGCCAATCACATAGTCGTATCGCCGACCCGATTGGTTTATGAAATCGACCAATCGTGGGATCAAATCCCGTTCGACTGAGGCGACCTGCTGTAGCGCGACGATATCGAATCCACCAATCACGCGAGCAATATTCGTCCTGCAAACCGGGTTACGAAGTTTGGTCGGCCCAAAACCATCCAACGCCCAGGCCGCGATCTTCAGCGGCTTGTGCCGCACGCCAACCGGCGGGGAAGACGTCGATTCGGTCGGCAGCACCCGATTTCGCGCTGCCGCGAACGGGTTGTCGCTCTCGCTAAGACTCATGCTGGAAGTTAAGGAGAGTCCCCCAGAGCTCAAAAGTGGCGGTTCGTCGCCGTAGCTGATGAAGGTGGAGTCCTCCAAATCGCTTGTCTTCGGATAGACGGTTACCTCGTCTAATCCCGCCACTTCGTAGGTATTAAAAAACCACCAACCCCCACCTGCGAGCAGCAGCACAATCACACCCATCTGGATCGGATGGCCGCGGTCAGAATCAGACACTTTTCCGCTCCTTTGTGAGGAAGTCCAACTGGGCAAATGGCTTATCAGGGGGGGTATCACAACGTGTCACCTACCACTCCACTATCCAGCATCGATCGCACCCGTGGACCAACGTGAATCCACTCCGCGGGAATCAACTCGTCCACCATCGGCCAGAAGGAGCATCCGATCCCTGTCTCACAATCAATCCCTGTCTCATAATCAATTTTCTCGGAAAACATTGCCAATCCAGCAAATTCACCCGGTCGATTCACGATGCAATCTTCCTTCCCGCGGCATGGTTCCGACTTTCACTCAGCCTCGGTATCTTGGAGGGATACAGAACAGCGGATCCTGCCTTCCCTTGCCGAATGGACCAGCCGTGCCCGAAATCATTCAAGTTGAAGTCCCCAACGTCGGTGAATCGATCAGCGAAGTTCAAATTGGACAATGGCTTAAAGCCAAAGGTGACTGGGTTGATTCCGGGGAAGACCTCGTAGAAATCGAAACAGAAAAGGCCTCCGTCCAAATTCCTGCCCCTACCGATGGTTACGTTGAGTCGATCGATAAAGAAAGCGAAGAATTCGCCAGCGTCGGCGAGGTCATCGCATCGATCCGCGTTGCAGAGAAACCTGCCCAAAACGATTCCCACCCAAGCGAATCTAAGTCGGCCGCAGCGAACAGCGATGAGGTGACACCGACGCCAGCCGGCAACGCTGCATCCTTCGTGATGCCCGCCGCACAGCGTCTGTTAGAGGAAAATGGATTGCAAGCGTCTGAAATTCCCGCCTCGGGGCCGGGGGGACGCCTGCTCAAAGAAGACGTGTTGGCATACGTTCAAAACCAAAACAAAAAACTCTCACCGACACCCCCCACTTCTCCACCAGCGACGCCCGAACCACGTCGCACCGTCACTGGAAGCCTTATTGCTGACGCTCCGTCGCATCGTCAAGAACAAGTCAAGCCGCTCAGTATGCTCCGCCGCACCATCGCAGCTCGGCTTGTTGAAGCTCAGCAGACAGCGGCTTTGCTGACGACCTTTAACGAAATCGACATGAAGCCAGTGATGTCGATTCGCAGCAAATACAAAGAACGATTCTTGGAAAGACATGGCGTAAAACTTGGATTCATGTCATTTTTCGCGAAGGCAGCCGTAGAAGCACTGAGAAAATTCCCTGCAGTGAATGCGGAGATTCGAAACAACGATATTGTCTACCGCCACTACCAAGACATTGGAATTGCAATCGGTGGCGGAAAAGGCCTGGTCGTTCCTGTCATTCGAAATGTCGAACTTTTGTCGTTTGCTGGTATCGAAGGCTCGATCAGCGATTTCGCGAAACAGGCGGCCGAGAATCGCCTGCAACCAGAAGACTTGATCGGCGGAACATTCACCATCAGCAATGGCGGAATTTATGGTTCGCTGCTAAGTACCCCAATCGTCAATCCACCGCAGAGCGGCATCTTAGGCTTGCATGCCATTCAAGAGCGGCCCGTAGCAGTCGATGGAGAGGTCGTTATCCGACCAATGATGAACATCGCTCTGACCTACGACCATCGGATTGTCGATGGTCGTGAAGCGGTCGGATTCTTGCGGACGATCAAAGACGTTATCGAGGATCCAGCACGATTGTTCTTGGAACTATAGACACCCGAGACGCACGCTAACGGTTGTCGAAGACGCTTGGCTGTAGAGCCGAGCCCTTCGCCATAAGTACGGGACCGAAGGTTGAAGGGCTTTCACCAATTGATGGTGGTAGCGTCTTCCCTTTTTTACACCTCGCCGAATCAATTTGCGAGCTGGGAAATCGTCGACGGCTACCAGTGGCAAACTTCAACAAATCAAGGGCGACACGAGACGCTCGAGCAATCAACAAGTCACCGAAAAACAACGAACACGATCTGAAAGCAGCGTCAAGTCTATCCCTCGAACACGGCAGCGTCGCCAACCCGAATGATGGTGCCGCGCGGATGCTGCTGACAGAATTCACGGCATGCGACCTGCATTTTGAAGCACGCGAAGCCAGAATAACACGCGTTGCATCGAACGGAGTACGATGGGTGGGTCAGTGAATGACCAGCGGCCTTCCATCGGTTCCCCTTTTCCTGCAACCGAGCATCGACATCATGCGTGTTTGCCTTCTACTTATTGGCTTGTTGATTTCCGCGTCAACAATACGGGCTCAGAGCCCTACTTTCGATTCGTCCAGGGGCGATTCCTTAGTCATCGAGTATTTTCGAAATCAAACCGAAGAGTTGACAACAGCGACATTCGCAGAAATCCAAACACTCGATGACTGGACTTCCCGTCGTGACCAATACCGAGAACAGCTATTGGAAATGCTTGGGCTGAGCCCCTTTCCCGAGCGAACGCCGCTCAACCCGGTCGTTACCGGCTCCGTCGCGCACGACGAAGGCTTTGTCGTAGAGAACCTTCAGTTCCAATCGATGCCGGGCGTTTACGTCACCGGCAACCTCTATCGCCCAGCGGAGCAAAACGAACCTTTGCCGGCGATTCTGTATGTCTGCGGACACGGTGCAGTTCGTAAGGATGGGGTGAGTTTCGGTAACAAAGTCAACTATCAACATCATGGTGCGTGGTTCGCCCGCAACGGCTATGTCTGCCTCACCATCGACACCATTCAACTAGGCGAACTCGAAGGAATTCATCATGGCACCTATCGGGAGAAAATGTGGTGGTGGAACAATCGTGGCTACACACCGGCAGGTGTAGAAGCTTGGAATTGCGTTCGAGCCCTGGACTATTTACAGGATCGCGAAGAAGTCAATGCCGAACGGCTTGGTGTTACCGGCCGCAGTGGTGGGGGAGCCTACTCTTGGTGGATCGCAGCGATTGACGAACGAATCAAAGCAGCGGTTCCTGTCGCCGGGATAACCAGCCTCAAAAATCATGTGGTCGATGGCTGTGTCGAAGGGCACTGTGATTGCATGTATATGGTCAACACCTACCGCTGGGATTACCCAATGGTTGCAGCTTTAGTCGCACCACGCCCTCTGCTGATTTCCAATACTGACAAGGATCGAATTTTCCCGCTCGACGGCGTCGTTGATGTCCATTCAAAAACACGCCGCATCTATGACCTTTACGAAGCGAGTGACCAACTTGGCCTGCAGATCACAGAGGGCCCCCACAAGGACACCCAAGAACTTCGGATTCATGCTTTCCGCTGGTTCAATCGCTTCTTAAAAGAAGATGTTTCACTGATCGACAAATCAGCGATCAAGTTCTTTGAACCAGAACAGCTTAAAGTCTTCGCTTCCCTGCCACCCGATGAGCGTGTAACCACCATCCACGAAAGCTTCGTTCCGGCGGTCAATCCGAAGGAGCTACCACAACAAAAAAATGAATTACAACGGGGATCACTAGAATGGATGAACTCGCTGAAAAACCATGTATTCCGCGGCTGGCCCGTCGTCAACGAGCCGCTCAATGTTCGAATCACATCCTCCTCAGAAGATCTCCTCCGAGTGGAGTACGACAGCCAAGCTCCATACCGACTCGAATTATTTGTTTATCGCCCTGAAGGAAATGACGCAACGCTTTCCACTTATGTTATCGACCAAACGCGATGGGAAACATTGGCTCCAGCACTAGCCGCGGCGATGCCGGAAGCATTCACCTCAACGACTCCTAATCTTCCACGCTGGAAAAAAATATGTGAACAACATGCCGGCAAGAATATCGCTTGGATCGTACCCCGTGGAGTCGGTCCGACTGAATGGTCTCGCGATTTGAAGGCACGCACTCAGATCCGTCGACGATTCATGCAGATTGGACAGACAGCTGCCACGATGCAAATCTACGATGTTCGCCGAGCACTCCAAGCACTAAGTTCCGTGCCGAATCTTAACTGGTCTTCACTCGACGTGCATGCCAGTGGCGAAGCAGCATTCTGGACGTTGTATGCTTCACTTTGGACCACCGGCATCAACCAACTGTCCCTAAGTGATTTGCCAATTCGAAATCGCGACGCGCCTGACCTGCTGAACATTAGTCGCTTTGTTGAACTACCACATGTCGTGTTGATGGCGGCAGATCGCGTAAATGAGATCACGTTGCCGAGCACTTGGGAATCAATCCTGGGAGATCATCCTTTAATTGCGAACGAGCTTATCCTTGAATAACGGATAAGGCCTCAGAGCTCCGGCTGAATTGGTCAGTCTGGAAGAGCGTGCCTGCACCTGCGTGAGCGCAGTTGCCTGACTGACCAACAAACAAATCTCTGTACTTTCCATTCACGAACTAGCGATCAATCCATTGAACTTTCCCATCAATGGGAGTTCGATCTCCAACTGGCCACTCGCAAGCTGGGTAGCCAACATAGAACAGACCGAGGGCACGATCCTTGGGCTTTAACCCAAGAAACTCCCCCATCGCATCACTCGTCGCAGCAATATTGGTCGACCAAAACCCACCCAACCCAAAGGCGGTTGCCGTGAGGTGCAAGTTCTCAACGGCACACGCTACCGCTAGCAGTTCATCAAGCTCGGAGATCTTCTCTGATTCTTGGCGTTTCATCCCAATCGCGATTACAACCGGCGCCAACATCGCGTTTTGACGCATCCCGTCATACTTCTTTGGTTTAAATGATTCGGGTGTACTCAACGACTTGTAGGTCTCGGCCAGAAACTCGGCGAGCCGTTGCCTCGCCGCACCGCGAAAGATGGAAAAACGCCAAGGCTCAGTCATCCCGTGGGTGGGTGCCCAGTTTGCATTCTCGAGCATCGTGCGAATGATCGCTTGGTCAACATCTTGAGAGGTGAAGTTTTTCGGCTTAACCGTTCTTCGACTTCGGATCACCTGGTTAATCGCTGACGTATCCAAAAACACTCTCCTGAATTCTGCTGTTGCCCAGTTGCATCAAAATGCCGCAGAGAATCCCCTTCATCCACGGTTTTGAAGATCCGATCCGATCCGATCCGATCCGAGGTTAAAAACTGACGAGGGGGAAAAGATCAGACACTAATTCCCAACAATCTACTTGGGTTGATCCGCATCCACTGGTCGATCTGCTGATCCGACACCCCAACACGTTCTTTCAATACGCCGACCATCTGCGGAAACGTCGACGCGCAACCTGCAAAATGCGTACGACAGGCGGACCAAGCGGCACCATCTTCATCAACCTCAACCACTTGGTCTGACAACTCGTATCGCCCGGGCCCCAAGCCCGCAGCGCTGATCGCATCGGTAACGATCACTACATTATCCGAAGGCACACACTGCAAATAATTCTTTAATGCTGGTGGTGGAACATGATGCCCATCCGCGATGAACGAAATCATTAACCGCTCACTCCGGCTAAGTACGCGCTGAATGATATTGTCATGCCGAGGAACCAGAGCAGGGCACGCGTTACCGAGATGCGTAAACAGGCTCAAGCCCTGATCGATCGCTGCATCGAGCTGATCGACGGAAGCATCGCTATGCCCGGCCGCGACGACGATTCCCTGTTTCGCAAGTTCGCATGTCACCCGTCCCGCCAGGTCTCGTTCGGGGGCAAGCGTGACCATCTTGACGTGGCCTGCTCCCGCTTCCAGCAAAGAATTCGCTACATCGACCGAAGCGTCCATGGTAGCTTTCGGAGGATGTGCGCCAACAAAGCCGTCCTGATCGCTCAGGAAAGGGCCCTCCACATGTATCCCAGCAATCGTTGACGAGATGTCAGGACTCGAATCAATAAACCGCGCGAGGTTACGGATCCGTTGCAGCATCGTATCCAAGGGCGCCGTAATAATCGTCGCCAAAATACGACCTGTTCCGTCGTCTAGTAGTCGGCCGCAAACTCGATGCATCGCTTCGTCAGTAAGTGATTCCGAGTTGAAATCGACCCCACCGTAGCCATTCACCTGCAAGTCAACGAATCCAGACATTAAACCTGTTCCAAAGAAGCACGAGTCTCATCACCTAGCTGGCTTGCCGCAGCCTGATCGATCACCAAAATCGCGTCCTGATGTTCTCGCAAGATACTGGCAGGAATCTCGGGGGATACGGAATCTTCCAAAGTTCCGCGGACGGCGGCTGCTTTGCGGGCATCGGGAACACTGCAGTAGATCTTGGCCGACTTCAAAATCTGTCGCACCGACATACTGATCGCGTGGGTCGGGACATCAGCAAGTGAATCAAACCATCCCTCTCCGACTTGCTGCATGCGACAGGGCTCGTCCAACTCAACCAGCAAATAGGGTTTTTCGGTCTCGAAATCTGCCGGAGGATCATTAAATGCCAGGTGGCCATTTTCACCGATTCCCACGAGGGCTAAATCAATTCTCGTCTGGGAGAGGCGGCCGCCAATTTCGCCAATCGTTTCTGTTGGGTCAGCATCGCCACGTAGATAATGAAAACTGGCCAAGTTGAGATGATCAACAAACCTCTCCTTCAAGTACCGACAGAATGAGGCACCGTGATCAGTGGAAATCCCGACATATTCATCCAAGTGGAATCCGTGAACCTTGGACCAATCGATTCCTCCCTGCTGGACCAAAGCCTGCAAAACCTCGAATTGAGAGGCCCCGGTCGCCACGACGATATTCGCCTCACCATGTTTGGCAATCGCTTGGCGGAGGTCCTCGGCAGTATGTTCGCCGACCCATTGCCCCATGGCCTTGGCATCGGCAGTTAGAATCGTACGCATCGGTTGTTACTCGTCTAGCGCCATAGTGTTAAATGATCTCCATGTCGCCATTGTCGCCTTTGCAAGCGAGGTTTGCGAGGCCTGATATCGATGAAGAATCGAACTGACCGAGAACTCGCCGTACAACCCAAGGACTGCCCACTTGAAATCGGTAGATTCCGATGGGTCCCCGCCTTTTTAAAAAATGAACAGCCAAAATATTGGCCTGCTAAAAGAATTGAACCAGCACGGTTTTCCCCGAGAGGTGCGTCATGAATCGTTGGATTGCTCTTAGCTTTTGCATCACCATTGCTAGTGGTGGCTATGCAGATCCTCCCGTTACGCCGAAGCCTGACCCCCATCGTGTCCTTGAAATTAGCGAGCAACCGGGCGATTTACGATTAGAAAAACTCAAGACACTAAACGACCACTTTCCGTTTGTGGTTCCGGAAAACTCAGGAGCCTGGTTTTCGCGAGCTGAATCCCTACGCCGCCGCGTACTCGTCGCAACCGGATTGTGGCCGATGCCTGAGAAGCCCCCGCTCAATTCGGTTGTATTTAACAAGACACAACGCGATGGATTCACAGTCGAAAAAGTGTACTTTCAGAGTTTGCCCGGCCACTACGTTACCGGATTGCTATTCCGCCCCAGTAAGCCACGATTTGACCGTGCGCCTGGTGTATTGTGTCCACATGGACACGGCGGACGAATGCAATCTCACAGCGATGAAGAAATCGCTCGTCAAATACAACAGGGAGGTGAACATTTTGAGAAGTCAGGACGGACGCCCAAGTTAGCGAGGTGTGTGCAATTGGCGCGGATGGGCTGTGTAAGCTTCATTTTTGATATGGTCGGCTACGCCGACTCGATTCAAATTTCACATGAAGTGTCCCATCGACACGCGAAAGCGAGGCCGGAAGAAAAGCGAAAAGGAGACGACTGGGTTTTCTTCAGTATCGATGCTGACCTACGCAATCAGTCGATCATGGGTCTACAAACATGGAATGCCATTCGTGCACTCGATTTCTTGGCCTCACTTCCTGACGTCGATCCGGATCGCTTAGCTGTCACCGGGGGAAGTGGTGGTGGAACCCAGTCGATCTTGCTCGGCGCGATCGACGAAAGAGTCAAAGCATCGTTCCCAAATGGGATGGTTTCCACCGCGATGCAGGGTGGATGCTACTGTGAGAACTGCAACCTACTCCGGATTGATACTGGCAATGTTGAATTAGCCGCACTGTTTGCGCCACGTCCCCAGGCAATGACATCAGCAGACGACTGGACACGCGACATGATGACCGATGGGTATCCAGAACTAAAATGGCTCTATGCCATGATCGGTGATCAGGCAGATGTTTATTGCCGCCCGATGTTGGAATTCAAACACAACTACAACTACATCGCACGAGCCACGATGTACCAATGGATGAATCGGCATCTAAACCTTGGCCTCGATGATCCTGTGATCGAACAAGATTTTGAACCCCTTACAGATCAGGAAACCACCGTTTGGGACGAGGAACATCCGTCGCCATCAGTAGTTGGCATTCCTCACGAGCGTGCTGTTTGTCGTTGGTTCGACCAGCAAGCATCTGCACAATTGAAAGGTATGGAGCCCACCGATGCAGAATCCCTCAAGACATTCCGCGCAACTGTCGGTGGCGCTTGGCAAATAATTTTTGACCAGGGTATTCCTAAAAAGACCACTTATAAAAGCAGAGGCAAACTGAGTTCGAATGGAATCACCATCGAACGAGGAATGCTTCACGATGCGAATCGCGGTGCCAAGGTGCCTCTGCTAACCGTCAGCACTGACCAAGCCACTGTGGACCAAGTCACTGTCTGGACGCATGCACACGGCAAGCAAGCCGCTTTTCAATCAAACGGCGGCCCGACTGATCAACTGGAAAAACTGCTCCGTCACGGCGTGACTGTGTTACTGCCTGATTTGTTCCAACAAGGCGAGTTGATTAGCGAGACAAACGATGATGAACAACAAAGAGTGATCGATGACCCGCGTTCCTATTCCGCATTCACATTTGGATACAACCGAACTCTTGCAGCCCATCGAACCGCTGATTTGTTGGCAGTCATTGCCCACGCCCGCCAACAAGGCGGAAAACAGGTCACCTTGTTCGGAACCAGTGGAACAGCAGCTTGGGTTGCACCCGCCGCAGCTCATGCAGGTCCGTTGGTAGACCGTGCATTGATCCAGAGTGATGACTTTCGGTTCGCCAACGTCAATCATTATCGCGACCTAAATTTCGTACCGGGTGCGGTTAAATACGGTGACTTACCCGCAATTCTGGCTCTAAGGTCCCCTTATCCGCTCGCGGTTGTTGGCGATCCCAACCTACCCGCAATCGTGTCGAAGGCCTTCACCGCTGCGGGCAAAACCGATTCCTTTCAGGCTTTTGACTCTACCGACATTACAGCGGCAGAAATTGATTGGTTGGTCGGTAAATTAAGTCATTGAGATAATCCCGACAGGCGCCGCACTTGCGGGTAGACTAGCGGAAAATCCCTCCCTTGCTGACAACGCTCGACAACCACCGTGATTCGAATTTTCTTCGCAGTACTGCTTTGCTCGCACTCGATGATAGTCAACGACGGGCTACTTCAGGCCGAAGCCGTTGATTTCAACCGAGATGTTCGGCCAATCTTGTCAGACCATTGCTTCGATTGCCACGGACCGGACCAAGCTGCCGTCGCTGCTGACCTGCGACTCGACTTGGAAGATTCTGCGATGAATGTGATCGAACCGGGGAACGCCGAGGCGAGCGAATTGGTCCACCGGATTCTCTCCAAGGATCCGGATTCTCAAATGCCACCGCCTAATTCGAGGCGTCAGCTGACGGAGACTGAACGCAACACATTGGTAAAATGGATTCGCGAGGGTGCCGAATTCGCCCAACACTGGTCGCTGGTACCGCCACAACACTCAGCTGTACCAGAAGTGGACGCCGACCAATGGTCTCGCGACCCTCTTGATCGGTTTGTCTTAAATCGTCTTCGCGAGCGGGGCCTTAGCCCCGCCCCACGAGCATCCGCGGAATCACTCGTGCGACGGATTACGCTCGACCTCACAGGCTTACCCCCTACCGCGGCCGAAATTGACGCCTTTCTAAAAGACGATCTGGATGTAGCCATAGAGAAGTTGGTGAATCGACTGATGCAATCTTATCGCTATGGCGAGCACATGGCGTTGCCGTGGCTGGAAGCTGCTCGGTATGCGGATACCGACGGCTACCAAAACGACCGCTATCGCTATCAGCATGTTTGGCGAGACTGGGTAATCGAAGCGTACAACCAACATATGCCATATGATCAATTCGTCATCGAGCAGCTCGCTGGCGATCTCTTGCCGAACGCGACACTGCGTCAGCAAGTCGCGACTGGATTCGGGCGCAACCACCGCATCAATTCAGAAGATGGATCGATCCCAGAAGAGTGGCGCACCGAGTACGTAGCAGACCGTGTCGATACGTTTGGCACTATTTTCTTAGGCCTGACCGTTTCATGCGCGCGCTGCCACGATCACAAATATGACCCAATTACCCAGCGAGAGTATTACCAACTGTACGCCTACTTCAACAACATCGCTGAATGGGGTGTCGGCCCAAACAATGGCAACAGTCCGCCCTTCATAACGGTGCCGAAGAGTTGGCCCAACCTATCACCTAGCGAAGACCGCATGGTTACGCCAGCTCCAGTCAAACTGCGTCGGGCACGCGCAGAAGCTGGCAACGGTCTGCAGCGACCCCAAGCAGGCGATCCGAGCACGGTCATGGTGATGCATGAACTAACTGAACCAAGACCAACGCATGTGCTCCAGCGGGGCCAATACAACATGCCTGACCTCAGCCAACCTGTGACCGCCTCAATTCCCGAGTCTCTCGCATCAAGCACGCCAGGAATCTCGCCACGCGATCGACTAGAACTCGCAAGATGGCTGTTTCATCCCAACCACCCATTGACTGCTCGCGTTGCGGTGAATCGCCTTTGGCAGCAGTTCTTCGGTGCTGGTCTTGTGGAAACGAGCGACAATCTGGGTTCGCAGGGGGCACTACCTTTGCATCCTGAATTGCTCGACTATCTGGCGTTAGAATTCACTCATAGCAAGTGGGACATCCAGGCAATCCAGCGACGAATCATCCACAGCGCGACCTACCAGCAAGATTCACAGGTAACAGCTAATTCACTGGAAATCGACCCGAGCAATCGCTTGCTGTCGCGAGGACCGCGGTACCGCTTACCCGGTTTTATTGTTCGCGATCAAGCAATGCTTCTGAGTGGTTTATTGGTTGAACAAGTCGGTGGCCCGTCGACGAAACCCTACATGCCACCCAAGATCTGGTCCGCAATTTCCAACAACAAATACAAGCAAGACAAAGGTGGCAACCTCTATCGCCGCAGCGTTTACACCTACTGGCGTCGAACCATACCGCCACCGATGATGATGAACTTCAATGCTGCTGCTCGAGAAGTATGCACGGTACAAACCGAGTCAACCAACACGCCGCTGCAAGCATTGACCTTGATGAACAACAAGACGTTCATCGAGTGCGCACGATTCTTCGCTGAACGGATCTTGCAAAACGATGGGCAATCGGCACCGAGCATGATCACGCATGCATTCCGAGAGGCGACCGGTCGGTGGCCAACCGAGAAAGAATCAGCAGTGATCATCAATGCACACGGCCGCTTCCTAGAACATTTTTCAAAGGCACCCCAAGCAGCAAAACAACTACTTGCAACCGGCGAGAATCAACGCGACAAATCGCTTCCATTGGTTGAACACGCGGCAATGACAATGACCGCTTCACTGATACTGAATCTCGACGAGACCATCAGCAAGGAATAAACAAGGCAGAAACGATCAATGCATCCAATTTTTTCACGCCGTTCAATGTTGCTGGGTTCGCTCGGACTCAGCACGCTTTTGGAACGTGATCGGTTCGTGCAAGGCGAAATGAATGATCACCTCGGGCTTGCGGATCTACCTCATCGCACGCCCAAGATTAAACGCATCATCTATCTATTCCAGTCGGGCGGTCCTGCACAAATGGACCTCTATGACTATAAACCTGCACTGCGAGATCGCTTTGGTGAAGAAGTCCCCAAAAGCATCTACCCGGACGACCGAAAGACGACGATGAGTTCGGCTCAGGCCAGTTTTCCCGTTGCGCCGACTGCGTTTAAGTTTTCCCAATACGGTGAAGCGGGTTCTTGGATTAGCGAGTTGCTTCCAAACATTGGTTCACTCGCTGATGACCTCTGCATCATTCGATCAATGCACACCGATGCAATCAACCACGATCCAGCTATCACTTTTCAACAAACTGGATCGCAAGTTCCCGGCCGCCCCAGCATCGGATCGTGGGTTGACTATGGGCTTGGCAGCGAAGCGGCCGACCTTCCGGCATTTGTGGCGATGAGTAGCAAAGGGTCCGCCAAACAAGGCCAACCGCTGTACGATCGCTTGTGGGGAAGTGGCTTCCTGCCTTCCAAACACCAAGGTGTAAAATTCCGCAACCAGGGCGCCCCCGTCCTCGATATTGACAATCCCGCTGGAATCTCCAGGGGCCTGCGGCGGACCATGCTCGATTCACTCAATACGTTGAACGGGCTCAAGCATCAGCAGACTGGCGACCCGGAGATTCAAACTCGGATCGCACAGTATGAACTGGCATTCCGCATGCAAATGTCGGTCCCCGATTTACTGGACTTTTCTGACGAACCCAAGCATGTGCTCGACCTCTATGGGCCGGATGTAAAAACCCAGGGCAAATATGCCTTCAATTGCTTAATCGCACGCCGACTCGCCGAGCAAGGAGTGCGATTTATCCAGCTCTTTCATCAGGGTTGGGATCAACATAACAATATCCCCGGCCAAATGCCCAGGCAGTGTCGTGACACAGATCAACCAACCGCTGCCTTAATCAAAGATCTCAAGCAGCGAGGCATGTTGGATGAAACTTTGATCATCTGGGGTGGCGAATTCGGACGAACGATTTATTCCCAAGGAAAACTAACCCCTAATAACTATGGCCGCGATCATCACCCCAGTTGCTTCACCATGTGGATGGCAGGCGGCGGTATCAAAGGAGGCACGAATCACGGCAGTACAGATGATTACAGCGTGAATGTGGCAACGGATGGTGTCAGCGTCCACGATCTGCACGCAACAATTCTGCATCTACTCGGGATTGATCACGAACGATTCGTCTATCGTTTTCAGGGACGTGATTTTCGATTAACCGATGTCCATGGGGACGTTGTTCATTCGATCCTTAGTTAACACCGAACAACTGCTTCGCCTCAACGATCAGGGGCATTCCTTTTAATGACCGTCGACAGCGACGCACCATGTCGCTACCTCCGGACCTGTAAACCGCTAGCTCACCTAGAAAACGCCGAGAATGCCTCTGCCGCGAGAGCAGCAATTAATGGAGCCGATCCGACTGACCTAGCAGTGTCGAGCCCACGCTGAGATCACAGGTATCAATGCGTTGCACCTCGCCCGGGCTGGCAGATTAACCCGGGCTGGCGGATTAAATTCGGCTGAGCTCTCTAAGAACCGTAAACGGCTAGACTTCCCAGCCTTTGCGATAGCTCTCACGAATCAATCCCTGCGAATGAGCATTTCCGGATGTGGTTAATGCTTCAGCATTCCAATCAAAGCCGCCGCCACTCCGATAAGCAACGTTACCCAGTAAGACAGCCTCGGCCAGCGGTCCAGAATAAGAGAAATCACAGGTCGCTGGTTTGCCGCCCTTGCAAGCATTAATCCACTCTTGATGGAAACCGGGCGAATCTTCCACGAACGGATCGGGCGTCTTAAAGTCAGCGAACTTTTCCTCTGGCAATAATTTTCGCTGACCGAATCCCGCCAACAACATGCCCGCCTCACCAATGAACAGTGTGTTGTTTCCTTTTTCTGATAGCCCATGCTGGCTGAGCAACTGTTTCGGAACTCCATGGTACCAGTGCAAATCAAGCGGCGCATTCTGATTTGATTCTGCGAAAGAATACTTGACCTGCATTGCCTTGGGCGTTCTCGCAGCATCCAGTGGTGGTCCCGATCCCTCGACCCGTTGGGGATACTTCAAGCCGAGCGACCAATAAGGGATATCAAGAATGTGGCAGCCCCAGTTACCCGTTTCACCAGTGCCAAAATCCCACCAGAATCGCCACCCATAAGGGCAGAACGAGGGATGATAGGGACGAAATTTCGCAGGGCCGATCCATAAATCGTAATCAAGTGTTGGTGGCACGGAAACGGTTTCCTTAGGAACCTGAGGCATCCCACGATTACCGCCAACCCAACAATGGACTTCTCGTACCTTTCCAATCGCACCACTCTGAATAAGCTCAACCACTCGATGCATATTATCCATCGCGTGCCGCTGTGCACCCAGCTGCGTGGCCAATCCCTTCTCCTTCGCAAGGTCGGTTAGGGTTCGTGTTTCCCAAACGTTATGGGCAAGCGGCTTTTCAAGATAAACATGCAACCCCATCTGCATCGCCGCCAACGCAGGATGAAAATGGGCGTGATCAGGGGTACTAATCGCGACACCATCTAAATCTTTTCCGACTCGATCCAGCATGCGTCGAAAATCAGTGAATCTCTTGACTCCTGGATGTCGCTTGAAAGAATCCGCGGCCCGCTTTTCGTCAACATCCACAAAGGCCACTAGGTTTTCACCTGCCAACCCTCGAACATTCGCTGACCCACGCCCACCAACACCAATGCATGCGATGTTTAGTTTTTCATTCGAGTTTTGTGCCGCAGAAAGGCGTCTGGACACTCCACCGTGAACAAAACCAACGCAAGAAAGAGCAGAAGCGCGGAGGATCGTTCGACGTTCGAGCTGAATTGACATGTTGCACTCACAAACACTGAAATGAGGATGGACGTTAACAGAGGCGAAACGCTTGATTCGTGACGCTTTCGGCCATTCACTGGCGTGATCACTTAATCATAATTCCGAAGCAATCAGGATCGCAAAGGTCGCTGCGATGGAAACGAACGGTGCCAAGCTTTGAACCACTGGGCTTCACCACGCTTCAACGCTCCGGCAATGCAGCGTCACCAATTCGGCGACTTCAAACAAGCGACAGTCTAACGTATTTCCAACAGGCCCTACACAAGCAGTTCCCTAACCGATCTCCCAGCGACAGATCGAGCTCCACACCCCGTCTATCTGCAAAAAGCAGCTCGAAGAGGCCCAACCTCATAAATCCCTCACCAACGGCATGAACAACGGAATTCATCTCCATCGCATAGCGGAACTTTCTATCGAATAACGGCACTCTCTGAATCCAACAATTCGCATGTCCATTTGTATTGAATGAACTTCAAGCCTTCTGAAGCCACGCTCTGTGGCGTGGAGCAGATACATTCAGATTTAATCTGGTAACGATTGTGGCATTTTTTCAACACGATCAAGTGATCCTGCACGAACAAACCGAATCGTCGATTCAATTGGCCAATTCCCCAAAGCTGCAAGGTTTCATTGTTCAGAGTTTTTTGACTGTTGAACTTTCTGTCATAGGTTTGGAGTGGAAGTGAGCGGACCGGTGTTCGGTCCGCTGCCGTTACATCGAGGTTCGAGAATTCGAATTTAGCTGGAACGGTCAGCCTTGCTCCCAAGACAAAGGCAAACCATTCGAGAGGGTGGGACGCAAAGCTACGGATCCTTAGGCGAGGGGTGATCATTTGGTCACGTGTCGTCACTAGGATTGCCGAGCTACCGAGGGATATTCGTGGCGATTGGTCGTCACGAATTGCCAAGGCGTGTCAGGCGAAAGTCGGAAACGAGGCTGCCCCAGTTCGGGTCTGGTTCACTTTGAGCCAGATCTCTAGTCGTCGTCGCATACCGTGACCGGTATGCATCTCACTCGCGAGGAGAGAGACATGAAGAATTTCGCTAACAGCATCGTAAATTTTCTGAAGGAAGAAGACGGCCCGACCGCTGTTGAGTACGCAGTGATGCTTGCGCTGATCGTAGTCGTTTGCTTGGCTGCAGTCGGTACCATCGGTACCAACGCGAACGAAAAGTTCGAAGCTGTCGGTGCCGC
>JARGNK010000113.1 GCA_029213145.1 Rubripirellula sp. | reverse complement strand
TTGCCGGGGAAAACGACTTCAGGCAGGTTGGGGACAGGCATTGAGCGGGCCAGCCGGCGGCATTGTCTTGGGGGACGGTGTCGGGAGGGATAGGCATTGTCTTGCCGGGGAAAACAGGCGTTGGGGACGGCAAATGTCTTACGGTGATGAATCGCTCACCGCTTGTTTGCAGTTGAGATTGAAAGCAAACCAAACTCTGTGTCCACTTTTCCGGTCACGCCAGAGCGATGCTACCGTACTACTTGGATCAGTGACTCAAGCAGGTAGTCTCTCTCGACTTCAGGTCGTTCGAAGCCATCACTAAACTTGTAATTTGGATTCGAGTCTGATGTTGGGGTCAATGCTCGAAGTTGGGGTTAACGCTCGAACCGCGTTACCCCCAAGTCTTCAATGACCAAATAGTCGTACCCCGCCCTCAAAGATCCGAGGCTTTCAGTTTTGCCGCTTGGCCACAGAACTTCGACCTCATCGAGGTGATTAGCTTGCAATCCACCAAAAGCAAGACAAGCTTCGTTGGAACATTGAAACCCATGTCCTGCCAACAACTGCTGCTCGACCGCTTGACCATCCATTTTGCTGCGAATTCGGGTTCCCACTGCATCCCGATGCGTCGACGTCGCACGCAAGAAGAAACGTGTTTGTTGACCTGTGGGATCAGTGCGATTTATTAATAATGCGACTGGATCAAACAAATGGGTTACCAGCAGGTCCGATTTTCCGTCTCGGTTGGCGTCGAGCACCGTCACGGCTCGAGACAAACGCCGCTCTGAAAAATATTTCCCCAGCTCATTCGATGTCACGGACCCCCATTGTCCAGCTGTGGCTTGCGCCATCAGTTGGGGTTTCTGTCGAAAGGATCGCCCTTGGAATTGAAAGTCGTCGATATCCCCGTTGGCTATGAAGACCTCCAAATTTCCGTCGTTATCCACATCAATCCATTGTGTCCCGTAAGCGAGCATCGGCAGAGAGGGTTCGGCGAAGCCGGCCACGTGCGATTTATCTGACCAGAGGCCAGCACTCGTCTGTTGATAGTAGGTGTTGTGATCTTCCGCAAAGTGTGTCAGAAAAAAATCGATGTCTCCATCCTTGTCTGCATCAGCAGCAGCAATTCCCATGGACGCTTGTGCGATCGATCGTCCGTTGAAAGCTAACCCTCGCACCGCAGCTTGTTCGGTCCACTCGAATCGCTCCCCGACCTGCGATCCGTTCCAGAAGTGGTTTCCGGTCATGTCATTAGCCACGTAAGTTTCTAAGCCGCCTTGCTGATCAAAATCACCGATCACAAGAGCGAATCCACGCCCGGGCTTGTGCGTCGCCAACCGCTCCGTTTCATTTCGAAATGAGCCGTCAGCTTGCCCCAGCCACAGTTGGTCGGGCTCAGCTGGAAACGCAACTGGGTTACAAGATCGCGGCTCACCGATCGATGGAACCGGACAAGTTTGGGTCAACGGTTCCTCACCACGGCAGTAGCCAGCTTCAAAAATGTCGATGTTCCCATCATCATTTAAATCGGCCATGGCGACCGACGTGGTCCATCTGCCACCCTCAAGCCGAGACTCTTCGGTTACATCAGAAAACGTTCCATCTCCATTATTTCGATACAGCCGATTCTCCCCGATATTGGCAACATAGATATCAGGCCAACCATCGCTGTTGTAGTCCGCCACGGTCATTCCTTGAGCATAACCGTGGTCGATTAGGAGCGAACGTTCGGTAACGTCCGAGAAAGTCCCTTCTAAATTCCGATACAGACCGCTGGGACTTGAATCTTGCTGGTTTGGATTTCCGTCCATTCTGGTTAGGTAAACGTCTGGCCAGCCATCGAGATCGAGGTCAATGATGCCGGCGCCGCCGGCACCCGACTGGTAAATCATCAAACCTGACTCTGCCTCTCCTTTTTTTCCAATGTCGCAGGTATGGACCAGCAATCTAGCATCAGCTTCATCACGAAACCGAAACGCTTGAATTTGATTGATCGAAGCTGAGGGAGAAGCTACTTCACGCTCAGCTTGCCAAGCAATGTTTGGCCATTGAGAGAGGTCTAGCCTTGCAGTGACTGTTTTACTGGCCAACTGCCAAGGCGTTTCAACGGTCATTCCACCCCGAATCTTGCGAAAGACGGGGCCTAGCCTTGCGTCGGATTGTTGTGTCATGGCCGAAGCAAGCGTTAACCAGGTCATCGCCTCCCAGGGTCGCCCAAGCTCCTCCAGGGTCAATGCTAAATCGACCGCGGCAACCTGCGAATCGAAATCCCAGGTTGATAACTGATCCGTAGAGGTCCGTAACGCAACCACATTCTTGAGACGCTGGGAAACCCATCTTGCTTGCTCGGACTCACCTAACTTGCTCAAGGCTAAAGCCAAGCCATTCAATGCCTCGGGGTCATTCTCGTTTAATCGCAAGGCGGACCAATAAGCTCGTGCCGCTTGCTTTGGGGAACCTTGCTTTGTCGCCCACTTTCCCGCGGCCAACCAATACTGCGGTTGATCTTCGATCGCAGGTGGACACGATTGAGACCATTTTTCGATCTGTCCTGTAGCATCGAGTTCAACTATCGCTCGACCATATAAGGCGAGCGCTGCAACAAACTTGGGATGTTGTTCAAGCACCTGATCTAAGGAGGTTTTGACGGCAATCCAGTCTGCTCGTTCGGCATCGAGTAATGCAATCGCATAGGCTGGTCGAAGATCATCTGGATGCCGCAAGATTGCCGCCCGGCAGGTTTCTTCGTCCGTCGTTGGCCGGGTAAGGTCGGACAATTGCAATAAAATGCTCAGGCTTCCATGTTCACGTTGAACTAGCCAAATCAGATGTTCAGCGGCTTCGTTTTGCATTCCAACGCGGGAAAGAAAGCTTGCCAGGTTCTGACGGAGTTGCATGACATTGGGATATTGTCGCACGGCATCTCGCAAGACGGCGATCGTGCTGAAGGGCCGTTCATCGGCCATGGTCGCGTTTGCCCATTTGAACCACAGTTCTTGCTCAGGGCTTTCTGATCCAGCGACGGCAGCCTGGTAGAAATCGGCTGCTTTTTCAAAATCCATTGCCTGCATTGCACCGTCGCCGGCCATCGTTAGACCAACAACATCTTCGGGGTGCTCATTGAGGTACAACTGGATGGCCTCGCGTGCGGCATCGAACTGGCGATTTGCAATTAATCGCTTCGCCTCATCCAAACTGTCTGATGCGCCCCCCGAGGGGCTTGAGTCTTGAGGAGCGACAACGATGGAGCTTTCTCGATCGCACGCAACGCAGATCACAGACAACATGCTAGCCATCAAAATGGATCGTCTAGTCCAATCGCTTGGCCTGCCAGTTCCGCCCGAATCCCCTTTGACGGAACGTTTGCTGGCGCGGAATTCGATAAATCTAATGACAGGCACCAACTTCACTTGATGTTTTGATGGGGAGTTTGAAAACAGACGTTAGCAAGAGGATTTTGCCATCAATTGTTGCGTCATGCAAATTTGAGATCTCAACGAGAAATGTTGACGCTGCAGTTGAATACGCTGCACAAGAAGTTGCCCTGTTCAGTTGGTGTTTGGTCTTGTCGTTGGACCTGCCAGGCGTTTCCACCTCCGCTCCATCACCACGCTGTTTCGAGAGTTCGGTTTGGGTTCCTTCGGACGCAAGGCAATCTCTTCGCAAGGTGCCGGTTGCACAGATTCTCTTTCAGCGTTTCCTTCACTTTGTAAGCCGGTTTCGTCTCGATCAGTCTTGCTCGAAGGTTACGGCGGTGCCGTAGGCGAGGATTTCGGCCGCGCCCTGGCTGATCATTGATGTTGTAAACCGTACGCCGACCACCGCGTCCGCACCCAGCGTAGTCGCTTCCTCACGCAATCGATCAAGTGCCTGCTCACGTGATTCTGCCATCAGCTTCGTATATTCCGAAATCTCTCCGCCAACGATGTTTTTAAAAGCGGCAAAGATGTCTTTGCCGAGGTGTCTCGCGCGAATGGTGTTGCCTCGAACCAGACCTAGGGTGGTTGCAATTTTCTTGTCAGGCAAGGTATCTGTCGTTGTCACAATCATCGCTCAATTTCCTTGTAGGGGTCGGTTTTTAAAGTTTCCAAACGCTCGCGAACAAAACTGATGAGGAGGACAAAGGACCCAAAAACGATCGCCGCCAACGCGAGGCCCGGCACATTAAATCCATCTTCGGCAAATGTTTCGTAAATGGCGTAAAGAATCAGTACGCAGTAACCACCGAGGATGGTCCAAACACCGCTGTTACGAACAAATCGGTGATAGGGACTCTTCCACAGTTTGCGTGAGATCGCTTCCGGCGTTTCAAGGCAAGCGAGTGTTTCAAGTTTTCCAGCATCCGCACAGAGTTGCTCATATTCTTCCCTGAGGGTGGCAGAACGCCGCAGAGCTTCATTGACTCTCAACACCTCATCTGTTGAAAGCTCACCATCCAGCAGCCCCATCAATAGAGGACGATAGGTTTCTAATTCTTCAGGATTCATGGTTGGCTCCCGCATGGCAAGTTGAGTGAATCTGCTCGTGCTTGTTTCGGAAAGCACGCCGTGCTGAATAAAGCCGGCTCATGACTGTGCCCCTTGGTATTTCAAGTGTCTCGGCGATCTCGTCATAGCTAGATCGGTGAACATACTTTAGTGTCAGAATCTCTCGGTGCTCCAGCGAGAGTTGGTCGAGGATTTGCCATACCTCTTGTTGGGTTTCTTTGAGCTCAACCAGATCGGTTGGAGACGGCATTGAGTTTTGATCGGTCCCCTGAACGAAGGATTTTCGAATGTGATCCACGCGTGTTTTTTTTCGAGCCAGCATGTTCAGGCAAACATTTCGCAGGATCTGATAGAACCATGGATAAAAACGATCAAGTGTTTCAAGCCGTGGCATCGCCGCGAAGGCGCGAAGAAAAGCATCCTGGCACGCATCCGCCGCGTCTTCCGTGTTGCCCAGCAATGCCCGTGCGTGAAAAAACGCCTGGCGTCGATGCTGATCAACCAAGTGTTCAAACCCCGCTGGGTCGCGGTGCTTGAGACACAGTCGAATTGCCGTTTGCTCGTTCATACCTATCTAAACAGGTGAGAAGCTTCAATATTCGTGATGAAACGCTTAGATTGGCAAAGACTGACAGAAATGTCGCTAGGCAGCGTTAATCCTAACGCGCTGGCACCGTTGAGCCCCTCGCTTTGTCGCAGAATACGATCAAGGTTTGAATCGTATTCTGCGCTCCAACGGGCGTTACGTTCTAAGTTGTTCCATGCTGCCTTCGTCGTTTTTTTGTAATCTCTGGTGACGAAGGGATCGACCACCGATTTGATGGACAGCGGTCGGAGATTTCAAATCGTGCCGAATCAATTCAGCAGCCTAGCGAATAGGACTAGTCCGGTTTCTTGCGTAGTGCACAAACTCTATATCGAAATCAAATGGTTGCGGTGATTGCATGATCCCGCCAGCGTGACATGAAATCAGAACCTTAAGGTGCGGTCGGAGACGTCATCTAAATCATCATGCCCAAGCAAGTTTTCGAGCGGTTCTGGTCATCGGAAAAACGAAATCTATGGTAACCATTGGGGCATGAACGGTTTCACCTGAAGCATTTTTATTGATTCGACTTTTCGGTAACGCATAAGTTTCCGGCCCCACAAAAATCTTTTCAATATGGGCAAGACTGGCAGACGAGGCGAAGACTGGGCGTGCAGGCGATCGATCCATTCTAAGTAGGCTAGCGACCAGTTGCACCAAGTCGGACTGAGTGAATGTTGAATTGCTTGCATAGGGACATTTATCCACCTTCGACCATTATGCTTGCCTTTCTGGCAAGCGACCGTCCTGACAAACCTGGCGTGCACGAAGGATCGGATGCGTCGCGGAACCTTCGAATCAAACCGCAAAAAAATCCCGAATTTATTAAATGGAACAACATACCCCCCGCGAGAACCACTAGTTTATTAAAGAGGACTAAATTTTGTGATCGATGCACATCGGTTTTGCGTGTGTCGATCAAGGCGCATTCATAAGGTTTAACCATGAAGTACAACGCTGGTCGGAGAGGTTTCACATTGGTGGAACTTCTCGTTGTAATTGCAATCATTGGTGTGTTGGTTGGGCTCTTGTTGCCCGCTGTTCAGGCCGCCCGCGAAGCTGCTCGACGGATGAGTTGCAGTAACAATTTCAAGCAAATTGGTCTTGGAATACAAAACTATCATTCGGCTTATAAACAGCTACCGACTCACGGAACAGGAACGAATCCAGGGATTGGTCGGCGTGCGCCGGGGCCTTGGTTTACTTGGTCGAGGCAAGGCAATCGCATTCGATTAAGCTCCCTTGTTCCAATCCTACCGTTCATTGAGCAACAAGCTCTTTGGGAAGAAATCTCGAATCCTAATGCCAGTCGAACCGACGGCAACCCGAATGGCCCCGTTGGAACACCAACGAACCCTTGGCCAGCGATGGGCCCGACGCCCGATCGAATCCAATACATTCCTTGGGTCACCGAGGTTCCAACCTATCGGTGCCCGAGTGATCCGGGGACCGGACTACCTGCTCTCGGGCGAACGAACTATGCGGCCTGCCTTGGCGACTCCCAATGGATGCTTCACTTCGGCACGATGAACAATAATCGCACGAGGGTAACCACCGGACGCTCCAGACAGTCACGGGCAGCACATCGCGGTTTTTACAAGCCGCTGCAGGTCTCCAGGTTCAGGGATATCCTGGACGGATTGTCGAACACGATTGCGATGGGTGAAATCGTCACGGATCTAGGTGACTTCGACATTCGCACGCAAACCACCGAGTTCGGGGGAAACAAAAATCCGCCAGGTGTTAATTTTGGCAGCATTCGTCAAAACCCTTCCATCTGCAGGCCATTTATTGACCCTGATAATCCGCGCCGTTGGCATCCCGACTATCACCGAGTCACTCGAGCGATCTTTGCTCGTGGTTTTCGGTGGGCAGACCAGGGAGCGTTCTTTAGCGGTTGTACCACCATTCTGCCACCCAACCGAGAAATCTGCGGAACGTACAACACGCTCGGCACAACACTGGTTGCGACCATGTCCAGCCAACATCAAGGCGGAGCTCATGTCTTGATGGGCGATGGCGCTGTTGTCTTTATCACCGACTCGATCGAGGCTGGTGACTCGACGGCAGGAATGGTTTGGTTGAATGGAACAGGTCCACAGGCCCCAGGGTCCCCGAGTCCCTACGGGCTGTGGGGCGCGCTCGGTACCCGTGCTGGTAAAGAGCCGATCGAAGAACAACTTAATCAGTAGCACTTGATCAAAACTCGAAGTCAATTTCGACAAGCCGACGGCTTACGCTGCGAAGCTTGTTTTGAACGCTGCTGAACCAATTACCATTTCACAGAGTCATTTAAACAGAGTAAAAAAATGAAATTATCACTGACATCTTGCTTCCTCGTTTTACTGATCGGTGCACTTGTTGCCGGATGCGGTAGCGAGGAACGGGTTACCGCGACGGATAACGCAACTGCGGATGACATTGCCGCCTATGAAGCGGCAGTTGCAGAGGCAGAAGGAATGGACGATGCCGACTTAGAATCAGATGCCGGCGGAGACGAAGAATAGTCGATTCGCGAAACGAACCTTCTCAAGTAAACTCGAATCGGGAGGCGATCACATGATCGTCTCCCGATCGTTCGTTTGGGCTGCACGCCGGCAGAAAGAACGACCGACAGAATTCGCTGTCGACAGAACTCGCTATTGGCAAAGATGGGCGAGGTGAGATTGACCTCGGTTGACCGTTCGGCGCCCCGTGGAAATTGGCAGAATCACGATTTCGGGCCCGATTGCAGACCACAACTCAAGCACGCGGTTCGCAGCGTTCTGCACACCTTGGCAACGTTCTACATACCTTGGCAGCGTTCTAGAGCAGAGATCAACGCTTTGAGCCCGCGTTCAATCCCCGCGCACAAGCTTGAGGGGCATCGCGCACAAGCTTGAGGGGCATCGCGCACAAGCTCGAGGGCCATCGCGCACGAGCTCGAGGGCTATTACGACAAACCGAGCAACCGTAGCATTCGTGATTGAACGGCCGGACCAACGTTCACACGCATCGATTTTCTTTTTGGTCCTGTATCAGCAAAGTTTTGATCGCGCGAACGGCGATCGATTCATCAAGCCTCCTTAAGTCGTTTCTTCCACATCGCCCTTTGTTGATCAAGGCTGCCGTGGGCGACGCGGCCGCTTTCGGCGAACTTTCTGTTGCCGCAGCGTGAGAGCCCTTCTCTGAAGGATTGATCACCGCTCCGAATATCAAACAGACCAGCCGTTTCGGTATTCGCGACGCAAAAATTGATTTGCGGGCACATGATTTGTGAACGTGAATGCCTCAGAATCCCACAGCAACTTCTTTTCGGTGAGATCGTCTCGCAACTCGGACCGCAGCGCGATATTACCCAGCAAGACACCTTCGGTCAGTGGTCCTGCCCAGTCAAAATTGGAACCCGCTTTGGGGCCACCCTTGCAGGCTTGGATCCACTCCTCATGGTGTCCCGGTGAGCGAGTTAGAACCTTCGGCGGTGTTCCATACTCATTCCCCCGCTCATCCGGGAACATCCGCCAACCATTGTCCCAATCGGTCAGGATCACGCCATCGTCGCCAACCAGCATCACCCCGTTGGCCGACATGACATTCCCAGCCTTGAGAACCTCCGGGCGCGGCGGTCGCAACCCGCCATCGTACCACCGCACCTTCACTGGCGGCTGATCACCGCGAGCGGGAAACTGAAAAGACACCATCGAGCCAAGTGGATACGTTTCCTGGTTCACACGCGTTGAGACGGCTTCAACACTGGTTGGCGATTGCAATTTCAACGCTCGGTAGACCGGATCGAAATAGTGGCACCCCATGTCACCTAATGCACCGGTTCCGAAATCCCACCAGCCACGCCAATTAAACGGCGCATAGGATGGGTGATACGGACGCTTAGGAGCCGGTCCAATCCACAAGTCCCAGGCCATTGTGTTGGGCACCGGTGGGTTATCCGCAGGACGTGGAACGCCCTGCGGCCAGTATTCGCCATGCAATCCGCGCGACGGACGGTCGGTCCAAACATGAGCTTCGCGAATCGGCCCGATTGCATTGTCGATGACAAATTCTTGAACGATGCGGGTATCCTTGTCTGCTTGTGCTTGATTCCCCATTTGCGTTGCGACGCCAGCCTCGCGGGCCGCTTTGGCAAGTTCGCGCGCTTCCCAAATCGAATGGGTCAGTGGCTTCTCGCAATAGACATGTTTGCCGAGGCGAATCGCAGCCATCGATGCATGGAAGTGATGATGGTCCGGCGTTGAGACGACAACAGCGTCTATGGCTGATTCCATTTCAGCCAACATCACACGATAGTCTTTGTATCGCTTCGCCTGCGGGTGTAGATCGAAAGACGCGGCAGCACGTTGCCAATCAACATCGCATAAGGCGACGATGTTTTGTGTCTCCAGGCCCCGCAGGTTGCTTCCCGCTCGACCTCCTACTCCGATGAAAGCCACATTCAGCTTTTCGTTTGCGGCATAGGTGCGAGCCGATCCTGATTTCAGAATCGTAAACGTCGCGGCTGTTACCCCGGCCGAGTTCAGGAACTTTCGACGGTTGACTTTCATTCCCATGTTTTAATCTCCGGGCACTGTTCGCAAAGCACTGGGCACTGTTCGCAAAGCATTCTTACCACGCCCAAGTTGTTGGGAATTGCCATGCCTCAACACGACAGACCATCGTGAGCCGGAAAAGACGTTCGCGCAGTTGTTCGTATCCAACGTTTTGATTCAAAACGTTGGAGTGTATCGCGGGTAAGGACGCTGGTCAAAAATATTTTCAAACAATCAGTTCGCGTCCGAACTTACTTGGACTGAACGCAATAAATTCTTGCGGAGGTGCGAATCAGCAAGCGGTTTCCCACGATCGCTGGTGTCGCCATCCCCATGTCATCGTCGGCCAAAGCATTCGTTTCCAAGACTTTAAATTCTTCTCCTGCTTGAATCACGATCGTAAGACCATCTTCATTCAAACAGAAGATCTTCCCGTCGTAGGCCCATGGCGATGCCGTAAACGCTTTTCCTTTGGGGATTCGCTTTTTTGAATAGACCTCGCTCCCATCATCAGCGTTGTACGCCATCATGAATCCAAAGTCATACAACACATAGACAATCCCATCATAAGTAATTGTTGACGGGTTATAGGGCGCACCAGTTGGGCGACTCCAAGCAATCCATTCATTCGATGTCGTGTCACCTTGTAAGGAAATGTCGCCTTCCGCACCGGGGCGAATCGCATACAGCGGCCGGGATGGATCGCCGACGTAACCACTGCTGACATACAGCAGGCCGTCGTACTGGTAGGGCGTTGCGATGGTGATGCTGGACATCTCTTCAAGCGACCAGAGTTCGTTTCCCTTCAGGTCATAAGACCGGACCTTTCCCGTTCCTGGAGTAACGATTTCCGTTCGTAGTTTGTTCTTCCAGATATAGGGCGTTGACCAGTTGCTCTTCTCATCTCTTTCGGTTCGCCAAACTTCCTGTCCTGTCTTTTTGTCGAGTGCTTGCAGGTACGAATCTTCGTCGTTGTCATTGATCAGATACAGGCGATCTTCGTGCAGAACCGGTGATGCTGCGGTGCCCCAGCCGTTTCGCATTTTTCGAGGTTTAATCGGCCGCTTCCAGATTTCTTCACCGTTGAAGTCAAAACAATAAACACCGATGCTGCCGAACAACACGTATAGATGCTCGCCATCGGTGACGGGTGTTTCCGAGGCGTAGCTGCCCTTGAGGTGAATGGGCGTTTCGGGAACGCCTTCATGAATTTGTTTTTCCCACAGAATTTCCCCGCTCTCTAAATCGAGACAATAGAGCATCCAACGATGGTTCGACTGGGGCGGCGTCGGGCGATCGCCTCCGAAATAGAGTCCCTTTTTAGGTGGTTCGGATTCTCCGAGATTGACAACGGACGTCATGAAGACACGATTGCCCCAGACAATCGGTGACGACCAGCCACGACCGGGGATGTCGGTCTTCCAGCTAATATTCTCCGAATCGGACCAAGTAGCGGGAAGGTTGGACGCATCGTCAATCACGCCCGTCGAATCTGCTCCGCGAAATTGCGGCCAATTCTCATCACCGTTAGCGCGGCTGCCGATCAACGCGAGCACCGCAGCGAAGCATGTTAGCCTGAAACGTCGTTTGGTTCCGATGTGGGCGTAGGCAGCGGTGCAAGGCATGGTTCGATTCGTTCCCGGGGTTGGATCTCGTAAATAACTTTACCAGTTTCCAGTCTACAGGACCCAACGCAGCCGGCCCATAAGACTGCGAACCGTCATTCGCTCGCCTTCATATTCACAACATCAGTGGCAATGGGGTTTGCTTACCGTATACGCGGCGTGCAACAGCATTCGCTCTATCAGGCAACGGCTTGCTTCGACAGATTCTGCTGGGGGCTCCGAACGTCCACGAGGTTGATGGTCAACCCGACGGAGATATTTTGCCTAAGCAGCCGTTCCCATTTTTACTGCGATTGGTCGCACAAAATGCGGCTTGGTATACGATGCGTTCCTGCTTGAATTTGCATCGCAAGAAGATGGTGGACCTGCTGATTTCTTTAAGCAGCCTTCGTTTGCAAATAGGATATGGGCTCCCAATGTCAAAGGACTCAGGGTGGAACTTGCGTGGAATGCGGCCACGCTGCCAAACTTACGAATACGTTCGACCACATGGCTTACTCGAAGTATGCTTTTCGCGTGAGTATCTGAGGTTTCGCAGGCAACGCATCATCTGCCTGCAGGTTGAGCTACCGCGACAATCCAATCCCCGTCATGTTTCCGCCGATTGAACCCAACCTACGCTTGCTTTGCTATCTTTGCCGCTGGGTGCGGACTCGGCTGGAGATCCAAGGGGCCGCGGAAGCTGTGGGGCCTCGGGTTCGATCCATCGTGGTGACTACGTCGCTGCACGCTTGATTCGGCAGAAAAAGTAACCGTACATGAGTCGGCAGAAACGCCAATCGCACTGTCGAATCTCTCCTACTCGCCAGCAATCTCACCGCTGCTTGCCTGCCCGGTCTCCGGATTAACGGCGACCGTTGTGATTCCGTTTCTTATCCGTTTGCGAGTTTTTTGCGGCGCGATCGTTTCCAGCGTGCGATGTAGGGCAGAGCAAACAAATAGGCTCCGGTCACCCAGAGCACCATCAAGATTAAAGCGCTGGGGAAAAAGATCCAGAGCTTCACCGAGTCGTGAAAAAAACTGCCATCATGAATGCTCTCGATCAAATCGGACCGTCGATAGGCAACCTGTAGAACCCGTCCGGTATTCGCATCAACTTGGATCTCCCAACGATTCTTGCAGCGAATCTTGAGCATTCCTTTACCAGGGCGGATGTCTAGTCGGTCGATATCTTCCCAGGTGCTGACTTGTGCTTCAGGCACTTCCTTAACAACAGCGAGAATCCGTTCAAATGGCAGCGACACCCCGGTCGCCGATCCAGCTTTGGTTGCCGGCTGAATCCATGCAGACTCTTTTTTGAGCTGCAGAATGAGGCCGGAAGCAATGATCACAGCGGTGGGAATTAAGATGACGATCGATCCCCATCGGTGTGTCCATCGATTAACCCTTGAAAGATTCATTACTGATACCGACCCTACTGCGGTTCAATGCAAGATTTAGAATCTGCATTTCTAGATGATGCGATTAGTTAGCGTTCTGCGCATGAAACGCACGCCATGCATCGATCTCAGCGTCGATTCGCTTCTCCATCTCATCGACGACGTCATAGCAGGATTTGGGTGGAGGTCCCTCCGAGTGGAAGAGTACGGAACTGACAGTCGTCAGCTTCGACAACATCTTTGGGGGTTCGTTGGCAATCTCAGAAAGCGTAGCCCCTTGGGGTACCAATTTACCCGCGAATTCCTTCGCGCGTTTCGCAATCTCGGAATCTTCACCGGCCTCCTCTGCTATTTTCAAAGCAGCCGTGATCTCGGTGTTCGACCGCTCGAAGATCGCTCGCAATCGCCACCACAGCGCGAATCGTTTGGCGGAATCCTCGGGCGTAAAGGACTCATTGGGATTCATTTTTAGATGGAAGGTCTGCACCTCGGAATTTCCGTTGACGGTCAGCCTGACTTTGTATGTACCGACCGGGGCTTGAACAATGATTCCAGGGGCCGGCTTTCCGTCCACCGCTGTTACATCCGGATAGTTCATATCCCATATCATCCGGTTGAGTCCGGGCTCCTTGCTCAGGATGTCACCGGCGTACGTTCTAATGATCTGATCGTTGGCATCGAGGACGCTCAGGCTGACATCCTGGGCATCTTTTCCCAGCCAGTAGTGGAGAATCGCACCGTAGGGTCTTGCGCCGCCGGCATCGAGGAACCGGCGTTTCCGCTCGCCATTGATGATTCCAAGCTCGTAGAAGGTATGTCCCATGCGGCCGTTCTGAACGAAGTAGTTTTTCTGGCCACCTCCGACACCGCCGCCGTAGAGCGCCCACCAGTTCACCCCGACGCGAACATGTGTTCTTGGTTTGAATAGGTGCGAGGTTTGACTTCGATACTTCTCGTCCCACTGACGCAGCGGAGAAATATCATCGAGGATCCAGAAACTACGACCATGGGTGGCAATGCAAAGATCCTCGTGCTTAACCTTGATGTCGTGAACTGGCACCGCTGGCAGGTTCAAGTTGAGTGGCTTCCAGGTCACGCCGTCATCGAGCGAGATGAATACGCCGGTTTCCGTTCCGGCGAACAGCATTCCCTTGCGAACGGTATCTTCCCGGATCGTTCGAGTGATTTCGGTTTGTGGGAAGTTCTGGCTGAGATTGGTCCAGGTTTTTCCAAAGTCTGACGACTTCCAGAGGTACGGTTTGAAGTCGTTAGCGGTGCGATAGCGGCTTGCTACAACGTAGATAGTGCCCGCATCGTGCGGAGATGCTTCGAGCCCATACACGTCCGTGACCTCGGGCATGTCCGACGGAGTGACATTCGTCCACGACTTACCGCCGTCGACCGTCACATGAACAAGTCCGTCGTCGCTGCCCGTCCATAAGACGCCCTTTTTAACCTTTGACGCCACCATCCGGTGGATCGTGTTGTAGGCTTCCTGTCCAGAGGTCTCGAGCGAAGATGGTGAACCGCCTGCCTGTTGCTTGGACGGATCATTGTGGGTGAGTTCCGGGCTGATCACCTCCCAGTTCATACCCTCGTCGCGACTGCGAAAGACAACTTCTGCTGCCGTGTAAAGAACATTCTCGTCGAAGGGATCGATCACGATCGGTGCATGCCAATTGAACCGGTACTTCGCCTCGCTCTGTCCCTCGCCGAAGGTCGGCATTGGCCATACGTTTCGGTGGCCCCACTGACTCGTCTTAAGATTGACACGCTGCATCGGGAACCCGCCCGCTGCCATCGTGCTTTGCGCTAAGTGATAAACGATGTCTGGGTTGGTCGGGTGGGGAACACTGGCACCGGACTCTCCGCTGCCAATCACCGTCACGTCTGCTTGTGAAATGCCGCCCCAAACCGAAGCTGACGGGACTTTGTAACCAATCAAGTCTTGGCAATTCCCGTACAGGTTGTAAGGAAACTGGTTGTCGACGTTGAGGCGGTAGACTTGTTGATTGGGTTGGGTGTAGGGAGTCGACCAGGTTTTTCCGCCGGTCAGTGTGACCATCGCGCCGCCGTCATGCGTGACGATCATGCGGTCCTTGTCATTAGGGTCGAACTTGATGTCATGGAAGTCATCCTTGGTACCGCTCCGCTGGTTCCACGTCTTTCCACCGTCAAGGGACTGCCAGAGCTTATTGGAGGCGACCCACAATTCGTCCCCATCCGTCGGGCTGGCGTGAAGATGGTAATAATAGAATGGCCGCTGCGTGATCCCGACATGGGCGGTAACCCATTTCCAGGTCTTGCCACCGTCTTCGGATTGGTAAAGACCATTCTTTTCCTTCGAGTCGATCAGCGCTGAGATGCGATTCGGCTTATCCTTGGAGTGTGCCAGCCCGATGCGGCCCAGGTTATCCGATGGGAGGCCTGGATTGCGAGTTATCTCGGTCCAGTTGTCGCCCCCATCGGTTGACTTGAAAATGCCGCTGTTTGGGCCGCCGGCCTTCAGTCCCCACGTCCGCCGCAAGGCCTCGAACGTAGAGGCGTACAATGTGTTTGGGTCGTGATCACACATTACCAGGTCAATCACGCCGGCCTGCTCGTGCTTGAACAGGACCTTTTTCCAAGTCGCTCCTCCATCCTCGCTGCGATATACCCCGCGTTCTTCACTTGGGCCAAACGGATTACCGATCGCGGCTACGTAAACTAAATCCGGGTTCTCGGGGTGGACCCGAACACGAGAAATATTGCGGGTGTTTTCTAATCCAATATGTTTCCAGGTTTCTCCACCATCGGTTGACTTGTAGACCCCATCACCCCACGAAACACAGTCTCGCAATTGCGGTTCACCCGTCCCGATGTAGATCACATCGGGATTACTTCTGGCTACCGCGATGGCGCCGATCGATCCAACATTGATCTGGCCATCGGTGATAGGCACCCAGTACTGCCCCGCGTCCTCTGTCTTCCACACTCCTCCCGAGGAATGTGCATGGTAAAACACATTGCGATCGGTGGGATGCATTTCGACGCCGCATCCACGCACTCCAACAAATGGTCCCACACACCGCCATTCCAGCGAACGCATTTGTCGATCGATCTCAGGGTCGACTTTCTGGGAAAACGGAACGTCCTTTCCCTCAACCGGCTTTGTACGTTCGTGAGGCCAGATCTCTGCCTTCGCAGGCTCTTGTCCAAGGAAGAAAGCACCCAGGAAAATCAACGCAGCCAAGCAACCGGTTACTGGAGTGCGTGCGTGGTTTGTTGCGAATAGCGGTTTTGTTTTCAACTTTTTTCCTCAATGGAGAACAGCGGCCATTCCTCTATTGTCAGTATAGCGATGAACTGGCTCCCGCCTGCAACCGGTCACTGTTTGGATTTGATCTCCTTGGGATACTTTCAGACGTTGTCCGTTGCGATCGTCGTTTTTAATTCCTTATGACTGTCGAGGTTTTTAATACAGACGATTCTTTGTTGTGAATGTTCAGCCGGAAGGTCGGTCAAAATTCGGCAACTGTGAAAGAACACAGGAATTCGATGCACGGGATGCCGCCGTCGAGGAAGGTGAAGCGATCTCCTACGCCTTTGGCAAGACGGAGAAGAAGCCGAACGCTATTGATGCTCATTGGGTTGTCTTGCTGGGCGATCTAGCCGATTGTCAGGATGCCCTATTTACGAGTTTTATCAAGACTACTGTACCGAGGGCCGCGACATTGATCGTCGTCAAATACGTGTTGAGCTGGCGATAGAAACTGAACTTGACTGGCAAACCGTTGGGCACATGCTAAACAGTGAAGATAGAATGGCGGTGCCTGTCAAAGGCAGAGGATTGCTCCAGCGCCATCAAATCGATACCGTTCCGTTTTTTATCATGAACGCCTGGAATTACCCGGCCGCGACGAGAAATTGCCCATATCCAGAACACCCAACTTTGCGACTCGGTGCATTGCGTGGTTCTGGTTCTTTGCGGCAGGGACAGCTCGGCAAAATCCAGACCGGCCGGACCACCAATTCGCATGCCATCGAATTATCAACCGCATGAACTCGAGTGCACGAGATCGAATGCAGATCTCTTTTTGATCACAACCTCGTCCTCATACTCGCACTCGCACTCGCACTCGAGTCCGCGCGACAGGCATGAAAGTTAACTACCCTTGAGATAAACATTGACTGCGAACGGTTCGGTCCCAATCGCGCCGAATCGAGCATGAGTAGGAGTACCGACCTGAGGACGGGCAACATTGGGATCAGAGCATCGAACGCCGGAATAGCGCGTTCACATTATTGGGGGCACATCTCCCGGCGGTTTTACTCGACGAATTTAAACGGACCAAGTCATGAAACGCATCAAGTTGATTTCGAAAGTTTTGTTAGCGGTTTTCATGATCGTGGCTGGCGGGATGCATTTTTTGAATCCTGAGTTCTTTCTAAAGATTATGCCGCCCTATCTTCCGCTTCATCGAGAACTGGTACTGGTTAGCGGGGCTTGCGAGATTCTGCTGGGGATGCTGTTATTGATTCCAAAATGCACGCATTTGGCGGCTTGGGGGATCATTGCATTATTGATTGCAGTGTTTCCCGCGAATGTTTATCTCTATCAGCACCAGGAGATACTTCCAGCGTCGCCGATTATGCATGCGTTGCGTTTACCGTTGCAGGGAGTCTTTGTCCTGTGGGCCTATTGGCATGCGAAACCGTTCGGGAAGGAGTCGTGAATCTGCATTTGATTTTTCAATGTGATCCTAGAACGCTGCACACTTCCGGTCACCGCGTCATGGTTCAAACCGGCGTTTACCGCCACGTTGTTGTACTCCGGGAGTGGATTCTCAAAAGCTTCTTGAAGCTGGCTGTAGCGGCGGGCTGCATGGCTGAAACGTTGTCGCCATATACGTCCTGCTTCGCCGAACCTTTGAAGAACGGAGGGGCCAACACAATCATCACTTTGTGGCCAGGCGAGTTTGCTGAGCGTAAGGTTACCTCGCACTCCCATCGTTGTTTGCTTCTATATGCACGAGTATTTCGGCTTCGAATACAAACTCGCGAGTGGATTGAAGTATCGATTCGTATGCGAATGCCACGCCTTCCCTGCATCAGCGACTAGTCTCGATTCCTACCAGTTGCAACGAAGAAACTCCGCGATCAACGATGCTGCGAAACTGAGGCTCGTTATCGAGTTACGCAGTGTAAGCGAGAACCGGGAAAGGTTGTGTGAATACTGCTATCAACGCGACGTTTGTCTCGAGGTTCATCCAGTTGGGCCAAGGTGAAGTGCCAAGGCTAAAGTCGGAGAATTCGCGGATTCAAAATCGATAACCCAGAACCAGGACGTCAGTCGTGCGCTGCGGTCACCGGCCGACGCAGGATGAACCCAAGAATGATCAGTATTACTCCGATCACGGCGAGTGGTGCCCCGGCAAAAATGGGGATGACTGATAAGGTGATGTCGTTGGCCAAAGCAGTGGTTTCAGTCGTAGATGAGGAAGTCGCGACTGTGTCGAAGGACCACATCATTCCAAAGACGGTTATGACCAGGCAAACACCGGCGAGTAAAAGCATGGCGATGCCAGTCCAAACCATCCAGGCTGTTGGTCGAGTCTTTGTTTCTGCAGACGCTGTCGTTCCAAGTTGGTATGGATTTGAATTCATGGTTATCAGCATCGCCCCTTTGTTTTGTTCTTGCGCTCGGAAGTGACAGAAAACCGAACCGCAGTGACTTTCCCTGGGAGATTAACATACCGGTCAGGCCTCCACTACGAGGCATGAATTTAAGGCAGGCTCGCGAGTAAATTTGACTAGAAATAAGGTGCGGTCATCGCCGTTATAAAGAATTGTGGATTCGCATCTCGATTCGTTGGATGCGACATGCCATCAAGTTGCTTTACGATTTCTTTCGTTTTCCATTGAAAGCGCATTAACACGATCTTCGATTGCTTGGTTCGTGCATTTTACGTAATGCCGGGCAGCATCAAAGCCTGTCGAATGCTCACGCACTCGAGCGTGGAACAGGAAAAGGGTGCCCGGATCCCTGTCGGCAAACTGCAGCAAGTAGGCCGACACTTCAAGTGAAACGACGCGATGCCGGTAGGATCAAATCCGAGGATTCCGAAACCGAGCAAGCCGAATTGCACCTGTTCGATAGCCAGCTATGATCAAGTATCCGATTGAAGTAGACGGCAAGCTGATCCCCAGCAGGCTCTTTCAGCGATTCGATTCAGTCACTCCTTCCAGCGGCACACAGCGTGAATCAACTTCATTCTATCTCGGCCATCTTACGCGTCGACAATTCCGCTAGGTAACCTCGTCATTGGCCTGCTGTCGTCTGTAAAGAATCCGCTTCCACAACCCGGGAATAGCGATACTTAGCAGCAGTGCTGCAACAATGCTGCCAATCACGATGGCATTGGTGTATTCCTCGGATCCAAAATCAAATTGATTGCCAAACTTTTTCATGCAGACCGAGACGAGCACCGGAATTCCAAACATTCCCACGAAGAATACCAAGCACCCAAATTCAAAACTTGCATCCGCGAAACACTTGGCATCACAGTGAGGACAACGGTGCACTTTGTCATAGCCGGTGTCTGTATGAATTGAGTTTTCAAAACAAACTTTCCACTCATCAACTGGTTGTTTACATTTGGTGCACCAGGATTCTCCTTTGAGTTTTTCATCGGTTTGCGTCTTGTATCGCTCGTTCATGACGATGGCTCTCGGAAACGGAGGGTTCGGGTTTTATCTGCTGCGTTTCATTAAAATAAGATCCAGCCAAATAGGCACATCAAGCCAGGGATGAGCAGCGTGCCCAATAGATTGAGCGCCATCCCGTACCCCATCATCGTGCGCATTGGTAATCGTCCAGTTCCAAAGACAACCGCATTGGGTGGTGTTCCGATTGGAAGCATGAAAGCACAACTCGCAGCAAGAGTCGCTGGAATTACTAAAGAGAGTGGACTGGTTGGATTGTTTGCACCGAGTCCGAACAAAATCGGTAGCATCGCCGCTGTGATGGCGGTATTGCTAATGATTTCAGTGAGGAAAATGACTAACGCTGTTAAAACCACGATTAAAAGAATCGGTGGAATCGTGAGTATGGCGTCAAGCTTGCTACCCATAATGGCCGTCAGTCCGGTCTCTCCCATCGCAGAGGCGAGGCTCATTCCACCGCCGATCAGTACAAGCACGCCCCAAGGCAATTCACTTGCCGATTCCCAATCGAGTACTTTTTCGCCAGTGTTCTTGTTGCTCGGTAGCAAGAACAATGTGACTGCCGCAGTGATTGCAATCGAAGCGTCGTTTAACCGAGTGACCCATGGGCAACATTCCACCATCCACTGACAATGGCTAATTGGTTCGCGGAACACCCACAGAGCAACTGCGACTGAAAAGACGAACAACACGTTCCACTGAGCACGCGTCATTGGACCCAATTCGTGATATTGAGAGTTAAGTGTCGCCGCGTTGATTTCTCGGCCTTGAGAAACGGTTTTCAATGCGAATCGATTGAGAATCAGCCAACACAACCCAAGAAAGAGGATCACAAGCGGAATCGCAAATAACATCCAGCGGCCGAAGCCAAGCGAAATTCCATGCTCTTGCAAGAACCCCGCCAGCAGAGCATTGGGTGGCGTACCTACGATCGTTCCCAGGCCACCGATGTTCGCGGAATATGCGATGCCCAGCAGGAAACAACGCTCAACGTTCCGGTGGTTGCCTGATGGATCCAACGTAGACTCCTCGCTCCATAGCAAGCTCGTCAGGCTGCTGGCGATTGGCAGCATCATGACGGTGGCTGCGGTGTTACTGATCCACATGCTCAGAAAGGCAGTTGCCACCATACATCCGGCAAGTAGTTGACCCGGCTTTCCCCCAAATAAACGGACCACTGTCATCGCAACTCGGCGATGCAATCCGCAGTTTTCGACCGCTAACGCAATCATGAATCCACCGAGGAAAAGAAAAATCACCGGCTTTGCGAATGGTGCCGCTGCCTGCTGAACGTCTATGACACCTAGCGTCGGAAATAAAGCCAGAGGTAATAATGCAGTCGCTGGCAGCGGAATCGCTTCAGTGATCCAGAATGTGACCATCAAAGTCCCGCTGGCAGCGGCAAGTCGCGCGGATTCAGGTATTGCATTGGTGGTCAGGATATAAACGCAAAAAGCCATCAGTGGGCCGAGAATTCGGCCAAAATGCTTTGGTCCGAATGCGGGAAGGGAGGCGTTTTTCATCGAAACTCCATGAATACGGACGAATATTCGTTGTTAAGGACAAACCGTCAGTCGATTGCTTTGCGCGCGCACCAATTTTGAAAAAAACGAAACACTACAATTTTCTGATTTTCGGCTTTGGAACTTAGGCTTCGCTCATGCCAACCGCCCGCACCTTGGTCCAATCTGCAATGATGGTGCGAATGGAAACGAATAAAGACGCATTACTTGAGGTTGCCTTGCAAGGCGACAAGATCGCACTTCAACAGCTGTTGATCAGCCGTTATGAACAACTCGCTATCTTGATTCGAGCGCGTATTCCAGCTCAGCTTTGCTCGGTTTTGGATGTCGATGACATTTTGCAGATTACGTTCATCCACGTATTTCGTGGGATCTCAAATTTCAAAGCCGGTGACGCCGACGCTTTTCACGCCTGGGTCCGATCCATCGCCGAGGCCAAAGTCACCGACGCGATCCGCAGCGCGACTCGCAAGAAGCGAGGTGGTGGCTGGAAACGTATCGACGCTGGTGTGGCAAGCTCATCCGAGTCGCTCCTTGACTTCATTCTGTTGCTCTCGGACGAACGCCGCTCTCCGAGTCAATCAGCGGCGACTCACGAAGCAGTCGTGGCTTTGAAAATCGCTCTCGCTGGCTTACCCGAAGATCAACGTGAAGCGATTACGCTCCGATATATCGATTGTCTGACAATCGAAGAAGTAATTGATCAATTGAACAAAAGTGAACCTGCAGTTCGGGGCCTCCTCCATCGCGGAAAATTGTCACTCAAGCAGTCGCTCGGTCAGTCATCCACTTGGTTCAGCAAGACGCAGTGAAAATGGAGCTTTAGTCAATGCCGGATCACCAGATTGAGTCACGCATTGACGAGATCATCGCTTCGACCCTTCGACGTCGTGAAGCGGGCGAACAGCTATCAGACGATGATGTTCTGGCGGCGCATCCCGAACTGGCCATACCGCTTGGCGCGAAGTTAAGACAGCTTGCAGTGGTTGCAAACGCCAAGGAGCTTGCCGGCACCGGTATCGTTGAAAACACACTTTCCGATTGGGGGGATCGTCGAGAAGGTCTGTATTTTCCTGAGCGACCACAGACTCATCGGCCCGGTGATAAGATCCGGCACTACGTCCTGCAAAAGCAGATCGGGCTTGGTGGATTTGGAACTGTTTGGCTCGCACGAGATGCAAAGCTTGATTGTGATGTGGCAATCAAGATTCCCAGGCGAGAGCTTTCCTCCAAAGACACCGCGCGTTTCATTCACGAGGCTCGGGTATCAGCCCAGTTACGGAAACATCCCAACATTGTTACCGTGCATGAAGCTGACTGTGAGGCTGATACGGCATTCATCGTCAGTGACTATGTTGATGGGATATCTCTCGACGAGCGTCTCGATCAGTCACGAATTCCGTTTGAAGAAACCCTGGATTTGCTAATCACGATTTGTGACGCGCTTCAACACGCGCACGACGAGGGGATCGTGCATCGTGATCTCAAGCCAGACAATATTTTGCTTGACCGTACGGGTGTTCCTCACCTCACTGATTTTGGTCTCGCAATGCGTGTGAGCCAAATTCAGACGATCGTCCCCGGCAGTATTACCGGAACCGCGGCATACATGTCGCCGGAACAGGCACGCGGTGATTCGGACAGCGCCGATTGTCGTTCAGATATCTTTTCGCTGGGCGTCGTTTTGTTCGAATTACTTACCGGAGAAAAGCCATTCCGCGGTAGTGTTCCGAATGTCCTACATCAGATTCGGTTTGATGAGTCGCCACGCCCACGTTCTTTTGATCCGAGGATTCCGGCAGATCTGGAAACCATTTGCCTAAAGTGCCTCGAAAAAGATCCTTCACGGCGTTACCAATCGACTGCGGAGTTAAGTGAAGAATTTGTTCGGTATCGGCAACACAAGCCCATCGACGCGCGTCCCGTGTCTCCAGCGGGTCGGCTGTTGCGATGGAGCCAGCGCAATCCAAGCATCCCACTGCTCTCGCTTTCGCTGATTGTTGTAACGGTTATTGCCACCTGGACGTCACTGCGTTTTCTTAAGGTGGAAATCGGTGAGATGCAGCACGACCTGACGGTTCTTTCGCAGAACTCTCTAGAGCTTCTCTCCAGCCATGCTGCGCAGGAAGCGAATCTCAATCTCGCCTTGCGTCTTGAACAGGTCGGGCGAATGAATGTAGACATGGGCTCAGCGGCGATTCAGCAATTGGCAACTTGGAACGGCAACGAACCTGATCGCGAACGAATTCTTACCGAATTACAAGCGAGTGTTTTGGACGAAGCAACGGACACACCGATTGAACTACTCAGAATCCAAGAGTCGCTCGTCAGCCTTAAAAGACAGACACATGACCCAGGTCTTCGTGGAAGAACGTACAGTTTTTTTATCTGTGATGCAGAAGGAATTCAGATCGCGAGGGAGCCGAAGAAGAACACGCTCGGTACTGACTTCGATTTTCGGTCCTATTTCACAGGAGGGGATCAGGAGGGAAATCAGAAAGGGCCGAGGCTGGACCATGTATGGAAGCCGGATTCAGCCCCGAAGCTCTCTGCGAGTTTTGTGACTCTCGATAAAGAAGCTGTGGTAATCGCTATCTCAGCGCCGATCTGGATCGATAGTGAGTTTCAGGGCGTCGCGGGGATCTTCATTGAGCTCGGTGACTTAGTCAGCGACCCCGAGTTCGCCGATGCCAACGGGAAAATGTTGATCTTCGACGCCAGGCGAGGAGCAAGAGACGCACGCCTTATCCATCACCAAGGTGAACAGATTGAAAGTATTGAGCCGGTCGATATCAGCCCATTCCTGTCGCAAGCCAGGGAAGGTGCGACCGCGGTGGACGATCCGATTCTCGGTGGGGGGCGGTGGCGAGTAGCAACGCAGCGTGATCCTGAACAAGGGCTCGTAGTAATGATGGCGGAGAGGGCTGAGGATATCGAGACGCCTGGTAAGCGATTGCTTGCCGATCTCGTAGCGCTTGGCTTGTCGGTGGTCGGGTTTTCCGCATTCGTTCTCACGATGATTTGGTGCATCATTCTCAGACGCATTCTCAATACCTAGCAGCAATCATTTGAAGTCCCTCAATAACAAAGTTTGATTGCGAGATCTTAGCGGCTTGAGTTCATAAACCACGCATCGCTATTCGGGAGAAACAGAAACAGAGCGACAGCGAAGCTGTGAAGGATTCTGGATGTTGACTGCGAATCTCGATCCCGATTCGGACCAGCACGCATTCGGGTCATTGCAATCGCAAAGAGGCAGCAATGAAAGGAAATGCCAACACAAGGGATGTTGGCCAAGTCGATTGAGTGGCAGGAGACGAATCAGTCCGATACAGACCTGGATGGGGATTCTCGTGAGGTGAAAGAGCGGGCCTGGGTGAAGTTGAAAGCAAGATGGGATCTTCGCAAGCAAGTTTGGCCATCGCGATTCGACCGATAGAATTGGTCGCGACCTCGATAGCATTTTTGCATCCACCGCGTCTCTTGTCCGCGAGGGTGTGGCAGCCATGACGGGATTGCCTCAGTTCTCGGAGGAGCCTGGTGCGTTGAACGGATTGTCAGGATCGACAGGGTGTTCGTCCTGCAGCTTCAGTGGGGATTCATCAGTGAAGATCCATTCGCTGGCTTCGAGAGCCTGCGAGATATCCGTTCCCATCGAAGCGTATTGACAGATTTGGCTGAGCATCTGATGACCGAGTAACTGGGTACGCTCGTTGTAGAAGTTGTCGATCAGTTGACCAGCCAAGGTGAGCCGCATCTCCATGTCGAAATGTGCTTCCATTTCACGATTGTCTCGCAGTTTGTCTGACTCTCGCACCATTAGCTTGGTAATGTTTCGAGCAATTTTGAGGAACGTCCGGCAAGATTCTTTCATGTTGCATTCCCTAGGACTTCGGACCCTGCGAGTAGGCTTCGAGACAATGGTGGTGTGAAGAGGCAGCAATCCAATCGGGGCATTTTTATACGAATGACTCGCGGTTCATTTTTGGCGACAGGTTGACTGATCTTCTTTGCTTGGTTTGTGGGGAGGCTTGGCAGACACCATAGGCGTGACAAAATCAAATTGATCCTTCAAGTCTGATTCGTCGTTCCGCAGGCACGTGTTCCACGCCGAAAACCTTTCTGAGTTTGTCTGGTTGAGTCGCTTCTGCTTGGTATCTTCTGTTTTGATGGTTGGACCAGTCGTCCGTTGACTCATCAGCGATCCGAGGAGATCTTTGACGGCCAGCAACAGCCAGACTAAGTCTTTAGAATTGCTATCAGCTGTATGTTCGGCGGACGAGGAGAGTCGCGTTGCCCGAATTCACCGAGTTCGAGAGTCGTTCGTCTGCTCATCCTGCTGATGACTGCGTTACGATCGCCGACACCAACGATGAGTTAGAGACCGCGGTCGCAGCGTTGGTTCTCGAAATCGAGAAATTTTTGCGCATTCAGCTTTTGTCCAGCTAACGAGCCGCGACTGACTAACGCGTCAGGCAACCGCAAGACGCGTGAAGCATCGCTGCTAACCGAGGAGAACTGAGAAGCGACAGTTGCATTGAATTGTTGGCGAAGCCACGGCATTGGGAATGCTTCGTTGGCCCGACAGAATGGCCACACGGGAATTGCATCACGGTGTTTCGTCGTGAACGATGTAGTTTGCGTCTCCGTCGCGGTGATTCAATGAGTTTTGGTTTCTTTTTTCCTTACCGTGGCTGTTCGATACAACACTTATCTTTCTGGCGAGTTTGGAAACTGATCACGCCATTGCTTAAATAACCCGGTCAGTCGACTTACAGTCTTTGGTTGCTGTTGCGATAGATCATTTCCCTCCTTCCAGTCGATCATCAAATCGTACAGTTCAAAGGGAATGTCTGGTCGGGCCCGAACGATCTTCCACCGGCCGCTCCGAACGGCATTCCAATTGCGATATTCAAAAAACAGTGACTCATGCGGCGATTTTGCTGTGCCAGCAAGCGTCATGGTTGGGTCACGGCCATCAAGTTCGATTTCCCCAGTGGTAG
>JARGNK010000112.1:2031-25840 GCA_029213145.1 Rubripirellula sp. | reverse complement strand
TGGCAGCCCAGCCTCTTGGCAGCCCAGCCTCTTGGCAGCCCAGCCTCTTGGCAGCGGCCCGCCACTACGACAAACTTGGCAACCTGCGGGAGGGTTTGTTCATTCAAAAACGAGAGGTCGACACCCGTTCGTTTCGCCCTGTCGAACTTGTACCCTCTCGTACTGACCTTCCTTTCCCGGCAGTACATTCGAGGCCCCGCCCCTTCCTCCCGCGCGACAACAAATCATGAAGCCGCTGGTCCAAATCTCGCTCGACCTGATCACGATCGATGAAGCTCTCTCGACGGCAGAAATGGCACTTCGGGCGGGAGTCGATTGGCTGGAAGCTGGTACGCCCCTCATTCTGGCCGAGGGACTGCATGGGGTCCGAGCACTAAGGCAACGATTTCCCGACACACCGATTGTTGCAGATTTGAAGACGATGGATGGCGGTTACCTGGAAGCAGAAATGATGGCGGGTGCGGGTGCGACCCATGTCGTCGTTATGGCTCAAGCCCACGAAGAGACCATCAAGTGCGTCGTCAAAGCCGGAAAGGATTTTGGCATCGAGGTCATGGGCGACAATCTCGGTTACAACACTATGGTCGACGGAGCACGGCGACTAGAAGACCTGGGTTGCGACTACATTGTGCACCACATTGGTTATGACGAGCGGCGGGGGATTGCCGCGAGAGGGGAACGAATGCCAAGTCCCCTCGATGACCTTCGTGCGGTTGTCGACGCGGTCCAAGTCCCCGTGCAAGCGGTTGGCGGGCTATCGATCGAACAAGCGATCGCTTGCCCCAAACATGGCGCGCCGCTGGTGGTCCTCGGTGCACCATTGACCATTGATGCGGATGCATTCAAGACCGCCGATGGCGATCTAGAAAGTTCGCTACGAATGATTTGCGAGAAAGTAAAAGAGTAGGGGAAAGTGATTGAATGAGTGAGTCAGCTGCGGTCGTCAATTTTGCCCCCGAAGCGGGCAGTGTCGAAGTCAGACCTTTTGCAAAACCCATGATTGGAGCGGACGACGTTTTAGTCGAAGTCGCTGCCGTAGGAGTTTGCGGCAGTGATCTACACCAATGGACTGCCTCCCACAGCTGGCCGGTGAATTATCCGGTCGTGTTGGGACACGAATTCGCTGGCACCATCGTCGAAACCGGCGTGGCAGTCGATAGCTGGCGCGAGGGAGATCGAATTGCCAGTGAAACGGCAGCCGTCATCGACCCCGAGAACCCAATGACTCGCAGAGGGTTGTACAACCTAGACCCAACACGCAAAGGGTTTGGCTACGGCGTGGATGGCGCCATGACACGGTATGCCCGCGTCCCCGCTCGCTGCTTGCATCGAGTCCCCGACGCGTTGCCACTCGAGCATGCGGCCCTGACCGAACCTTGCTGCGTTGCTTACAACTCAGTTGTTGGCAACACAAGAATCCAGCCTGGTGATCGCGTACTTGTTATCGGCCCTGGAACGATTGGAATCCTCTGCGCAGCGGTTGCAAAACTTTGTGGTGGCGATGTTGCGGTATTGGGCTTACCCGCCGATGCTGCGAGATTCGAAGTCGTCAAACAATACGGCTGCACGCCATTGACTGATGCCACCGAGTGGTCCAAGCAAAGAGACGGCCTAGGCGCGGATGTGATCATTGATGCGGCAGGTGTCTCGCCCTCGCTAAAACTCGCGATTGATCTGGTCCGTCCCGCTGGATGGATCACCAAAGTCGGCTGGGGCCCTAAGCCTCTCGATTTTTCGATCGACCCACTGGTGCAAAAAAACGTCACTCTGCAAGGAAGTTTTTCACATCACTGGACGATCTGGGAGCGAGTTCTGGCATTGCTGGCCAGCGGACAACTTGACGTCCAGCCGATCATCGGTGGCACATGGACATTCGAGGATTGGCACGAGGCCTTCGAAACCATGCACAGCGGACAAATCGTCAAGTCGCTGCTGAAACCGAGCTAACGGGGCACTGCACCAGATCCGCACCACACCGGATTCGCCTCAGCCACTCTCGCTCCTGCCAGTGCTATCGATAGCCAATTTTTTCGACCTCATCACCTCTGGTCGAAAACACCATCTCACCAATACCTTTCTTCGCACTCACCACAATTGGACGCATCGCGATGCCCAAACTTGCCGCCTTTCCCAAACTCTACATGCAAGCGTTGTGCAAAGATGGGACGATGAGCTTGGATCAGTGGATCGACCTCGCAGCCGAACTCCCGATCGATGGCCTGGAGTGGTACGCCGGTTTCCTGGAGATGCAGGACCGCAGCAATTGGGAGGCTCTTCGTCGCAAAGTCGAAGAAAAGAATTTGACGATTCCGATGATGTGTTGCTCACCCGACTTCACACATCCAGATCCCGCATTTCGGGAAGAACAGATCGAGCGTGAGAAGTTTTGGATCGAGATGACCGCGGCATTAGGTGGGCAGTTCTGTCGCGTACTCTCGGGGCAACGCCGGCCCGAACTAACCCATGAAGAGGGTGTTCGTTATGCAGCAGAATGCATCGATGCCTGTGCCCCTTATGCCGCCCAACACGGCATCACCCTTATTCTGGAAAATCATTACAAGGATGATTTCTGGACCTACCCCGAATTCGCTCAGATGATGGATGTATTTTGCGATCTGGTCGATGCTGTCCAAGCTAAAAACTTTGGTGTCAACTACGACCCCAGTAACACGATTTTGGCCGGTGAAGATCCACTAGAACTGTTGCGCCGTGTATCGAAACGTGTCGTGACAATGCACGCAAGTGATCGCTTTCTAAAAGAGGGAACGATCGAAGATTTGCGAAACGAAGAATTGGGTGTTGAAGGTTACGCGCAGCGTCTCAGCCATGGTGAAGTCGGCAAAGGACTAAATGACTACGACGCGATCTTTTCCGAGCTGAAAGCGGCTGGTTTCGATGATCACTGGATCAGCATCGAAGATGGAGTCGAGGGCATGGAACAACTACACCGTAGTGCAGAGTTCCTGCAGCGGAAGATCGCACAGCATTGGGGCTAACCGATCCCTGGCGTGAAACCAGTGATCAAATGAAGCCGACGGTTGATTGGTGCTGGTTCGGTAACCAACACCTGCGCGATGCGATCTCCACCGGCGACTCGGGGCTCAACGGATGGTTTTCGTCAGACAGCCCGCGTGAGCATTTTAGAATGGGTTGCCGCCAAACGGATCGGCACCCCCATCGCCTCCGCCGAACGGATCGGCACCGCCACCACCACCGAATGGATCGTTGCCACCGCCACCGCCGCCGAATGGATCGGCACCGCCAGCACCACCGCCGCCGAATGGATCGGCACCACCAGCACCACCACCGCCGAACGGATCGTTGCCACCGCCACCGCCGCCGAACGGATCGTTGCCCGGCTGATTCTGAGGTGTAGCAGCCGCTTCTGGTTCTTCAGCAGCTCTCAACTTGGGCTGGATATTGAAGGTTGGCAGTTCATCGGCTTCGTCCCGCAAACACTGGACTTCCCCAGAATCACTCACCAGGTACAACCGGTTGGTAATTCGATTGACCAACAACTTCGTTGGACGGATGTACGGGTAAGTAGCGATACGATTGCCGGTTTTTAGATCAATCACGGCCAAACCGCCACTCAGTGTGGTCACGTACAACTTTCCGCCGAAAGCTGCAATCATCTCATCAGCGTTGGAGGCAGGTTTCTCCCAGGTAAGAGCACCATTGTTGATGTCGAGAGAATACAGCGTGCCGTAGCTGGAACGAATCAAGACTTGCTCGCCGATCACGATTGGTTCGTTATAGAACGGTTCGCCAAAGGGGACCGTCCAAAGAACCCGCCCGGTACGAATTTTGCCGCTCAGGGCATAAACTTGCCCATTCTCGGAACCGAAGAAGAAACGATCGTCCGTCGCGGTTGCAATGCGTCCACTGACAATTCCGTCCGTTTTCAATCGGAACATGACGGTCGGGTTGCCCTGCATCTCCATCACGTAAACAAAGGAGCGGTCGGTTCCCCAGGCGATGCGAGTACTTTTGGGGGCTTTGGTAGGAAGTGCGAGTGCTTCACCCACAACGATTTCTTTGAACGGCACGCGATCCGGCTCCGCGAGCGGATAGCCAGCGACCCCACTGCCGACAATTGGCACCATTGCATAGCGCCCCGAGTTGATCGCTCCCAGACTGGGTGCACCGATCAGATCGACGTCCTCGATGACCTCTCCGGTCGCCGATTCGACAGTGTATAGATTGCTCCCGTTGATCACGGTGATGTATTCTTCGCTGGTACCGAGCGCCCCGTAGGGCAACCTTCGATCGCCGACACCGACCATCCAAATTGGCTCGCCTGTTTCCGCATCGCGACAATCGAGAGTGCCGTCGGTTGAGATTGAGTACAAATTGATCCGAGGTACCGTTCGGAAGTTGATCTCAGCGTCGATACCACGTCGCTTCAAACGACGGATTTCATTGCTCGCCAATCGCTCCGCTTCTTTTTGCCCGATCGGCTGACCATCCATCCCCAATCGATCCGCAGCAATCCGAGCGATTACCTTTGGGGAAGGAGCTTCTTCGCCCTCCGCTGGGGCGGCTTGCCCCGCTGCGGGTGCTTTCAACTTTTCAACGATCTCGACGTACTCTCGCGGATTCTCTTCATGCACATGGAGTTGTTGATCAGCGATCGTTTGGGCACCGGCCGGAACCGGGATCGGTCGAGCCCAAGATTGGGTCAATCCGAGCTGCCGCATGATTTCAGGAGTCATCAAATCGGAGGCATAGCCGATCGAAGCCATCCCCGAAGCGATCAGAATGAAGCCTAGAGCCGTGGAGCGAATCATGTCCGAGACAATCCAAGAAGTTGACGGAGAAATGCGAGAAGAGCGAACCCACAGCCATCCAAAAAACAGTGTGGATAGGCCTGTAGTTTAATTGAAGCCACCAGCTACCGCGAATCTTTGTTGATCCGCCCAACAAAACAGTTCCGAAAATTTGGCCGGTAATAGCAGAGAATTCTCAATTCCCAACGACAGCGATAGCGAATTTGGGGGACAGCGATAAAATCACAGTTTCCCCTGTTTTCCCCGATTAAGAGGCAAGAGATGGCCGATTCGAAGCGAATTTTGATGCTCGTGGGCGACTTCGTCGAAGACTACGAAGCGATGGTTCCCTACCAGATTCTGGTTTGTGCCGATCATCACGTTTCGACTGTTTGTCCCGATAAATCGGCCGGCGATACCGTCGCGACAGCCATCCACGATTTCGAAGGCGATCAAACGTACACCGAAAAGCCGGGCCACCGCTTCGCCATTAACACCGATTTTGACGGTCTCGACCCAGCCGACTTTGATGCGTTGGTGATCCCGGGCGGTCGAGCCCCCGAATACCTACGACTGAACGCCCAGGTCCTCGCGATCGTGCGGCATTTTGCCGATTCGGGCAAGCCGATCGCCGCGATCTGCCACGGACCACAAATCCTGGCAGCAGCTGGCGTGCTGAAAGACCGCTCCTGCAGCTGCTATCCCGCTGTCAGCCCGGAAATCGCAGCCGGCGGCGGACGCTATATCGAACCAGCCGCCGGAATGGACTCAGCCCACGTGGATGGCAACCTTGTCACCGCCCCCGCTTGGCCGGCCCACCCCGCCTGGATGCGAGAATTCATGAGACTGCTGTAGGAGGCTCGCCACAGACGACCGCTCAAAAACGAACGCCGAAGCGTTTTCCCAACTTCATTTGACTGGAATGATCGGCTTATTCAAGCAGACACGTAGAGAGATCATCTGGGATCACACGTCATCTGGGATCACACGTCATCTGGAATCACAAATCATTCGGGATCACACATAAATCAATAAAAACGGGGTTCCCGGCAATTTGAGTCCCAGCCACCTCCGAACAACCTGTAACTCAACCAAAATTGACTTTGAGCCCTCCTTGCTCAGGATGGCCTCGCCGCGGGTGTCATTGCACGGGTGCCTTGAAGCAGGCGTCATGAAGCAGGTGCGATAAAACGCGCAACGGACTCCCTGCACAAAAAGTGTGACGACCAATCTCGCATCCCCACCTTCAACCGGTCCATTACACGTTAGAGAAAGCAGGCTCACTCCCACGGCAACCATTCGTTTTTCTTGTCCACCCATCGTTCGATGCAATGTTGCTTGCCCCCGACTATCTGGCTCGAATCACCTGTGGGTGGCAATCGATGCTGCTTCGCTACAATACAGCGACTAGATTTACTACTCCGCCACGGATGAGAATTGACGGATGAGCACAGCCACTTTGCCTGATCGAAACGAAGTCAAAACGGAAGACTGCTGGGACCTCTCCAGCCTCTATGAAAACGAAGCAGCTTGGGAGTCCGATTTTGCCAAGCTGGAAGGACAGATCGCGACCTTCGAATCCTATCGAGGACGGCTTGGCGAGTCGGCCGAGGTGCTGGCGGAAGCCCTGCATTTCGACAGTGACTTTGACCGCATCGCAGAGCGACTGGGAACATATGCCTTCTTGAAAACGACCGAGGATCAAACCGACAGTCAGTTCCAGGCGATGAAAGCTCGGTTTCAAAATCTCGCCGTCCGGGCAGGGCAGGCTGCCAGCTTTATGCGGCCAGAGATTCTGGCGATTCCCGAACAGTCGATGTCTGAATTCCTGGGTCAATCGGAGTTGGAACCGTTCCAACTGCAACTGGAACGTTTGGTCCGTTATAGGCCACACACGTTGACCGATAAAGAAGAGCGTCTCTTGGCCATGCAAGGCGAAATGGCTTCCGCCGCCGGCAATGCGTTTCGACAACTCAACGATGCGGACCTACGGTTTGGTGAGATTGAAGACCACACCGGTCGCACCATGGAATTGTCGCATGCCACGTTCGGTCAACTCCTGATCAGTCCCCAACGCAAAATCCGGCGTCAAGCGTTTGATCAATACTACGCGCAATTCTCAACCCACGAGAACACCTTGGCTGCAACCCTCTGCGGAAGCATCCAACGCGATGTTTATTATGCCAAAGCACGCAACTACGACAGCAGTCTCGAAGCAGCTTTGTTCCCAGACAACGTACCGGTCGATGTCTACGACAACCTAATCACGGCAGTCCGCGACAGTCTTCCGAACGTGCATCACTATTTGGATGTCCGCCGACGAAAAATGGAGTTGAAAGATCTGCACCACTACGACACCTATGTGCCGATCCTAAGCGACATTGAAAAGCACCACACCTGGGATGATGCGACCCAAGTCGTGCTTCAATCGCTGCAACCGCTCGGCAGCGAGTACGTTGGCGTTCTGGAAGAGGGACTGCGGGGACGATGGGCCGATCGCTATCCTAACCGCGGCAAGCAAAGCGGCGCATTCAGTTGCGGGACATTTGACGGCGATCCGTACATCCTGATGAACTTCAAACCAGAAGTCCTCAACGATGTCTTCACGCTGACGCATGAAGCCGGCCACTCAATGCACAGCTGGTACTCCTCCCGCAGCCAGACATATCAATACTACAACTACACCATTTTTGTAGCCGAAGTTGCCAGCACCTTTAACGAACAACTGTTAACGGATCACCTGCTGAAAAACGCGTCTGACGATAATGAGCGGGCCTACTTGATCAACAACGAACTCGACAGCATTCGGGCAACGGTTGTACGGCAAACCATGTTTGCTGAGTTCGAAAAGCGGACCCATGAAATGGCGGAAGCGGGTGAGCCTCTAACCGTCCAGTCGTTCCGACAGATTTACCGCGAACTCTTGGAAGCTTACTTCGGCCCCGATTTTGTAATTGACAAATCGCTGGAGTTGGAATGTTTCCGAATCCCGCATTTTTACCGTGCTTTCTACGTCTATAAATATGCCACGGGCTTAAGCGCCGCGGTTGCTCTCTCCCAACGCGTCCTCAATGGCGGTGAGCAAGAGCTGGCGGATTACCTGTCTTTCCTGTCAGGCGGCTGCAGCAAGGACCCACTCGATTTACTGCGAGATGCAGGGGTCGACATGACCTCTCCCGAACCAGTCAAGACAACACTCGACCGCTTCGCAAAACTGACCGAAGAACTCGATCAATTGCTGTAGTCAAAAATGGCAATTGCTGTCGTCAAAGAAGAGATCGCTACGGTATCAAAGCAAGCATCTTCTGACATGCTTCAACCGGTACCCTTCGAATCAATGAAGCGGTATCCGTGCACGACGCGGCTCCGCCCTGGGGTGCGATTCCCCTGGGGTGAGATTCCCCTGGGGTGAGATTCCCCTGCGGTGAGATTCCCAGACCGGAGCCTTCGGCCGTAGCCACAGACGGGGCAACCATGGGTCACAGGCCGAGCAACAATGGCACCTTCTCTCGCAACAGTGCCATTTCTTCTGGGCTTTCTCCCAAGTACATCAGCAATTGTAAATCATCAGGCGTGACCGTCCCTCCGGTCAGTAACCACGAACGGACACGCAACAACTTGTAAAGCTTTACCAGTTTGCGATCGCTAATAAAAATGCGATCCTCGCGAACAAGTGTTTTGACGATTCGTTGGAATTCTCGAAACACATTGTCGGGAAAAAAACGTTGCCGATCGTTCAATTCATCAGCGGTCTGCTCGGAAAACAAATGCATGAGATATCGATTGGCTTTGACCAGATCATCTAGGCTGGCGTGACCTTCCGCCCACGGCTTCTGATTCAAACTGCGATTGACCTCCGCTTTCAAGCCCGCATCGATCAGATCTGTAAAGCGATCGGCCTGGACCGACAAACTTTCAGCCTTCAAGACGAACCGATCTTTCAGGGCATTCAATTCACCATGCTCCGGAATCTCATTGGCCGCCGCGAACAGGACACAAAGAGAGACCGACTGCGGGACGCCGTCCTGATAAAACTTTTTCTCGTTGACGAGTGTCAACAAAATATTCAGGATGGCGGAATTCGATTTAAAGATCTCATCCAAAAACGCAAGTTTTGCTGTCGGCAACTTTCCTTGTTCACGACGAACATACCGTCCATCACGCAGTTCATTGATATCGATCGGGCCGATAATCTCTGACGGTTCGGTGAAGCGGGTCAGCATATATTCAAAGTAATCCTCCTGACCGATCCCCAAGGCATCTTTAAACTTCAGCACCAAATCACTCTTCGCTGTACCCGGGGGCCCCACCAACAACAATGGTTCTTGTGCGACAGCGGCAACGACCATCAAGTCGATCAAGGTCTGCTTGTCGATGAAGTGCCGCCCGAGCGATGATCGAAAACGATTCAAACGATTTCGAATCGAATCAGCTTGCTCCCGCAAATAACCGAAATCCAATTGATCTGCGGCAGTCGACTCAGTACTCATGACTTTGGATAACAAGGAGGTGAAAATGAGAGTTGGGCTTGTCGTTCGCGAGCGGGAAGATTGGGATCAGGATCCTGGTGTTCAGGCAGAAACCTCACTCGGCAAAGTGAATCCACGGACGTAGGGTACAGGAAGACGTACTGAATCGGAAACAGACGGCCGTCACCAAAACTTGGCACACAGCATCAGCCAAATGCCCCCGCTTAACGGGATTGTGATGCGAGTCAACGCCAAAGCATCACGCCACCCCGCATTCCTCCGCAACCCGCATCTCGCGGTGAATACGATCCCGAACCAAAAACTCATCTTCGTCCAACCAACGTCGCGTTTCAGCAGTCAGCGAAACGCCTTCGCTGACAAGGGACATCACCGCCGTTTCCACGACCTCCAGATGCAAGATGGAGAAATGAGAATCGGTCGTCAAGCTTGTCGATACGTTTGCGATTTTGGGAACCGTTCCCTTGTTCATCGCAAAGACTTCGAGAAATTGACCAATCGCTTCCTCCACCGGTGCATGACCAACCGCATCAAGATAACCACATAGCAAGCGTGCCGTCGGAGGATCCAGCCTGGCCTCACCCGTCAAACGAATTAAAACCTTGCCCGTGATGGCTCGAGCCGCCTCCTTCTGGCCAAAAAAATACCAACCAGCGGCAATGCGAAGCAGCAAGCGGTTCGGCTGATCCTCACCTTTGCCTAGATCGGCGTGTGTACTCAGAGATTCTTCAAGCTGCCGATAAAGCAGTCCCATCTCGTCGCGCATTCCAAGCCGCCGCATCCCCTGAAACGACTGGCTGATCAATGTTTCAATCGCCTCGACCTGGGAGCGGTCAGCAACCGTCAACGAAATGTATTCATGCACGAGCTCAGGCAATACGGTGCCAAGCATGTCCACCAACTTTTGCACCAGATCAATCAGATCAAAGTGAGCGGCAATGACGAATGAGTGATGCAGCAAATTTGCCTTCGCGAACGCCTGCTCGCAATGATCGACTGCCGTCCAAACATCGCCGATCAATCGCCTTGCAAAGCGTTCACCCAAACGTGGCACAACTTGCAGAGCAACCGGTAAGATCCGGATCCGGTCGGTGGGATCAGTGTATCGCAGAAGCATCGCATCGAGGCAAATTCCAAGCAAATCAGAATCCTGGATGCGACGCAATTCAAGCAGCTCTCCACTGAGATCGTCACCCGATCGTTCAAGAAACGTCTCAAACGGGTCAATCGCTACATGGGGCTCCAATACGCTTGATCGCTGTCTCAATCGATCGATGACATAACGCTGCCCACGACTCATCTCTTCCAATCGTTCCATTAGGTCACTCGAGAATTCGACTCCTGCAGATTGTCCGCTGAACGCCTGCTGAATTCGCTCGGAGTACGCATCTAGTAGCCAACGATGGACGGCATCCTTGTCAGCCAACGCGTGGGTGGCCTCGGCCAACATTCTCTGACAGGAAACCGTTTCACCAAGCCGTGCCATTGCATAAGCGAAAACGAGATCGACATAACCTTTCGTTTGAGGATCGCAACGACTGACTTCCGGCTCTAGCACCCAACTCTTAACCGCTTGATGTAACTCACTTGCGTGGTCACAAACCTGACGCAGCCGCTCGCTCTCGCCCGCCGCATTACTTCGTAAAAACAGTGGCAGATCAAATTCTGGTGCTAAACCGCAATCAAAAAGCCGCTGCAAAAGCCGGTCTCGAGCTCTCGCTAGCAGCAAAAGATCATTCCCGTTTATGCGATACATTGCCATCCAAGTTAACCAAGCCGCACGAACCGGAAGACTGCGTTCATGCCGCATTAAATAGTCGACAACTTGTGCCTGCTTCATTTTGATTTGGTTCGCTTGCCCCCCGCTGCAAGCCGCTGCGACAATTTTGGCAAGAACCAAACCAATCGGATGATCATCAGCCTTGCCGGCAGTCAATTTCGCGTCCAGTTCCGCCCCATCCAAGTCAGTGATTCCAGCACATCGTAATTCACCATGCAACCACGCCTGCACCCAAGACTGAAACGGCGATGAAGCAAACGCATCAACATCATCAACACACCACAATCCGTTGACGAAACAGATTGTCGTGTCATGCGGGCGATTCAGCAGAGCGTTCATGTCTCCTAGCTCGACCCACAACTCCCCGCGCGCGTTGCTGTCCAGGGGCTCGTCACTGACACGGCAACGCTCTTCAAGCTGCCGCAATCTGACCTGCCATTGGTTCGGTTTCGACAACAGACCGGGCGGTGATTCCATGGGCGAGTCTGGATCGTTTCGCTTCAGCAGCGACGATTCTGTCGGCTGCTCAACCGCCATTCCGCTGGCAGCTGAATGATTCGCTTTCAGTGGCCGCGATTCCTGACGATTCTCGCCCGAGTCAGACTCATCCCGCTTTGCAAATGACTCAGTTTGTTGTCGCAGTGCTGGACCTGAAGATTGATCCGTCTCGTCGTCGTCACAAACAAAAGATTCAAAATCAAACTGATGCGAAGCAATCCATGCATTTAACTGCTGAGCCTGGTGATCGATCACGTACTCGACCCAATCTTCCAACGGGCGAAACGCCGCATCTTCGATCGAATGAAGCGAGAACGAACCAGCTGCTGGCTGCATTTCCTGCCGGACCGCCTTCAGATCGCGTTGGGGCAAAATTTCCGAAGATTCCATTGCGGAGGGTGCCAGCCAGTGCACTCGGTCAGTCTCTTCGGCCAACAAGCGAGTCACCGCATCACGACGCAGGGGAGGCTGCAACTGCTGTCCAACGGGAAAAAAAAGGTTCGGAATCCGCAAATAAGGCCGACACGCCAACGCATCCAGGATCAACTCGGGCGGTGGCAACACCGAGGGCCTTGCCCTCAACACGACGGTTGGACATTCCTCGTCCTGAGAAGGGATGTCCAGCATCCTGCCCGATGTCACAGCAAACGCCAATCGCCCCAACAATCCGTCATCACTCCGTCTCAAGAGTGATTCGATTTGAGCCATCGCATCGGCCTGCACAACCCACAACTCAGCTGGATCAACCGAAGATGATTCACGCAATCGCACAGGAACCAAAATTCGATCTGGCTCGCGATTCGAAGGCAAACTAACAACTTCGCCGGCAGGGGTAAAATCCAACGCCTGATACACATCGGTCAACGCCGGAGCCTCAATCCATCGCCAAGATCGATCCGACCGAATCAACAGCCATTGTCCCTCGGGTGGCTGCAACCACTCGACAAGCGGATGCTGAAAGCCGTACTCCACCCACACTCTCGGCACTGGTGAAGTGAATGCGACGGGTCCGCCACTCGCATCAATCGCACGCAACAAGGTGTACTGCGGCGGATCAACAACGCTGAGCAAACACATTTCACCGACATCTGCTCGCGAATCAGCGACCCACGCAAAGCGTTGCCGATCGTTACCTAACCGCAGCATCTCGTTAACGATCTCAGAAAACTGCCTCCCGTCATCCAAACAAAACAAGACTTCATGCTGCTCACCAGGATTGACTTCCTCACTCCGCAAAGACAGCAGTTGATGCCAGCATTGCAGTGTCGTGGTCGGCACACTTCCCGCCCGTTTTTGCTGAACTCCCAATTTCCTCAACGCCGCCAAATCAACGCGTCGAATTGAGACAGACGGTCGCAACCACACGCAACCTTCGACGTCCCAACCAGCTGCAACCGGCGCCGAAGAGACCTCTCGGGGAATCGCTTCAGACGTGATCGCCAGTTGCAACACATCCTCGCCTGGAAACCGCAGTATCAATTTGTCTCGCCTTCCTGTTCTGATTGGCGATTCGTCTTTTCCTCAGACGTTTGGACCGAAGCACTGGCTTGCGTCGACGCAAGCGATTCTCGCTCGATCACCAGCTTGCCAATCTCGTTTTCACCAACCACACCACCTGCGATCAGCTTATCGACCAATTGCCGGTGTTGTTGTTCATGCTCTTGTGGCAATGCATCGTCATCACTGCGAAGGTCAACCACAATATCTTTCTTGCCCGTTAGGGGATTCACCCGCAAACGAATCGTCATCTCTGCCATGAAATTTAATTGGTATCGGACAACAGGATTAAACATTCACCCATTACCCTGACTGCCATTCACGGACGGCATCGATGGGAGTCAGCAACATCAGAATATTCAGCCCCAAACTATCACGAATGGTAATCAGCATTAGGACTTCGACGATGACAAAAAACACGACCGACCAAGTCCATCGGAATGATCTGGCAAACCAGTAACCGAGGCCACAAGCAACGATGTCAGAAAACGAGTTGGCAATTGAATCGCCATAATAATCAAGCGAGATGGTGACGGACCGATAACGATCGATGATGATTGGTGAGTTTTCGAGTAATTCCCAACAAGCTTCAATCGTCATGGCGATCAAAAAACGTCGATGCCCGACGTAGCGATCAGGAATCAGCATCAACAACCAGTAAAAAATGACGCCGTGTAACACATGGCTAAAGGTATACGGATCAATCAGGTGCTGTGAGTTGTGCGATGTCCAGATGTCCCATGACGCAAGATCGAGACGACCACATTCGCACCACCAAATACGACCCATCAGACGAAGAGTGATCGCCGTCAGTGTTGCCACGACGAGGCAGTAGACGAACCCGCGGCGAACCGCATGGTCATCAGATTTTGCTGGATTTGATTCGCTCATCGTGCCATCGTAACGCATTTTGGCAGACCGACGCAGCGAGAAGGCCTTTGATTGCCTTAGAACAATTCCCCCACTCGAATAGGTGCCAAAAAAACTCAGGCCGCCACGGAACATCGCTCACCGATTCGGCAGGACCGGGGTGCGTCTCAGCTCTACCGGCACGCCGATCGGTACCAACCCTGCAAAGCCCCCCATTCCGCTCAGTCTTTGTCAACAGTGGCCTGAAACCAACGGTGCGTCACCGAGAACCGGCGATCTGTCGTCTGGAACCCGCAGCGGTGAACGATAAGATGATTGTCGAGTACGCGATCGGTTAAGTTTCAAATTTTTGCGTCACAAACAAAAGGTATTCACGTGTCTCTTTCTGAGCAGCAATTGAAACAATACCGTCACGATGGGTTTCTTGTTTTAAAGCACCTTTTTGACCAAGACGAAATCGATCTGTTGCGACGTTCAGCAAAAGAAGACAAGGCATTAGACGATCACGCATTCGGCCGCGACGATGGCGAAGGCGGCACCGTTCGGTTGTCCCTTTGGAACCACCCGGGTGATGGTATCTATGGGGCATTCGCTCGCTGCCACCGAATGGCGGCGACGGCAGATCAATTGCTCGGTGATGAAGCCTATCATTACCACAGCAAAATGATCATGAAGGACGCTCGAGTTGGTGGGGCATGGGCGTGGCACCAAGATTATGGCTACTGGTACGACAATGGTGTCCTGACGCCAAATCTGACCAGCGCGTTCATCGCAGTCGATCCAGCGACAAAGGAGAATGGTTGTCTACAGGTAATCCGCGGCTCACATCATTGCGGGCGAGTGCAACACGTCTTGTCTGGCGAACAGGCTGGTGCAGATCCTGAACGCGTCACAGAAATCCTAGAGAGGTTTGAACTGGTCCATGTCGAAATGGATCCCGGTGATGTAGTGTTCTTTCACTCCAACCTCTTGCATCGCAGTGATCAAAATGAATCACCGCACCCACGCTGGTCGATGATCTGTTGCTACAACGCCCGAAGCAACGATCCCTATAAGGATACGCATCACCCTCGCTACACGCCGTTGGATCGCCTGGATGACCTCGCAATCAAGCAGATGGGAGTGCGAAGGTTTGCCGACGACAAAACGGATGTGTCGTGGCTAGACCCTAACCACGATGCCAGCGCGAAATCGCTACCCAACCAAACAGGGTAACCCCAAGGCTAAATGAATATGAACGACTTGGAATACCTTCCTCGCATGCCACGTGATCTTTCAGTGCCGATCGGTTGCATTGGCAGTGGCTTCATCATGGCTGACTGCCATTTAGTGGCCTATCGCAAAGCTGGTTTCCAGCCATTAGCGATTGCCACCCGACGGAGACAGCAAGCTGAGCAAACGGCCCAACGCCACAGCATTGAAGTCGTCTATGACTCCTACCAACAACTGCTGGACGATGAACGATTACAGGTCATCGACATCGCAGTCCCGCCCGATGTGCAACTGGAGGTCATCCGCGAGGTGGTTCTTCGACCACACATTCGTGGAGTACTGGCCCAAAAACCACTTGCTGCGAATACGGATGACGCCACAGAAATCGTGCGTCTTTGTCGCGAAGCCGGAATCACATTGGTCGTTAACCAAAATATGCGGTACGACCACTCGGTCCATGCCTGTAGGTCACTCATCAATCAGGGGCGGTTTGGAGACCCTGTCCTGGCGTCCATCGACATGCGGGCCATTCCTCACTGGATGCCCTGGCAGGAGCGTCAAGGCTGGCTGACCTGTCGCATCATGTCGATCCACCACCTGGACACAATGCGATATTGGTTCGGTGATCCGACACGAATATTGGCTAGCTTTCGTCCGGATCCACGTACCAAATTCGAGCATATCGACGGCATCGGCCTATACATCCTGGAATACGATTCGGGGCTACGCTGCTTGATTTGCGATGATGTTTGGACAGGCCCAGCCCGCGAGGGAGCGGCCGAGGACCTGAAGATTCAGTGGCGAGTTGAAGGCACCGAAGGATTAGCGTTGGGCCAAATTGGTTGGCCGCGGTATCCCGAAAAATGCCCCAGCACCATCGACTACACCACCACCGCTGACGGTTGCTGGCATCGCCCCCGCTGGGAAGAAGCTTGGTTTCCTGATGCATTCGCTGGCCCGATGGCCGAATTGTTATGCGCGATGGAATCGGGCGAGAAGCCGACCACTAGTGGTGAAGACAACTTGCAAACGATGCGGTTGGTTGATGCGTGCTATCAGGCGGCCCAAGAGCATCGCGCGGTGGATTTCAAGTCGCCACCGGAAACGAATACCCAAGCTTGAGCAGGAAAATCACTGCGTCTTCAGCCGAGCGAACGAAGGATTCATACACCTTCCCAGAGTAACGCCTGTTCAATCGCTTGTTCGTATTCCAAATCGGTGAACTCCAAAGTATCCCGCATTCTCGCGAGCAGTTTGGTTTGCGTTTCACCCATTTCATCAGCCGTCGCCGCAAGAAACATCGCCTGCAAGGCAGTTGAACGCTGACTCTGACTCCAGCGGCGACTGACGGTCAGCACATAATTCCCGGCTTCGATTTGATTTTGCTGTGCGATCGAGCAAAGCTGCCCAAGCTCTTCCCGATCAACCGGACGCTCAAGTAAATGACTGCCGATGGTTTCCAGTGATTTGATTTCGGCATCAGTGATCGCTCCGTCAGCGATCACGATCAGCACGCTCGACCGCAATGCTTCCTCGCGAAACTGCGACTCCTGAGCCATCTCGTGGCTCTGCTGGTCCAGTTCGAGAACCGTTAAATCCCAGGTCGAACGGCACTGGTCACAATGCACAAAAAGTTCGGCCGCACCGACGGGAACCGTTGGAATGAAATAGATCGTTAACCAAGGTCGACGTGCCCGCAACCGATAACTCTTGGTCGCTGCGCAGGTCGGACAATGAAAATCGCCGCGATCACGAGTTGTCGTCAGATTCATGGTCCCGATCAAGATCATGCCTCCATTTTGACCGATGACTCGGTTTCTGCTAGGTGGTGCGAGAATGTTTCGCCAGCCTTCGTCGGCGACCAGCCTACATTGGCGACCAGACTTCGGCGGCTACCAGGGTTCGCTGGCGACCGGTCCGTTACCGGTAGACATCGAGTGGAACGCAAGAAATGCAAGTCGGATACCCCAGGTTATAACGATTGTGTCGATTTTAATGAAGATTCGCAGCGAAAACACCGATACTCGACGAGACGCTTTTGTCTCGGTCGATCAGGATCTTGCTACCCGATGCCACCGCTGCCCATCTCTGCGACACGAACGAGTACGCCGCTCAGTACCCAGCGGCTGCTGTTCCAATTGAATTCGGACCAAATTGCCCTCCAGCAAAAGTTCGACCAGTTAAGCACCGGACGGCGAGTGCTGCGTATGTCGGACGATCCCATTGCCGCGAATCGTGCGATTTCATTGCACAAGGGGATCGACCTTGGTGAACAACTACTTCGCAACGCAAATTCGACCACAAGTTTTTATCAGGCGACCGACTCGACGTTAGCCCGAGTCGATAACGCATTGATCTTGGCTCGCGGAGCAGCCTTGGAAGCCGCGCAAACGGTGATTTCAGAGGATGAGCGGGTAGCTTTAGCAGGAACCGTTCGGGAAACAATCAACTCGGTTTTCGCAGCAGGAAACGCGTTATATCGTGATCACCAACTACTGGGTGGCTTCCTCGAGTCCGGTGTCGCTTATGAATACGACAACCAAGACATCGTCTTCACCGGCACCAACGCCACGGGCCGCACAGAGCTCGGAGCGGGACAACCAGCCGCAATTAATGTGACCGGCAACGAGGGGTTGGGAACGAATGCGGTCTTTATGAAAGGAGATTCACTGAATGCTTCGATCAACGTAGACTCTCGCCTCGTCGACCTTCGTCAGGGCGAGGGTGTAACGCCCGGAAAATTACGGTTATCAGGCGGTAGCAATTGGGTCGATCTCGACCTGACTCCTGCGGGAACCATTGGTGACGTGGTTGAACTTGTCAACACGGTTTCAATTGATGGCCGACCACTAAACGCTTCCTTAGTTAACGGTGGTATCCGAATCGAGTATGCGGACGGCCTCTCCGGCACTTTAGCGATTCAAGATGCAGTGGGCAGTTCGATGGCTAAAGAACTTGGCATCAGCAATCCCAGCGGAATCCAAGCTCCCCCACTCATTGGTAACTTTTTAACGCCGCGAGTCACAGCCGCAACGAAAATTTCGGACCTCGACAATGGCGCAGGACTCGATCTCACCTCAGGAATTCAGCTACTGCAGGGTGACAAGACATTTGTGATTGAGCTTGACGAAGCAGAGACCGTTGGCGATGTGCTGATTGCGATCAATCGCAGTGGCGGCGACGTGCATGCCGAATTAAATGAAGCCGAGGGTCGTATCCAACTGCGGGCACGGCGTAGCGGTGTCGACTACAGCTTGGGAGAAAACGGGGGTGGCGCCGCCCGCAGCCTGGGGATTCGCACAGCCACCGAACTAACGAAGCTCGCGGAGCTTGGACGTGGCCAGGGAATGTCCCTCAATGCTGATGGCCCTGACTTAATCATCACCCGACCCGACGGAACGGAATTGCCACTCGATTTAAATGGACTCGAATCGGTTGCCGACGTGATGCAACTGATTGCCGATCATCCGCAAAACCAAGACGCCCAGCGAGTCTTGGTCGATCTCAACGATTTTGGCAATGGTTTGCAGCTTAAAGCACCGCCGGGCGCCGCAAATCTTTCAATACGCCAGGTCGGGATTAGCGATGCTGGACTGCGACTGGGCTTGGTTGCCCCGGGGGCCAACGACGCCGTTGGATCGATCGTGGGACCAGCGGATACGATCATCGGCTCTGACTTCGCGCCGCGTGATGCCGGAGGTGTCCTCGATACGTTACTCCGACTTGAGAGAGCAATTGGCGACGGCGAAATTCCGGAGATCACACGATTACAGCTCAAACTGGATGACGATTTTGATCGTGCCAGTCGCTCGCGGGGCCGCGTCGGCGTGCTCGCTAAAAACCTTCAGCAACTCCAAAACAGCACCGAAAACAAGGTGATTCAGCTACGCGGGCAGCTCTCTGATGAAGTCGACGCCGACTTGGCGACCGTGATCAGCGAGCTCACCCAACGGCAAACCGCGTTGGATGCGTCGATGCGTCTGATGGGACAGACCTCAAAAATGACGATCCTCAACTTCCTGTAACGATTTTGTCGATTCTGCTAGATGTTCAGTCGATAACCAAAATGACGGGAGATAGTAAACGCCAAGCTGCGCCAACGCCCGTATTCGCCACTCGGTAGAAATGATCATGCGACTCGACACCCAACGATTTGGCACACTGCAATTAAAAGCCGACCAACTGTTCTTGTTTCCCCAAGGATTGATTGGGATGGAAACGCTGCGACACTGGGCACTGATGCCAGATGAGCAGAATCCATCGATCGCATGGCTTCAGAGTGCGTCACGTGGCGACCGAGCCATTCCGCTGATCAGCCCGCGAGCCTTCTTTGACGACTACCGTGTCCATGTGACAAGACGGGAACTTGCGTCGCTGCATATGCAAATGGGTGCCGAACTCTACGTGCTGACCACCATTTCAGGAAACGCAGGCCGGCTAACTTCTAATCTGCGATCGCCCCTCTTACTGAACCTCAGCCGAAGACTCGGTTGCCAGGTGATTACCTGCGACGAGCAGCCGATTCAACAGGCTTTACCGCTTAAAACGGCTGCGTCAAATATCACGGCATCCGAATTGACGCGGCACGTCGCATAATCGACGACTGTTGCATTCCTCCTTGGCGGCGAATCGGTACGATCGGTATCTGCGGACCTCTGCACGCTAGAGGTGGATTTGTCTGCATCGCCGGTCGATCATCAAAGTGTCGAGGGAAGCAGCGAAGATTCGCTGTTCTCGTACCTTTGTTATTTTTCATCCGCCTCCCACCGATCACCACGAGGACACCATGCTGGTCCTTTCACGCCACCGAGACGAGAGCATCATGATTGGCGACGACGTCGTGGTGACGATCGTGGATATCCGTGGCGACAAAGTTCGCCTGGGAATCGAAGCGCCCCAATCAATTCCGGTCCATCGCCAGGAAGTCTACGACGCGATCCAACGAGAAAATCGCCGCGCCACACAGACTGGTTCAGGTGCGACCAAAGACGTGGAACCGCCAGCCGAAGGTAAATAGAGCGGGTGCACGAGCGAGCGGGCTGGCTTAAAAATTAGGGGCGGCATAGAAGACGGCTGCATAATAGATGGCTGTATATAAGACGGCTGGTGTAGCTAGGGCTGTGCAAAAAAAGGGTGTGCCACAAGCCAGGCCGCAACAGAGGGCCGCCCCTGGCTGATCCTTCGGTCAATTCACTGCGAGAAACCTCAGTAGGTGAAGGGCGGCGCACCCTTCGCGGACAGGCAATCACCGTCGCGGCGACCCCAAAGCAGCAATACCCGTGTCACGAAAACGGACGTGTTCGACGATTCAACGCTGAATTGCCTGTCTACGCTGAATTGCCTGTCAACGTTGAATTGCCTGTCAACGTTGAATTGCCTGCCCGCCTCGTATCCCATCGCAGCATCGAACGGATCGCCACTTGCTGGTTTCCACGGTTGATGGAGGTCCTTTTTCGTGCCAACTGCTTGCTCTCTTCAGATGTCACTAAATTCGTTCGAGATCTTCTCGGAAGAATCAATGGCTCGTCGACGCCCGAAAACGATCGAAAAGAGTTCGCCGCACATTACCTTTTCGTATCCAAATCGATTGGCACGAGATTGGCTCTATTGGGCACCACGGAGCCTCCGAAAGGGATTTGTCCCCTCTGGGTGTATCAGGTTGCAGCAATTGTTGCATTTTGCAACACCTACAAACGGACATGATCTGAGAGGTAGCTCCGGAAAGGCCGTTTTTTTCGTAGCGTAAGCTTAAGTCCGGGAATAAACTTTGACTTCAAAGACTTCTCGGACTGCTTTTCACACTTTGCCAGATCCCGTTCTCGGCAACCTTCACCCCCTCCATTGGGGAGAAGTGAGTGGAGACGGATTGAAAAATTGAGTCTCGGGTTACTCGAGCAGCGCTTCGGCGTTTACTGCATCAGCGGAGATACTTCAAATGGGATTGCGACACGTCGCGCGAACCGTCGGACGCACTGTAGCCACCTTGGCTGCCACCGGCTTGGTCATCACGAGTTTGGGCACGGCATCGGCATCGGATGGTGCCAATGTCCGAATTGCTACCTATCAAACGCCGAACGGCGATGGCTATTTCGCCGCCTCGATTCAACCCTCGGCTGACGACGCTCTATTGCACGCGGCTCGCAGCCAACCGGCTGATATCGTGGTTGTCGTTGATACATCGGCCAGCCAGAGCGGCTCCTATCGGACCGATTCGATCGCTGCGATGAGAACCGTGATTGATTCGCTTCGGTCCAATGACCGTGTTCGGATCTACGCTGCCGATGTGCGAGCCAGTGATTTGAGCAAGGCGTTCGTGAGCGCGGATGAAGCAGATGAAGCGGTGGCGCAGCTCAAACGACGACTTCCGCTTGGTCACACCAATATGTTGACGGCGATCGAGACGGTTCGCTCCGCTCTGGTTTCAACGCCGCAAAACCACACACGGTCGATTGTTTACATCGGGGATGCCGCAGCGATTGATGCGATCGGCAACGAAAAGCAACTGGGCATTTTGATGGATGCGTTGCGAGCCGATCGAATCTCGGTACACAGCGTTGCCATTGGCCCCTCGATGAATATCGAATTGATGGCGGTACTCGCCAACCAAACTGGCGGTGTTCTGGGAGTCGTGGGCGGTTCAGCTAACGACGCCAATTCAATCGCCAACCGAATTGCCGGCTCGGCGAAAATGTCGCCTATTTGGCTGAACAACGCGAAGTTGCTTGATGGCATGAAAACGATTCAAGCAGAACGCTTGCCTCCTCTCCGATTGGATCGAGATTCGATCCTGCTCGGGACAGCCTCGAGTACCGAAAGCACCGGTCAATTGGAATTCAGCGGGGAATCAACAGCCTCCGCCGTCCGAATTGTTGCTGAAGCTCAGCTCGAAAAAGCTCACCCTGACTTCGCGTTCCTACCTGGCTTGGTCCAAGAGTCAGAAGGCAACAGTGGGTTGATGCTTCCTACAGCCAGCTCACCACTGCTACGGCAAACTGCTCGCCTACTGGCTGCTCAAGCCGACGAATTGGTGCGGGCCGGGAACATGGCTCTGCAACAGGGAAATCGTCGAGGCGCTCGCGCTGTTGCCGAACGTGCCTTGCAGGCAGATCCGAACAACGTCGATGCCCAAGCACTGGAGCGAATTACGGGAAACCGCTTGGTGGTTCAAAACCCACAGAACTCTCTCGATGACATTTTTGGTGGCGGTGATGATGTCTTTGGTGGCGACGAAGCTGCTGACGATGACGCAGCAGGCGATGACCCTTTCGCCGAGCCTGCCGCCGACGCGGGTGCAGCGGACGATGCCGCTGACGAAGATCCGTTTGCTGAGCCTGCTGGAAATGACGCAGCGGCCGAGGCTCCAGCTGCGAATCCATTTGCAGCCGACGATGCTCCGGCAGCCGCACCTGCGAATCCACCCCAACCAGCTCCGGCACCAGCACCTCAGCCAGCACCGGCACCAACAGCACCAGGAGGAGTCGCAACCCCACAACCTCCAATGAACAACAATTTCTCGGCCCCTCCAGCTGGTGACGATGACCTGCTGGAAGCAGCCGGCAACATGCTCGATCAAGCCCGAGCAAACCGCTCGGCCACCGAAGGCCGCTTGCGAGCCGAGGTACGTGCGGCGTTGCGAAGTGCGAATCGCCTGCTGCGAGACGACCCGACCGGAGTGGCCGGATCTCTAAAGAGCTTGCTAGCGACCGTAGAAACGGCACCCGATGTCAACCCGCAATTGCGTCAAGAACTCGGCTCAGAAGTCCGTGCTGCGATTCAAGTAGCCGGTCGCCGTGAAGCAGCTTACAGCGAAGCACAACGCAACCTGGAACAAGAAGCACAAGCAGCAACGACCCAGCAGCGACTGCTCGAAGAAACCTTCCGTCGCGAAGCAACGCTAAAAACGTTGTCCGAGCAAATGAATGGCTTGATTGCTGAAGGTCGCTACGAAGAGGCTGATGGCGAAGTCACGATCCCATTTGCTCGCTTGGCAGGGGATACGATCACACGTGATTCAGTCGCGGGGCGGCAATTCATCGACGAACCGTTGATGCTGCAAACCTACGCTCGCGACCGTCGCTACCGTGAAATGCGTGAGCGAAACTTCGTTGACGCTTTCTCGCTCGTTCTCAAAGTAGCCATTCCATTTGTTGACGATCCACCAATCGTCTATCCCGATGCTGAAGTCTGGCAACGTATGAGTCGCCGTCGATTAGAGCGTTACGGAGCAATCGAATTGGTCGGTGACAACGAAACAGAACGACGAATCGAGTCGGCGTTGGATAACGAAATGAGCGGTAACTTCGTCGAACTTCCTCTGGCGGAAGCTGTTCGTCAGATTAGTGATGAACAAGATATTCCGATCGTCGTTGATAACCGAGCACTCGAAGAAATCGGCCTGTCGGCTGATGAACCTGTCAATCTGCAATTGAAAAATGTTTCGTTGCGGTCGTTCCTCCGCTTGATGCTTCGCGAGCTGGACCTGACTTACATGATCAAAGACGAGGTCATGCAGATCACTACCATCGAAGCTGCTGAACAGAACCTGATTAACAAGGTCTATCCAGTCGGTGACTTAGTAGTACCGATCATCCAACTCGGCGGTGGCGGCGGCATGGGCGGCGGCATGGGCGGCGGCATGGGCGGCATGGGCGGCGGCATGGGTGGCATGGGCGGCGGCATGGGTGGCATGGGCGGCG
>JARGNK010000112.1:0-1931 GCA_029213145.1 Rubripirellula sp. | reverse complement strand
GGCATGGGCGGCGGCATGGGTGGCATGGGCGGCGGCATGGGTGGCATGGGCGGCGGCATGGGCGGCATGGGCGGCGGCATGGGCGGCATGGGCGGCGGTATGTTTGCCGTCCCCGATGACGTCTCTCTAAAGTCCAAGACCCAAAGTCAAGTCGGCCAGACAACCAGCGGCCAGACAACCAGTAAAGCAGCGGCCAATGCGACTGCAATTCGATTGGAAGTCCAACCGGGTGAAACACGTCCCGAAGCCTGGGAGCGTTTTTACGAAAATCTGGAGATCAATTCAGCCGAACAGTTGACGATCCTCGATCAACAGATCCGCTCGACTGTCGGTTTGTTGTCCGCCAAGGCCGGTAAAGCCCAGGGCAAAGGCGATAATGAGCAGGCGGTGGAGTACTTCGCTCAGACGCGCGACGCACTCGCAGCAGCGATTGCTGCTGGACACGTGCAACCCTGGATGTATCGGGCCTATGCAATTGCTCTGCGAGCAACCAGTGCGCCGGACGAAGAGGTCGAGCGAGCCTTGTTGTCGGCTGTCGACTTCGCCGAAAATCCTGAAGACATCCTGCATGTTGCTGCACGATTGGAAGCGATCGGATCGGGCGGAGCGGCCCTAGAACTTTGCCAACGAGTTGCTTCAATGGATCGCTACCGACGCGAACCTTACGTGATGGGTTTGCGAATCGCGAAGAAACTCGATGACGTGAAAGGGCTGACTTGGGCCTGTGCAGGAATTCTGGGACAAGCTTGGCCCGAGAAATTCCAGGCGATCGTTGAAGACGCTCGCCTGACTGCACGAGCGACGCACGCCCGGTTGAAGGAAGAGGGACGCGGCGACGAAGCGGACCTGTTCAATTTGGCGTTGAAGGAAGCTGTCGCCCACGATGCAATCGTCCGCGTTTCCTGGACAGGGGATGCCGATGTCGATTTGGTGGTCGAAGAACCATCCGGGACCGTTTGCTCGCTAGACAATCGATCCACCGCGGGCGGTGGTACGTTGCTTGCCGATGCGTTCCCGAGTAGCTCAAGCGATAAAAATGGTGAGGTTTCCGAAACCTACATCTGCCCACAAGGCTTCTCAGGACAGTACCGAGTACTGATTCGACGAGTTTGGGGCAATGTTTCGACCGGTCATGCGACCGTCGAACTACTGACAGATATCGGACGCCCAACCCAACGATTTGTAAGGCAAGAAGTTCCCCTAACCGAGAAAAATGCCTTGGTTGTCTTTGAAGTCAAAGAAGGGCAACGCCAAGAGGAAATTGCGGATGCCCAACTTGCCCATCTACGAGATGTCCAACGTGATGTCCAAGGTGAGGTTTTGGGGCAATTCGTCGACCCAGACGATTCCGATGAGCAACAAGCTCAGACCGAACTGTGGCGTGAAATGCAACAACGACTGAATATCGCTCGAGGCCGCAATCCGTTTGGCAGGCCCGGTGGTGTCGGTTTCCGACCTGAAATCACGGTCTTGCCCGAGGGTGCTTCGCTGAGCGGGTTGGCAATTATTTCCGCGGATCGTCGTTATGTTCGTATCACACCCGTTCCTTTCTTCTCGCAAATTGGGGATGTAACAACCTTCAACTTCGTGACCGGAGACACGGGTGGCGGCGGCGGCGGTGCTGGCGGTGGTGGTCTCGGTGGCGGCGGGCTCGGTGGTGGTGGCCTCGGCGGCGGCGGCCTCGGCGGCGGTGGCGGCCTCGGTGGCGGCGGCGGAGGCGGCGGCATCCTCTAAAACCATCTGATCAATGTTGATTATTCGCGAAATCCCGCAACGGTCGAAGAATCGTCGTTGCGGGATTTTCGTTGTCAAACTCATGAACTCATAAATGACGCGTCACGCCCCGGTCCGGAACGTGACCTCCGTGGCTGAGAAGCCAACCAAGCATCAGGGCAACCAGGGTGGAGTGCAGGGCAATTCGTCATGTGCAG
>JARGNK010000327.1 GCA_029213145.1 Rubripirellula sp. | reverse complement strand
AGACAATGCCTATCCCCCAAGACACTCCCTGTCCCCCAAGACAATGCCTATCCCCCAAGACACTCCCTGTCCCCCAAGACAATGCCTGTCCCCAACCTGTCCCTATCACCGTCAGCCATTCGCTGTCCCCAACGAGACAATGCCTGTCCCCGAAGACACCCGAAGACACCCCCGGCGAGACAATGCCTGTCCCCGGCTGGCCCGGGGTCCCGGCTGGCCCGAATTCAGTCCGACATAATTGACGTAAATCAATGTCAGCGTTACGTTTAATGCGTTAGTCGGGATCGATACCGCAACTGCAAGGGTGTGCGTAGTGCAATGCTCATTAGGAACCGCGCACGCAGATGAAGCGACCGCAATCTCAGAACCTTAGACGCCCCTCTCGGAAGAATTGAACGCCGCAGCCTTTCCTCAAGAACAGATCCTGAAACCGAGTTCCTCAGCCTTCGCTGACATCATGACAACCAATCCCGTGATCGAACTTTCCTGAAGCGTCGATCACTGTGCGGCGATTTTTTCCCCACCTCTAAAATGTATCGATTGCCAACTCCCGACGATCGCCGCCGGTTCGCATTACCAGCGGTTTCCCAAGATCTCACCTTCGCGCGTGCGTCCCGAAAGCCAAGCGTCAGGAACTTCAAAAATGCCAATTGATGATCAACCTGCTGACAACTCTGACAACGAAGCTATTCAAAAAGCCAAAAAAGCTTCCGAAGATGAACTTAGCGAGACTGCCGCTTTTTTCCCCGAACATGAAAAATCGTTTGAAAGAGAAACAATCCATGAACGAAAAGCCCAACTGAAGGAGCCGACAAGACCAGCGATTCAGGCAGCCGAAGCAGCCGCGCCCAAGCAGATTGCAGCCTACGAAATCGTGGCTGAACTTGGTCGGGGAGGAATGGGGGTCGTCTACGAAGCGCGAGATCTCCGTCTCAAGCGTACCGTTGCTTTGAAGGTGATTCTTGCGGGCGGACACGCGGGAAATAGTGAACTTGAACGATTTCAAACCGAGGCCGAAGCCGTAGCCAGATTAAAACATCCAAATATCGTTCAAGTGTATGAAATTGGTGAACAAGATGGACGCCCCTTTATTGCTTTGGAATACTGCCCTGGCGGCTGCCTCACAGATCGCTTGACAGGAAACACTCCTTCTCCCCAAGAATCCGCTCGACTCGTTGCCAGCATTGCCGATGCGATGGAACACTCGCATCGTGCAGGCGTAATTCACCGAGATCTAAAGCCCGGTAACGTGCTTTTTGATACCGACGGCGCGCCAAAAATTGTCGACTTTGGCTTGGCCAAAAAACTCGATGAAGACGAAGGCCATACGCGAACCGGAATGGTGATGGGGAGCCTCGGCTACATGTCTCCCGAACAGGCGAGCGGCAAAAGTGGTCAAACGAACCACGCGACGGACATTTATGCGATCGGTGCGATCCTTTACGCGCTGCTGTCGGGTCAGCCCCCTTTTCAAGCCGCAAGTGTGATTGAAACACTCAACTTGGTGATCCAAGGTGAAGTTGTCCCCATTCGTCGGTTGAACCCAGCGTGCCCGCGAGACTTGGAAACAATCTGCTTGAAGTGCCTGCAGAAATCGGTGGGTAATCGTTATTTAAACGCCGCAGAGATCGCAGCAGATCTAAGGCGGTTTCTCAATGGTGAACCGATCCTCGCTCGTGCTTCGACTCCTTATGAGCAGATAGTTTCCTGGATGCGACGCAATCCACTCCCGTCAATCGTTGCGGGAACAAGCGTTCTGATGTTGGCAATTCTTTCGGCAACTTTCGCGGGCATGGCATATCGAAACAATCGCATTATCAAAACGATTCAAGAACGTGATATGCGGGTGCAGGAATTACGTGGAGACATCCAATACGCCGATGAAGTGCTCACGAATTCCTGTGCGTTAGCAACCCTTACCGGCGAAACAAGGTGGCGTGAACGCTACCAAGAATATGAACGTGAATTGATCGCAAGTATCGATGAAGCAGTCACACTTGTCCCAGATGCCAAGGCTGGATTGGACGAAGTCAACGCTGCGAACGAGGCACTGATACAAATTGAGAGCCGCGCCTTCGAGGCGGTCGCGCAGGGCAACAAGGAAAAAGGCTGGAGCTTACTCAACAGCGATACCTACCGATCTCAAAAACTTGCTTACCAAGGAGGAATGCAGATTTTTTCGGCAAGGCTTCAAGATTACTCGACGAAGCGTGTCGAGGCCGCTTACAAAGAAGCGGTCTTCTTCTTAATCACAGCTTTGATATTTGGATTGATTGTCACTGCGGTTTTCTTGGTTGGAGCCTATAGCTTCATGCGAAAAGTGCGACAATCAAATCACTATCTCAATTGAGATTGCGACTGAAACGCGTCCCAAAACCCAAGTCAGGTGGTAAGAGAGCCTAGCCCCAAAGATGAACAATTCGACTTTCAATTTATAAAGCTGTCAAAGGACGCCGTCCTGAGCAGATCACCAAGAAGCGACCCGTTTCATAAATCCTCTCCAACAGCGAATAATGCGTCAAAGCACCTTTTCAAGCTCAGCGGTCGGCAAGGAAGTTCAACGGCAGCAACTCCACTCCATCCACCCCACAAACCAAAACGAATTCCCCGTTCCCAACCTTCGTTACCGCTGAAAAAAATAAGGTGAAACCAGACTCGATCGCCTCGCATTTCCATTTTTACTGGTTCAATAGCATTGATAGTCTTTAATCGAATGCACACCTCAGCGAGATTGAGTAACTTAAGGTACCTATTTTTTTAAGGCAGACATTCACAGCCCGATCCAATCTATCTCGCCACTCTATGACGAATGAGCCTCCAAATCCGTTCAGTCAACCCATCGAGTCATCAACGCCCGAGGATAACCACGCGCTGAACGCTCTGGGAATCGAATCAAAGGATCATCCCACGACCCTTGCCTATGACGACTCATGGAAAATCAATCGAGCTTTGGGCTGCTTGATCCTCGCCTTGCTCGGCATCCCTGCGGTCCTATTTCTCGTCGCGTTGGCCTTCCTCCGGTTTACGTTTTGGTGATACCGATTGCCCCGCACAATGCAGATCGCTGTCCCGGGGAATGAAGTTTGCCCTCGCAGCCAACAACCGCTGGTTCCCATGGCCTTCGGTCCCCAGCGATCACGAGTGTGCAGCGATCACGAGTGTGCAGCGATCACGAGTGTGCAGCGATCACGAGTGTGCAGCGATCACGAGTGTGCAGC